>NZ_CP067102.1:600000-900000 GCF_016616885.1 Bradyrhizobium diazoefficiens | reverse complement strand
TCTACTGCTCGTGAGGATAGAGACCTCTCACCCGGCTTCGCTATGGCGAAGCCACCCTCTCCCACAACAAGGGGAGAGGGTACACTGAGCAGGCGGCGAGAGCCGCGAAGCCATCAAAACATCAGATTGTCCTTCACCAGCACCCAGCGGCCGCCCTTGACCTGCTGCACCTGGGTGATGGTGTTGGCGAGGTGGTCGGTCTTGGAGAATTTGGTCGGCGGCGAGTTGAAGATGTCGAGGAATTTCTCGCCTGCCTCGAGCGAGTCCAGCATCTTCTGCCCGGTCAGATCCTTGCCGGCCTTGTCCGCGTAGAACGCAAACGTCATCACCGCGTTGTAGCCGATGATCGCCTGCGTGTTGGCGTCGGTGTTGAACATCTTCTTGTAGTTGATCAGCCAGTCGTGGACCTTGCCCTTGGCGGTGTCCTCGTAAGGAATCTCGAAGCCTGATGCCGCATAGAGACCCTCGACCGCCTCCTTGCCCAGCGTCGGCACCTCCAGCACATTGGTCGGCGTGGCGCCGAGGAAGGTGACCTCCCAGCCGAGCTTCTTCGCCTCGCCCATCGCGCCGATGGTCTCGCGGATCACGGTGCCGAGCACGACCAGATCGCAGCCGTCGGACTTCATCTTGGCCACTTGCGCGCTGAAATCGGATGCGCCGCGCTTGTAGCTCGTGATCGAGGCGGGCTGCACCTTCATCGCGGCAAGCTGCTGGTTGAAGCCGTCGAGCACGTTCTTTCCGTACTCGTCGTCCTGATGCATGATGCAGGGCTTCTGAAAACCTTTCCACTCCATCATGTATTTCAGCGCGGCACGGGTGCTTTCGACGTAGGGCAGCAAATTGTTGAACTTCAGCCGCTCCTGCGGCTTGGCCGGGTCGAACTTGAAGGTGAACTCGGCCGCCGTCAGCGGAAACAGCTGGAGCACGCCGGCGTCGAACAGGATATCCTGGGCGGCAAGCACCGTGGGCGAACCCATTGGTCCGATCATCGCGAAGATCTTGTCGCGCTCGACCATCTTCTGCGAGGCCAGCACCGCCCTCTTCGGATCGTAGCCATTGTCCTCCAGGATCATCCTGATCTTGCGCCCCTGGATGCCGCCGGCCGCATTGATCTCCTCGACCGCCATCTTCATGCCGTTGGAAACCGGCACGCCCCAGACCTTGATCGGACCCGACAGATCCTGATGGGTGCCGATGACGATCTCGCTGGCCGAGATGCCTTCATTGGTGACCTTGGTTTGCGCTAGGGACGGCTGACAGGTGAGCGCCACCGCACCCACAGCAAGGCCGAACGCTCTCAACGATCTCGACATTGACGTCTCCTCTCCTTGGGGCCCGTATGATGCGAAGGGCGGGGCCGTCACCGCTTCGCTGTTTGCTTGCGCCTCACGCCACCGCGCGCGCGAGATACATCGCATCGATCTCCGCCGCGTAGCGCTTGTTCACGAAATTGCGCTTCAGCTTCATGGTCGGCGTCAGCTCCTCGTCCTCCGGGGTGAGCTGGCGCTCGATCAGGTAGAATTTCTTGATGGTCTCGACGCGGGCGAAGTTGGCGTTGACGCCTTCGATCTCGCGCCAGATCAGGTCCTGGATCTCCCTGGCCCGGCACAGGCTGGCGTAATTGGTGAAGGGGATGTCGTGGTCCTGGGCGAATTTCTCGACATTCTCCTGATCGATCATCACGAGACAGGTGAGATAGGGCCGCTTGTCGCCGATCACGACGGCATCCGAAATATAGGGCGAGAATTTGAGCTGGTTCTCGATCTCCGACGGCGTGATGTTCTTGCCGCCGGAGGTAATGATGATGTCCTTCATCCGGTCGGTGACGCGGACGAACCCCTCATTGTCGATGGTGCCGACGTCGCCGGTTCGCAGCCAGCCGCGAGGATCGATGGTCTCCGCCGTCTTCTCGGGCTGGTTCAGATAGCCCATGAACAGGAAGTCGCCCTTGATCAGGATCTCGCCGTCGGGCGAGAGCGCGACCTCGCCCCAGGGCACCGCCCTGCCGACCGAGCCGAGCTTGATGCGCGACGCGGGCATCATGGTCGCGACGCCACAGTTCTCGGTCTGGCCGTAGACCTCGTGAATGTCGATGCCGAGCGCGAGATACCAGCGGATCAGGTCCGGCGCGATCGGCGCCGCGCCGGTGAAGGCAATGCGACAGCGGTCGAGCCCGATCATGCGGCGGATGTTGCGGAAGGCCAACTGATAGGCGACGCGGTTGGCGATACGCAATGCCAGCGACGGCGCCTTGCCCTCGATCCGGCAGTCGACCATGCGATAACCGATCTTGATTGCATGGCGGTAGACCCATTGCTGAAGCGGCGTCGCATCCTTCAGCGCGATCGTGATGCCGGAATAGAATTTTTCCCAGATGCGCGGCACCGCGAGGAACACGGTCGGCTGGACCTCGCGCAGATTGTCCGGCACGGTCTCGGGACTCTCGGCAAAGTTCATCACCGAGCCGAGCGCGACCGAGATGTAGTAGCCGCCGACGCGCTCGGCGACATGACAGAGCGGCAGGAAGATCAGCCGGTCCTCGTCCTCCCGCGCCGGGATGAAGTCGTTGGCGTGCCCCATCTGGTGCGTGACGCTGCGGTTGGCATGCATGGCTCCCTTGGGCGGGCCTGTGGTGCCGGAGGTATAGACGAGAATTGCGAGATCACCGGCGCTGCGGCTGTTGATCATCTCCTGCCACAGTGCTTGGCGGCCGACCATATGGTTGCGGCCGAGCGCGCGAAACTCGTCCAGCGACATCACCATGTCGTCGGAGAAGCCAGAGAGGCCCTCCATGTCGAACACGACGATCCGTTGCAGGCTGGCACAGCGCGCGCGGCAAGCCAGGATCTTGTCGAGCTGCTCCTCGTCCTCGGCGAAGACCACCCGTGTCGCGGAATCATTGATGAGATATTCGACCTGGGCCGACGCGTCGGTCGGATAGATGCCGGACGAGACGCCTCCGGCGCACAGGATACCCATGTCGGAGAAGATCCATTCGGGCACGGCGTTGGCGATGATGGACGCGACGTCGCCGGGCACGAAGCCGGTGGCACGAAGACCGTAGGCGATCTCCTTCGAGATTTGCAGCCAGTCGCGCCAGCTCGTGGGCTGCCAGATGCCGAACTTCTTCTCGCGGATCGCAGGCCTGTCGCCGCGCACCTCTGCGGCGCGCAGGAAACTTCTCGCGATCGTGTCGGCGACCGTCAACACCGCCGGTCGGGCCATGCGTGTCTCCTCGTTGCCGCTTCGCGCCAACTCTTCATCGCCAAGTCTTCATCGCCACGTCTTCTTCTTTTTCCAGCGCCGCTCGCCTCGCGCGCCGGCTTCCTTGGCGCCAAGGTAAAATTCCTGGATGTCCTGCGAATGCATCAAGCGAGCGCAGCTATCGTTCATCACGACACGGCCGATCTCGAGCACATAGCCATAATGCGCGGTCTCCAGCGCCACGCGCGCATTTTGCTCGACCAGCAGGATCGACATGCCCTGCTCCTCGTTGACCCGGCGGATGATCGTAAAGATCTCCTTCACCAGGATTGGCGACAGGCCGAGTGAGGGCTCGTCGAGCAGCAGCAGCGTCGGCCGGTTCATCAGCGCGCGGCCGATCGCGAGCATCTGCTGCTCGCCACCGGAGAGCTGGCCGGCCGGCTGATTGATGCGCTCCTTCAATCGCGGGAAATAGCCGTAGACGCGCTCCAGATCGTCCGCGACACCGACGCGGTCGCTGCGCGGATAGGCGCCCATCATCAGGTTTTCGCGCACCGAGAGGAACGGGAACACCTCGCGTCCCTCCGGCACATGGCTGAGGCCCAGCCGCACGATGCGGTCGGCCTCCATGCGCTGAATCGGCTTGCCCATGAACTCGATCGCGCCCTTTTGCGGATCGAGAATGCCCGAGATGGTCTTCAGCACCGTGGTCTTGCCGGCACCGTTGGCGCCCAGCAGCGTGACGATGCGGCCGCGCGGCACCTCCAGCGAGATGCCGCGGATCGCCATGATCGGCCCGTAATAGCTCTCGATGTTGGAGAGTTTCAAGATCATCTCGGGCGCCGGGGTCGCATCCATGTATCACGCTCCCAGATACGCGGCGACGACATCGGGGTGCTGCTGCACTTCGGCCGGCGAGCCCACGGCGAGCACGCGGCCATAGTTCAGCGCGATGACACGGTCCGAGACGCGATTGACCAGCGACATGTCGTGCTCGACCATCAGCACGGTGACACCGAGCTCGCTCTTCATGTCGCGGATCCAGAACGACATGTCGTCGGTCTCCTCGACGTTGAGGCCGGAGGACGGCTCGTCGAGCAGGATCAGCTTCGGCTCCGAGCAGAGCGCGCGCGCGAGCTCGATCACCTTGCGCACGCCGTAGGGCAGGCCCGAGATCAATTTATCACGATACGGCTCGAGATCGAGGAACTCGATCACCTGCTCGACCCGGCGTCGATGCACCTTCTCGTTGGCGCGCACGCTCGGCAGAAACAGCAATTCCTGCCAGAGCTGCGTGGTGGAATGCCGATGGCGCCCGACCAGGAGGTTGGACAGCACCGTCGCATTCTCGAACAGCTCGATGTTCTGGAAGGTGCGGGCGATGCCGAGCCTGGCGATGTCGTAAGGCGGCTCTTCCGTGATGTCCTGGTCCTCGAAGAAGATGCGGCCCGAGGTCGGCCGGTAGATGCGCGAGATCAGATTGAAGATCGAGCTCTTGCCCGCGCCGTTCGGCCCGATGATCGAGAGGATCTCGCCCTTCTCGACCGCAAAGGACACCGCATCGACGGCCTTGAGGCCCCCAAAATGCAGTGACAGGTTCTCGGCGCGGAAATAGCTCATCGGTTCCGCTCCGACTTGACATAGATCTTCTGCCGCTTGAAGGTCGCGCGCTTGTAGAGCGGGAACAGCTGGAAAAAGAGCTTGATCTTCAGCCAGCGGCCGTAGATGCCGCGCGGCTCGAACAGCACGAACAGCATGATGATGATTCCGTAGATCGCGCCCTTCAGCCCGTTCAGCGAGGCAAAGGCCGCGACCTTGGACTGGATGTTTGCCGCGGTCGCCGTGCCCGCGCCGAACGTCGCGGCGATACCGGCGATGATGCCGGGCATGTCGTCCTTGAGATACGTCAGGAACGGATCGATCATCACGATGAAGATCGCGCCCAGCACGGCGCCGTGCAGGCTGAATGTGCCGCCGATCAGGATCACGATGATGAACTCGATCGAGAGCTGCAGCGTGAACATCTCCGGCGAGATGAAGGAGAGCTTGTGCGCGAACAGCACACCGGCAAAGCCGGTGATCGCGGCCGAGATCGCAAAGGATTTCACCTTGTAGAGCGCGACATTGACGCCCATGCTGCGCGCCGCGGTCTCCGAGTCCCGGATCGCGACGAAGGCGCGGCCCGTCGGCGAGCGCAACAGATTGAGCGTGCCGACGATGGTCAGCACCAGCACGGCAAGGCAGAGGAAATAGAAAGTCGGGCTGTCGCGCGAGACCGTCACGCCAAGCAGCGACAGCGCCTTGACCCGCAGGCCCTCGTTGCCGTTGGTGACGCTCTCCCAGCGCGCCAGAATCTCCTCGACGATGAAGGCGAACGCGATCGTGGCGATGACGAGATAGATGCCCTGCAGCCGCAGAGCCGGAAAGCCGACCAGCGCGCCGATGCAGCCGGTCAGGACGCCGGCGGCAAGGAAGTAGACCGGGAACGGGACATTGTATTTTTGCAAGTAGGCGGCCGTGTAGGCGCCGATCGCGAGGAACGCGGCGTGCCCGAGCGAGGCCTGTCCCGTAAAGCCGGTCAGGATCATCAGCGCCACGCCGACGGTGGCATAGATGCAGACGAAGACCAGCTGGCTCATCAGATAGCTGGAGAGCACGTAAGGCGCGATCAGCAGCACCGCGAGCAAGAGGCCATAGGAGACGACATGGCCTGAATGCGGGAAGAGCTTGATGTCGTCCTCATAGTCGGTCTTGAACAGGAAGCGCATGCGCTCAGACCTTCTTGCGGGCGTGCAGGCCGAACAGGCCTTCGGGCTTCAGCAGCAGCACGGCCAGCAGCACGATATAGGGCGCGACGTCCTTCCAGCCTTCCGCCAGATAGAACCCGGCCATGCTCTCGATCACGCCGATCAGCACGCCGCCGACGACGGCGCCCGGGATCGAGCCGAAGCCGCCGAGCACGGCGGCCGGAAACGCCTTCAAGCCGAGCACGAGGCCGACATTGGAGTGGATGAAAGTGATCGGCGCCAGCAGCACACCGGCGCAGGTCGCGACCGCTGCGCTGATGGCCCAGACGATCGACACCACGCGCTTGACCGGAATGCCCATGTAGTAGGCCGCCAGCATGTTCTCGGAACTGGCGCGCATCGCGGTGCCGAGCGTGGTCTTGTTGAAGAACAGCCAGAGCAGCGCGCAGAGAATGACGGTCGCCGCGATCACCGAGAGCTTGTCATGGGCGAGCACCAGCGATCCGATGCGCAGCACGCCCTGGCTGAACGGCGTCTCGATCTTGAAATCGTCGGTGCCCCAGATCATGCCGGCGACCGAGCGCAGGAAATAGCCGAGGCCGATGGTGGCCATGATGATGGAGAATTGCGGATAACCGAGGATCGGCCGCACCACGATCCGCTCCGCCAGCATGCCGAACAGCGCCATCGCGGCCACCGCACCGGCAAAGCCGATCCAGTAGTTCAGGCCCATCATGCCGATGAAGGTGAAGGCGAAGAAGCCGCCGAGCATCATCAGATCGCCCTGGGCGAAATTGACGACCTCGGTGGCCTTGTAGACGAGCACGAAGCCGAGTGCGATCAGGCCGTAGACACAGCCGAGCGCAACACCGCTGACCAGCTGCTGAACGAAATCCAGCATCGCCGCGTCCTCCGGATGCAACCTGCGGTTCTTGACGACCGCCTTGCCGCATCTTGTGTCCAGCCCCTACGCGGTCGTTTCACCGCGTGAGCTGCCCTTTGTCCCGGCGCCAATTCAGCCTGAACCGCCAAGCCCTGTCAACAAACGGTGACTTGCCTTTAGTCCAAGGCGCAGTCGAAGTCGGAAGCGGAATTTGCGGCAGCGCGATTCACGGTGCCGAAACATCTTCAAGTCATGGTCGCGACCGATGCAAAACCGGATGGTGTGGCCGTCATGAAGCCGGACAGCTCGGCGCTGGAAGTCCGAGGGTTAACGAAGCGTTTTGACCGTTTGGCGGTCGACAGCCTCGATCTCACCATCCATGCCGGCGAATTCTATGCGCTGGTCGGCCCCAATGGCGCCGGCAAGACCACCACTTTGCGCATGGTTGCAGGCCTGCTGCGACCCGACGATGGCGGCGTTTCGATCTTCGGCATCGACGCGCTTCAAAATCCGGTCGCCGCCAAGCAGGTGATGGCGTGGGTCTCCGACGAGCCCATGATCTATGACAAGCTCACTCCGCTCGAATATCTCGAATTCGTCGCCGGCCTCTGGGGCATCGCACCGTCCGCTTCGAAACCGGTCGCCGAGGAGCTCCTGAGCTCGCTCGGGCTTGAATCGCACCGCCACGAACGCTGCGAAGGGTTCTCCAAGGGCATGCGCCAGAAGGTGGCGCTTGCCGGCGCGCTGGTGCACGATCCCCGCCTCATCATTCTCGACGAGCCGCTGACCGGGCTCGACGCCATCTCCGCCCGCCATGTGAAGGGCCTGCTGAGCGAGCGCGTTCAGGCCGGCTGCACGATTATCATGACCACGCATATTCTCGAGGTGGCCGAGCGCATGGCCGACCGCATCGGCGTGATCGCCTCGGGCCGTCTGGTCGCGGAGGGCACGCTGAGCGAGCTGCGTCAGCAGAACGGCCATGCCGACACCAGCCTGGAAGATCTCTTCATCGCATTGGTGACGCTCCAGGAAGCTGCATGAGTTCGGCGACCGCGCTCTCCTGGTTTGCACGTCACGAGCTTCGGCTCGCCTGGCGCGAATGGTTCGCCATGATGACGGGCGGCCGGCGCAGGCGCGCCCGTGCCGCTGTGATCGGCCTGCTGTTTTTCGCCGCGCTGCTGCATGTGCCGGCCTGGGCCGTGATCGGCCGTTTCGCCAATCTGCAACTGCCGCTCGACAAATCCTCGCTGATCGTGATCTCGGCGACGATCTTTCTCGCCTGGACCTTGATGCTGTCGCAAGCGATCGAATCCGTAACGCGGGTGTTCTATGCCCGCGCCGATCTCGACCTCATCATGTCCTCGCCGGCGCGGCTCGCCAATCTGTTCTCGGTGCGCATCGCCGCGATCGCGCTTACCGTTACCGTGATGGCGCTGCTGTTCTCGACGCCCTTCATCGACGTGCTGGTGATCGGCGGCGGCGCGCGGTGGCTTGCCGCCTTCGGCGTCGTCATTGCGATGGGCCTGTCGGCCGCGGCGATCGCGATTGCCGTCACCATCCTGCTGTTTGGCCTGATCGGTCCGGCGCGCACGCGGTTCGTGGCTCAGATCCTGGCCGCGATCATCGGCGCGGGCTTCGTGATCGCGCTCCAGGTCGCCGCGATCATCTCCTACGGCACGCTGTCGCGCTTCACCATCCTGACGTCAGGCACCCTCGCCGCCCATGCACCCGACGTCGACAGCATCTGGTGGTGGCCGGCGCGGGCGACCATGGGTGACAGCGAGGCGCTGCTGCTGCTGCTCGCGCTCGGGCTTGTGCTGCTCGGATGCGTCATGGCGATCTTCTCGGGCCGCTTCGCCGACACCGCGATCGACGCCGCCGCCTATGGCACGTCCGGCCGCAAGCGCGCGAAGGAACGTCCGTTCCGCGGCGGGTCGCGGCAGCAGGCGTTGCGGCGCAAGGAATTCGTGCTGCTCTGTCGCGATCCCTGGCTGATCTCGCAGACCCTGATGCAGCTGCTCTATCTGGTGCCGCCGGCGCTGCTGCTGTGGCGCAGCTTTGCCGACAGCTCTGCCGCGCTGACGCTGATCTCGCCGGTCATCGTGATGGCCGCGGGCCAGCTCGCCGGCGGGCTCGCCTGGCTGACGATCTCCGGCGAAGACGCGCCTGATCTGGTCGCGACAGCGCCGCTGACGCCCACGAGCGTCATCCGCGCCAAGATCGAGGTGGTGCTGATCGCGATCGCCATCATCTTCAGCCCGCTGGTGGCCGCGCTGGCTTTCGCCTCGCCATTCCAGGCTGCGGTTACGGCAGCCATGATCATCATCAGCGCCGCCTCAGCCACAGCGATCCAGCTCTGGTTCCGGGTCCAGGCCCGGCGCAGCCAATTCCGCCGCCGCCAGACCTCGTCACGGCTTGCCACCTTCGCCGAAGCCTTCTCCTCGATTGGCTGGGCCGCCACCGCTGCCTTGCTGCTCACGCTCCCGATCGCCGGCATCGTCAGCGGCCTGATCACCGCGGGCCTGGTTGCCATCACCTGGAGGTTCAGCCCAAGACGGGAATGAGGGCAGCGCTCATTTGTCTCTTTAAGGCCAGTCCATTCTGCGTTATTGATGGGAAATGCAGACATTCAAGGTGACCGCTGAAGGGCAGGTGACGCTGACCGCCGAGTTGCTCAAGCACCTTGGTGTGCAGCCGGGCGATATGCTCGTCGCAAGTGAACTTCCGAACGGAAGCGTTGAATTGAGAGCGCCATCAAAGGGCAAGATTTCAGACGCTTTTGGCTTCTTGCGCACGCAGAGGAAAGGCCCTCCTCTCTCGATCGAGGAAATGAATGAAATCGTCGCTGCGGCTTGGGCAGGCGAACGGTAGACCTGCGGCACTGACGCGCTGTTGATCGCGTCCTGTTGGCCACGCGCGGCATTGCACGCTAGACTTTCCCTGACGTCATCGGGGACTGGACATGTGGCGATTAGTTTCGGCGGCATTTGCGCTGTTGAGCGCATGTCTCTCCCCTGCCCTCGCCCAACAGCCGCCACAGCGCAGCGAATGCCTGGCGATGGCGAATGCGGCGCCCCGCGCCATGCCGGTCGCGTTCCGGCAGGCGGCGGTCGCGGCCGAGGTCGAGATCACCTATGCCGGTCACTCCACCTATTTCATCGACACGCCGGGCGGTGTGCGCATCGCGACCGATTACAGCGGCGCCTATCAGGTCGGCCGGCTGCCCGATGTCGTCACCATGAACCGGGCCCACAGCACCCACTATTCTCTCAATCCCGACAAGCGCATTCCCCATGTGCTGCACGGCTGGGCGAGGACGGCAAGCCGGCTATCGTGTCGGAACGCATCGGCGACACTTTCATCCGCAACGTCACCACCGACATCCGCCGCTACTTTGGTGACGATTCCGGCGCCGACATGATCCGCGACGGCAATTCGATCTTCATCTTCGAGGTTGCGGGCCTCTGCATCGGCCATCTCGGCCATTTGCATCATAAGCTCGACGAGAGCCATTTCGCCCAGATCGGGCGGCTCGACATCGTGATGGTGCCGATCGACGGCACCTACACCATGTCGCTCGACGGCGTCTCGGAGATCACCAAGCGCTTACGCGCCTCGGTGGTGCTGCCGATGCACCGCTTCGCCGCCCCGCTCGACGAGTTCATGCGCCGCATCGGCCAGCAGTTCGAGATCGACCGCCGCACCGAGCGCTCTCTGCTGATATCGCGGGATACGCTCCCGTCGACGCCGACGGTGATCATTCTCGACGGGGTTTGACGCGCAATTTTCTCCAAGTCAGCCGCCGACCGGTCGTGCTGATCTCCGGACAACAGGAGATCGACATGACCGACTTTGCGAGATTACTGCACGCGAACGGACCCAACCCCGAGCATGCGGCGGCGCTTCAGCTCTATGGCCGCTTCGTCGGCGATTGGGATGCCGAGATCACCGCCCACGGCGCTGACGGAACGAAGCACACCGCACCCGGCGAAATCCATTTCGGCTGGGTGCTGGAAGGGCGCGCCATCCAGGACGTCTGGATCATTCCCCGTCCCGCCGGCGCGCCCGCCTTCCCGATCGCCGGCAATTGGTACGGCACGACGTTGCGGGTTTACGATTCCTCCATGTCCGCGTGGCGGATTTCCTGGTTCGACCCTGGGCGCGCGGTGTTCCGTCAGCAGATCGGCCGTCCGCGCGGCGACGACATCGTGCAGGAAGGCACGACCGAAGCCGGCGACCTGACGCGCTGGAGTTTCGTTGAAATCACAGACGATTCCTTTCACTGGCTTGGCGAGGTCAAGCCGGCGACGGCCGCCGATTGGCGGCTGGTGGTGGATGTCAGGGCAAAGCGACGCAAAGGCTGACGAGAACGTCGCCAGAGAGCGAACGACCATCATGACGCGAAAGAGGGGCCGGGATATTGGTCCCGCCCCCTCTTCCGTCGTGGCCGCTGGGAAGCGTCCTTGAAAAAGATTAGCCGGCACCCATGAGGGTGCGGGACGGCCGCTCGCCGGGCGAGACGAACATCCGCTTGAGCTTGTTGACGACGCGGATCATGAAGCCGATGACGGCCGGGTTGGTCTTGCGGCAGAAGGCGATCTTCTTGACGTGGCCTTCGACATGCCATTTGGCATGCGCGCCATCGCGGAAGAAAATGACGTCGCCGATACCGTAGCGCTTCGGCGGCATGCCGTCGCTCTCCAACACGATCGATCCTTCGAGGATCATGATCGTCTCGTCGAAATCATAGTACCAGTTGAAGCGGCCTTCGGTGCAGGACCAAATGATGGTCGAGGAGGTGCCATCCGAGCTGGTCGACAGGATGTGCGAACGCGAGACCGGGTTTCCCTCGATGATCCAGGCCGGCTCGATCGGCCGCAGCTCCAGATCCACGTTACAACTACCGATTTCAATCAATGCCGGCGACATCTGCTTCCCCAGAAGGTACAATGTGATTAACCGGGCTTAATCCCGGATTGCTTCGAAAGATGTTGAGAACGCTAGTGACCGGTTTTTAATTCTTCCTTACGCCGGCCCCCGACAATCAGCCGCAAGTTGCAGATGCGAAGCGGTTAACGTCGAGATTTCGCTGCAAATTCGTGCACATGAACCGATCTTTTCCGGGGTGCGACAAAGTGCGCGGAACGACTAGAAGGAGCCCCGTCGATGCCCCTGACCCCAGAGGTCCTGATAGCCCAAGGCGAGGTCGTGGCATGGCTTGGCAGCCTCGACGTCTCGTTCGCGCCGGACGAGGAGCCCTGGTTCACCATCGACGGCGTCGAAAGCCCACGGCAGATCGGTAGTGACGGCTCAGGCGGCGCTTTCGTACTGCTGCCGTCGCAGAATGTGCTCTATGTCTCACCGGATGGACGCGCGGGCATTATCGCCGAGAGCTTCGAAGCATTCATCCAGATCGTGGTCGCCCGCCCCTATTGGCTCGACATCCTCAAATTCTCCGCCGGCGGCGACCTCCAGGAGATGCGGCGCGCGGCGGATGCGCTGGAGGCGACGCTCGACGACGAGGACGACGTCAACGAGGCGAGAGAGGAGATCCGCACGCAGCTCGACCTGTCGGAGGGGGACGATCCGGTCGGCGCGCTCTATGAGGCGGTCGCGGCTTCAGACGCCATCGTGCGGGCCACCGACGGCAGCCCGTTCACGACACTGTTCAATCGCTTCAGCATCGACAACAACCCGATGCTGCGCAACGCGGCGGCGTGAGACACAAGAAAGACTGTCGCGAGGGACGTTCACCTCTCCCCAGCGGGGAGAGCTGAAGAACTCGCGGGCACGATCGTGGGTTACTTCGCCCACTCGCCCTTGCGGAATACCGGCACCTTGCTGCCGTCGGCCAGAATGCCGTCGATGTCAGTCTCGGCCGAGCCGATCATCCAGTCGATATGAATCAGGCTCTGGTTGCCGCCCTGCGCGGCGATCTGCTGCGGGGTGAGCTGCGCGCCGTTGATGAAGCACTTCGAGTAGCACTGGCCGAGCGCGATGTGGGACGCTGCGTTCTCGTCGAACAGCGTGTTGTAGAACAACAGCCCGCTCTGCGAGATCGGCGAGGAATGCGGCACCAGCGCCACCTCGCCGAGCCGGCGCGCGCCCTCGTCGGTGTCGAGCACCTTGTTCAGCACCTCCGCGCCGCGCGAAGCCTTGGCATCGACGATCCTGCCGTCCTCGAAACGCACCGCGATGTCGTCGATCAGTGTGCCCTGGTAGGACAGCGGCTTCGAGCTCACGACATGGCCATAGACCCGCCGGCAATGCGGCGTGGTGAAGACCTCTTCGGTCGGGATGTTGGCATTGCAGCTGATGCCGTTCTTGGAGAGCGAGGCGCCGCCTTCCCATTCATGGCCATCAGCCAAGCCGATGGTGAGGTCGGTGCCGGGACCTGAATATTGCAGCGCGCGGAAGCGCTGGCCGTTGAGCCAGTTGGTGCGCTCGCGCAGCACCGCATTGTGGCTCGCCCAATTGGCCGTGGCGTCCTCGCGATCGACGCGGGACGCGGCGAAGATCGCGTCCGCGAGCTTGCCGACCGCGACATCTTCGGGATCATTCGGGAAGACCTGCTTCGCCCAGGACGCGCTCGGATAGGCAATGATGTTCCAGTTGGTGTCGAAATTGACGATCTTTTCCAGCGCCGGCTGATAGGCCATGGAATTGGCCTTGCTGGCGCGCGCCACCTTGGAAGCATCTTCGCCCGACAGCAGCATCGGATTGTCGCCAACGATGGCGAGACGCGCGGTGTTGTTCGAGAACGCCTTCGCCATGCCCTCGTAGAGCCAGTTGGCGGCGCGATCAAAGCTGTTGTCGTGGCCGTGGCGATAGCGCGCCAGCGTCATCTCCTCGTCGGAGAGGATCGGCGTCACGATGCCGGCACCGGCTTTATAGGCGTGGACGGCGATCCGCCGCACCAGCGGCAGCGCCATCGCCGGCGCCGTCAGAAGAAGGTCCTGTCCCGGCCGCAAGCCCAATCCCACCTTCACCGCCACCTCGGCCAATCGGTCGAGCTTCACGGGATCGATGGACGTAGCGGAATTGCGTTGATCGGTCATGCCGGGTCCTCTGTCGGAATCTCTCGTTCAATCTAAGTCTAGCATCACGAGACACAAGTGCGCGAGCGTCTTGCGGGACGTGAAGATACGGAGTTTCACGCAGTTTGGTTTTCAGCGCGTTGCCGATTTCAGCACCCGGTCGACCATGGCGGGCGCAAGACCGAGGTAATTTTTCGGTGAAGTGAGGGCCTCGATGGTAGCGCGATCGATTTGGGCCGCGACGCGCGGATCGGCCGACAGCGCGTCGGCGAGGCTGATGCCTTTCTCGTTGGCGAGCCGGCAGGCGTCGTAGACCACGTCGTGCGCATCCTGCCGGCCGATCTGCGCCGCGAGCCCCATCATGACCGCTTCGGCCACAATCAGACCGCGACTAAGGGCGAGGTTGTCGTTCATCTTGTTCTCGTTCACGATGAGGCCCGCGAGCGCGAACTTCGCCTGGTGCAGGGAGCCTGCGGTCAGCACGAAACTCTCGGGGATCGCCATCCATTCGGCGTGCCACGGACCGGTGGCGCGCTCGAAATCCTGCACCATGGCATCGAGCATCAGGCCCGCCTGCTGGCGCACCGCCTTGGATGCTGCGAGCATCAGCTCGGACGAGATCGGGTTGCGCTTCTGCGGCATGGTCGAGGAGGCGCCGCGCCCCTTGACGAAGGGCTCGTAAACCTCGGCGAATTCGGTCGAGGCCATGAGCATGATGTCGAGCGCGATCTTGCCGAGCGAGCCGGTGACGAGGGCGAGGAAGTTGACGGCTTCGGCAAAGCCGTCGCGCGCGACGTGCCAGGTGGAAACGGGAACGCCCAGCTTCAACTCGGCGCAGAGCGCCTCCTGCACCTCGAAACCCTTGTCGCCGAGCGAGGCCAGTGTGCCGGCGGCGCCGGCAAACTGCCCGACGAGAACCCGCGGCTTCAGTTGCTCAAGACGCTCGGCATGGCGGTCGAACATCGCAAGCCAGATCGCAGTCTTGTAGCCGAAGGTCACCGGCAGCGCCTGCTGGAGATGGGTGCGGCCGGCCATCGGCGTGTCGCGATGACGCTGCGAGAGATCGGCGAGGATTTTTCGAAGCTCGGCGATATCGCGCTCGATGATCTCGAAGCCGGCGCGCAGCTGCAGCACCACGGCGGTGTCCATGATGTCCTGCGTGGTTGCGCCCCAATGCACGTAGCGGCCGGCCTCGCCGCACTGCTTCACCATCTGATGCACCAGCGGCAAAATCGGGTAGCCGACAATGTCGGTCTCCTGCCGCAGCAGATCGAAATCGAGCGCAGCGATGTCGGTCCGCGCCGCGATCTGGTCGGCGGCTGCCAGCGGGATCACGCCGCATCGCGCCTCCGCTTTCGCCAGCGCCACCTCGATTTCGGCATAGCGCGCAAGCAGCGCGACGTCGGAAAACACCTCGCGCATCGCAGGCGTGCCGAAGGCATCGCGAAACAGCAGGGAGTCGAGCACCGTGGTCGAGGCGGAAAAGGCGGGCATGGGCGTTTCTTTGCGGCCGTTGTTATGTGTGGGAGGGAACTTACGCGGGTTATTGAGCCGAACAATCAACATTCACTGTCGACACACAGCCAATGTCGCGCGCTCTCAGCCCCGTCGTCACGCGGCAGGGCGCATCCGGATATCTGCCCGGATGCCGCGACAATGTATTCCCCCCGCAAATGACATAGCAGCCATCCAGTGGTTCCAGTGAACCGGACAGACCTCCCGCCGGACTCACTAAGCTCAAGGCGAAATCCATTTTTTGATTTCATCATTGCCTGAAGTCGTTGTGAGGTCCGAGTTTTCGACGTGCAGTTTCTGTTCCGGGACCACCTTCTCGACACCGACCTGCGCGAGCTGAGCCGCGAGCAGGTTCCCGTGTCCGTGGAACCGCAAGTTTTCGACCTCGTCGTCCATCTCATGGAAAACCGCGACCGGGTCGTCAGCAAGGACGAGCTGATCGACAAGATCTGGCACGGCCGCAGCGTCTCCGAATCGACCTTGACCAGCCGGATCAATGCCGCGCGCAAGGCGATCGGCGACAGTGGCGCGAACCAGGCCCTGATCCGCACCATCGCGCGCAAAGGCTTTCGCTTCGTCGGCAACGTCGAGGCCAAGTCCGGGCCGGCGACGGCGGCGGAACCGGGCCGCAGCGTCACAACGCCGCACGCTTTGCTCGCCCTGCCCGACCGGCCCGCGATCGCCGTGCTGCCCTTCACCAATATGAGCGGCGACCGCGAGCAGGATTATTTCTCCGATGGCATCAGCGAAGACATCATCACCGCATTGTCGAAGCTGCGCTGGTTCTTCGTGATCGCGCGCAACTCCTCCTTTGTCTACAAGGGCCGCGCCGTGCATCTCAACGAGATCGCGCGCGAGCTCGGCGTCCGCTATGTGCTCGAAGGCAGCGTGCGGCGAAGCGGCGATCGCGTCCGCATCTCGGCCCAGCTCAACGACGTCTCGACCGGCGGCCACCTCTGGGCCGAGCGCTACGACCGCGAACTGGCCGATATCTTCGCCGTGCAGGACGAGATCACCGAAGCCATCGTCGCTGCGATCGAGCCGCAGCTCTACGCAGCCGAGAGTTTTCGCGCCCAGCAGAAGCCGCCGGGCAGCCTCGATGCCTGGGATTTCCTGATGCGCGCGCTGTCGCATTACTGGCGTATCACACGCGAGGACAATGCGTCGGCGCAGACGCTGCTCGAGCAGGCGATCACGATCGACCCCGCCTATGGCAAGGCGCTGGGCCTGCTCGCCACCAGCCACATCTTCGGCGCTCACATGGGCTGGGCTGATATGGCCGCGACCGTTCCCGTCGCAGAAGCCGCAGCACTTGCCGCCGTAGAGGCCGATCGCGACGATGCGTGGGCCCATCACGGCCTCGCCTATACTTACCTGTTTCGCCGCCGCTTCGACGACGCGCTGGCGGAGTTCAAGCTGGCTTTGAAGCTCAATCCGAATTTTGCAATGGCGCACGCCTTCTATGGTGTCACGCTGTGCTATACCGGACGATGGCAGGACGGCGATGCGGCTGCACGCCGCGCGCTGCAGCTCAGCCCGCGCGATCCGCTCGCGGCGATCTATTGCGGTGTTGCCGGCTACGCCCAGTTCATCGGCCGCAATTACGAGGACGCCATGCAGATGGCACGGGAATCGATGCGGCAGCGAGCCGATTTCGTTGGCGCGCACCGCGTGCTCACGGCGGCCGCCGGCATGTCCGGCGATCCCACACTTGCCGCTTCCGCGCTGGAAGGATTGCGACGCACTCAGCCCGGCATCTCCCTCGCCTGGATCACGCAGGAGCTACCGATGCTGCGCGAAGAGGACCGCGCGCATTATCTCGAAGGATTTCGGCGCGCGGGGATGAGGTAACCTCGCCACGTTGTCGGTGCACCCTCTCGCCTTGTGGAAGCCGGGTGAGGGGTTTCTGTCCTCACGAACGGTCTCGCGAGTGGATAGAACCCCTCATCCGGCGCTTCGCGCGACCTTCTCCCACAAGGGGAGAAGGAAGAGCAGTGCCTCTTACTCCTGCATCATCTCGCCGCTGCCGCCGAACTCGGCGGGAAAATCCTTCAGCTTGGGCAGGCCGTCGCGCATCGGCAGCACCGTCTCGGAATAGTTGACGTGGACGCCGGGGGTGAAAGCGAGCGTCGGGATGGTGGCGGTGAAGACGTCGATCAGATCGAGCGGCGGGTGATTGGTCATGAGATGACCGCCGCACTTCTTGCAGTATTTGCGCTGGCTGAGTGGCGTCTTGACAAAGGTCTCGACGTGCTGCGCGCCCTCGGTGATGCGGACGGCCTCCGGCTTCCACAGGCTGAAGGCGTTCACGGGTCCGCCCGACCACGAGCGGCAGGAACGGCAATGGCAATAGCCCATCGCCGCTGGTTCGCCCGTGACCTCGATCGTGACCGCGCCGCAGAAGCAGTGTCCGACATGTTTCATCTTGGTAGTCTCCTGAGATGGAAATTGGGATTGAAATCCTTGGATTACAAATGAAGTCCGGCTGCGCGTCCTCCGATTGGCGGACGCGCGAGCGAACACGCGGCGGCTAGACTGACCGGCGCCAGGGAATAAGCATCGACACCCGTTGTTTGTACTGCTGGTATTCGTCGCCGAAGAGGTCGACGAGATCGTGCTCCTCCAGCGCGATGCCGACGAAGATGTAGGCCGTGGTCACGGCCGCAAACAGCAGATGGCCTGCGGTCATGGTCGGCGCCGCCCAGAAGGCGATGATGAAGCCGAGATAGATCGGATGACGAATGAATTTGTAGAGCAGCGGCGTCTTGAACTGCGGCGGCGAGGCCTCTTTGCCGACGAGATGGTTGGTCACCTGATGCAATCCGAACAATTCGAAATGATTGATGATGAAGGTCGAGGTGAGCACCAGCACCCAGCCCGCGAACGACAGCGTGACCAGGGTCACTGCAAGATCCGGATTGGCGACGTCCCATATGACCGACGGCAACGGGCGCCACTGCCAGAACAGGAGGAGCAATGACAGGCTCGCGAACAGCACATAGGTCGAGCGCTCGACCGGCTTGGGGACGAATTGCGTCCACCACGCCTTGAAGCGCTGGCGCGCCATCACGCTGTGTTGAACGGCGAACAGCGTCATCAGCAGCAGATTGATGATCACGGCTTCGGCGGTCGGCGTGTCGGGCCCGGTGTCGATGGTCTTCGGCACCACCAGCCCCATCACAAAGCCGATCGCGTAGACAATCGTAACGAAAAAAACGAGATACGCCGCAATTCCGTAAAGAAAGGCGATGAACTTGAAAATGCGTGAGCCCGCAACCTCCGGGCCAATGGAATGAACCTGATGATCGAGTTGGGTCATAGAAAGCTCCGTTGTGCCGAGGCATCGACACCGTTTGGTCTCTGCACCATGCCGGACCGGACGGCGGAAGACTTTCGCGGACGGTTGATTTTCGCCTGAGACGACTTTGATTTTTGCTTGAGACGACAGAAACGTGCGATTTCTCTTTGAAAACAACGTGCTCGACGGCGACCTGCGCGAACTGACCTGCGCCGGGACGACCGTGCCGCTGCAGCCGCAGGTGTTCGACCTGCTGCTTTATCTCGTCGCGGAGCGCGCCCGTGTGGTCAGCAAGGATGACCTGATCAGCCAGATCTGGAGCGATCGCATCGTCTCGGATTCCGCGCTGAACAGCCGGATCAACGCCGCGCGCAAGGCCCTCGGCGACGACGGCGCGACGCAGCGGATGATCAAGACGATTCCGCGCAAGGGCTTTCGCTTCGTCGGCGAAGTCCGGGAAGACGTGACAGCCAAGACTGTTCCGGCCGAGGTCGCACGGGGTTCCCCGCGCGCCGCAACCGACCGGCCGGGCATCGCGGTGCTCGCCTTCGAGAACATGAGCGGCGATCCCGCCCAGGAATATTTCGGCGACGGGATCAGCGAGGACATCCTCACCGCGCTGTCGAAGCAGCGCTGGTTCATCGTGATCGCCCGCAACTCGTCCTTCACCTACAAGGGACGCGCGGTCCACCTCAAGCAGATCGCCGAGGAGCTCGGCGTCCGCTACGTCGTCGAGGGCAGCGTGCGCAAGGTGGACAACCGCGTGCGCATCACCGCGCAGCTCAACGACGCCACCACCGGCGGTCATCTCTGGGCCGAGCGCTACGACCGCGAGCTGGTCGACGTCTTCGCCGTACAGGACGAGATCACCGAGCGCATCGTCGCGGCGATCGAGCCGCAGATCCACGCCGCGGAGAATTTTCGCACGCATCGCAAGCCACCGTCGAGCCTGGATGCCTGGGACCTATTGATGCAGGCGCTGTCGCATTACTGGCGGATCACGCCGCAGGACCACGCCGCGGCGCAGAAACTGCTCGAGCGCGCCATCGCGATCGATCCGGATTACGGCCAGGCGCTGGCGGTGCTGGCGGCAAGCCACATGTTCGGCGTGCATCTGGGCTGGGCCGAGCTCGCCACGACGGCGCCGATCGCGGAGAGCGCCGCGCTCGCCGCAATGCGCTGCGATCACGAGAATGCCTGGGCCCATGCCGCGCTCGGCAGCGTCTGCTTCTCGACCAGCCGGCTTGCGGACGCGCTGTCCGAATTCGAGCAGGCGCTCGCGCTCAATCCGAACTTTTCGCTGGCGCAGGGCTATTACGCACTGGCGCTGTCCTATGCCGGGCGCCCCGGCGATTCGTTCGAGGCGGCGCAAAAGGCGATCAGGCTCTCACCGCGCGATCCGTCGCTGGCGATCTATTACGGCATCGCCGGCTATGCGCGCTTCACCGAGCGGCAATATGACGAGGCCGTCGCGCTGGCGCGCGAGGCAATCCGCCATCGCGGCGATCTCACCGGCGCCTATCGCGTGCTCGCCGTCTCCGCCGGCATGACCGGCGACAGCGCGCTTGCGGACATGGCGCTGGGAGAGCTCCGCCGCACCCAGCCCAATATCTCACTGGACTGGATCGCAACGCAGCTGCCATGGGCCAATGACGCGGACCGCGAGCACTATCTGGAAGGATTTCGGCGCGCTGGCCTGAGATGAAGGAATTCGGCGTGGCGCCCCTATTTCGCCTTGGCCTGGATCGCCTTCGGCGGCGGCACTTGCGCCCATTCCTTGTCGGCGCGGGGACCATTGAGATCGCCGGTGAGGCCGATGAGCTGGCCGGGCTGGGCGTCAAGGGTCTGGTGCCAGGTCTGGGTCTGGCACAACAGCTTGATCAGACAACCCTTGAGCTTGAGGCGGTCGGCGGATTCGCGCCACAGCGAGACCGAATAGAACTTGCCGTCCTCGGCATTGTAGATATCGCCGGCGAACCGACCATCGGTCGTCGCCTGCAGGCCCATGATCAACTGGTGGCCGAGCAGGGCGCGGGCGCGCTTGTCGGGGTCGGGATTTTCCTTGTCGCGATGAGGCTGGCCGCGCTTGTCGGCCGGCTCCTTCATCCAGACGATGAAGCCGCAGATGCGGTCGCGCGTCGGCCCGCAGCGCTCGAGCCGAATGCGTGCGCGGCCGTCCTCGACGAGCCAGGTGCCGCTCGGATCGTTGGGCGTGACGGCGCCGGCGCGGCCACCCAAAATCATCATCACGACGGTGATGGCGACGCGCAGCACGAAGCGAAGGACAAAGTTCATCAGCGGCTCCTTTCGTTGGGAGGATTGCGGCGTCAGTTCAGTTGCGCCATCAGCGCATCGGCGCCCTTATCGACGCCGGCATTGGCGGCCGCGAGCGCGCCGACGCTGGCCTTGATGTCGTAGGCGCCGGGGTATTGCTTGGTGACGTAGGCGGAGAGCAGGCGCGCGGTCGCAGCGTCGAAGATCTCGACGCCGTAAATGACCGAGCCGGTCAAGGTGCCCTCGCCGTCGCGCGCGGCCTGCACGCCGTTGTAGACGGCGCCCGCCATGTCGAAGCGGGAGAGCGTGCCGAGCACCGGGGTATTGGTGACGGCACCGGTCAGCGTCAGCCTGATCCGCAGCGTCTCCGGTCCGCGCTCGCGCACGAGTGCGAAGCGTCCGCGCAGCCGCTCGGCAAAACGGGTTTGCATATAAGCGGCCAGCGTCGCCTTGTCCTTGTCGGACATGTCGCCGAACTGGTGATCCTTGCCGCGGTAGACCACGACCGGATCGAGGATCACTTTATTATAGGCGCGCCAGTCGACTGGCGTGGAATAGCGGTAGGGCACGCGGCCGGAGGCATCCGACTTGTCGGGCACCATGTAGGCGGACGACGCCATCTCCGAATAGGGCACGGGCACAACCGAGGCGCAGCCGGCCACGGCCGTGCCAAGCATCAGCGTTCCCAGACCGCGCAGAGCGATCGAGCGATCCATTTCAGAACTCCTCTTGCGACTTGTCGAACGGCAAGGGCGGCCGCAGCCGCGTTTGGGACCAGACGCGGCTGCGGCGTTCACCTTTGCCAGCCCAAGGCTTCGTCCGGGGCCATGTCAGTTGCCTTGGGCCGCCTCAGTGTTTCCGTTTATAAACCGACCAGGCGGTTTGTAAAGTGCAAAATTGACCGCTGGCGCATTTGGCCGCAGACGCGGTTTTAGGCAGCGATTGGTTGGAGGTTGTTAACGTTGAATCAGGCGCGCTTGCGCGGCGTTGCGGCCTTTGCCGCCGGCGCCGCCTTGACGGCACGCTGCCTGACGGGCTTCTCCAGCGTATTCCACTGGCTGTCGTCCATTAGACGCTTGAACAGCCGCTGATGCTCGTCCTTGCCAAGCGGCGACATCCCGAACAGTCCGCTCAACAGCAATCCCCTCGCCGCCGCCCAGCGCAACAAGGCGAGATCCGGATCACTCGCCTCGGCCTTGATGGCCTTGATGATCTCGACATCAGCCGCACGCGGCAGTTCCATCAGGCTGGGATCCTCGACCATCGCCGCGAGCACGCCAAGCGCTGCCGAATTCGGCTGGACGCTCGCCTCACGCACTGTCGCGAGTTGCGCAGCCAGCTCGGGCTGTTCCGAAACTTCGCGTGCCGTCGCCATGTAGCGACTAGTGAACTCCGCGAAATGCGTCATCTGCCGCTCCAGCAGCGCCTTCAGCACCGCCTGCTTGGTGCGGAATTGATGCATCACGCCGCCCTTGCTTAGGCCGCTCTCGCGCGCGATCGCGTCGAGCGTTAGCCGGCCGGGTCCGTCGCGCGCAATGATCGCAAGCGCCGCATCGAGTGCAGCATTGCGGGATCGTTCGGAGCGTGTGGCGTTGTCCATGAGCCGACTTGTCTCCGTGACAAGACAATGAATCAAGTGAAAACAGGACGCGCTGTACATTTTTTGTGCGAACACTGTCGAGACTTTCATCTTGCGGCGCGGAATGGGACTGTGTGAGCCTCAATGGTGGATGGGGACTGGGATGAGCCGGCCGCCGCTTCGCGCGCGAGAACGTTGCGAAGCGCTGACGGCTGGTCTCGCTTGAGAAAGATACGAGATGTCGAAACGAGTGTTGCTTGGTCTCCTCCTGGCTTGCGGCCTCACGGCCTCGGCGCTGGCGCAAGAGCCGAAGACAGGGGGTGTGATCAATGCGGTGATCCAGCCCGAGCCGCCCGGCCTGATGCTTGCGATGATCCAGAACGGTCCGACCCAGATGGTGTCGGGCAACATCTTCGAGGGCTTGCTGCGTTATAGCCCCAAGCTCGAGCCGCTTCCGGAGCTCGCCGAGAGCTGGAACGTCAGCGAGGACGCCAAGACCTACACCTTCAAGCTCAGGAAGGGCGTCACCTGGCATGACGGCAAGCCCTTCACCGCGGCTGACGTGCTGTTCTCGGTCGAGATGCTGAAGCAGACCCATGCGCGTGCCCGCAACAACCTCGCGCAGGTCGACAAGGTCGAGGCGCCCGACGATTACACTGTTGTCTTCACGCTGAAGCAGCCGTTCGGCCCGTTCCTGGGCATCTTCGAGGTCGGCTCGATGCCGATGGTGCCGAAGCATCTCTATGACGGCACCGACTGGAAGACCAACCCCTACAACAACGCGCCTGTCGGCACCGGCCCCTTCATGTTCAAGGAATGGCAGAAGGGCTCGTTCATCCGGCTGGTCAAGAACCCGAACTATTACGAGAAGGGCAAACCCTATATCGACGAGATCTACTGGCAGATCATCCCCGACGCCGCAGCGCGTTCGGTGGCCTATGAGACCGGCAAGGTCGACGTGCTGCCCGGCGGCTCGGTCGAGAATTTCGACGTGCCGCGGCTGTCCAAGCTGAAGGACACCTGCGTCACCGGTGCCGGCTGGGAGTTCTTCTCGCCGCTGGCCTGGCTGTGGCTGAACAACCGCCAGGGGCCGCTCGCGGACAAGCGGGTGCGGCAGGCGGTGATGTATGCGATCGACCGCGACTTCGCCAAGGACGTGATCTGGAACGGGCTCGGCAAGGTCGCAACCGGTCCGTCGGCCTCGACCATCAAGTACTACACCGACGACGTGCCGAAATACGCTTACGATCCGGCCAAGGCCAAAGCGCTGCTGAAGGAAGCCGGCTACAAGGGCGAGAAGATCCGCATCCTGCCGCTCGCCTATGGCGAGACCTGGCAGCGCTGGGGTGAAGCCGTGAAGCAGAACCTCGTGGACGTCGGCATGAACATCGAGACGATCTCGACCGACGTCGCCGGCGGCAACCAGAAGATCGGCGACTGGGATTACGACATCGCCTTCACCTATCTCTACCAGTACGGCGATCCCGCGCTCGGGGTGGGGCGCAACTACGTCTCCAGCGCCATCGCCAAGGGCCAGGTGTTCAACAACGTCGAGGGCTACTCCAACCCCGAGATCGACAAGCTGTTTGCCGACGGCGCGGTCGCAACGCCGGACTCCAAGCGCAAGGAGATCTACGAGAAGGCGCAGAAGATCCTGGTCGAGGACGTGCCGGTGGCCTGGATGCTCGAGCTGCAATTCCCGACCATCACCCGCTGCAAGGTCAAGAACCTGATCACCACGGGGATCGGGGTCAATGACGGCTTCAAGGACGCATGGCTCGACAAGTGACCGCGGGCGCCGCTGACCTCTCCCGCTTGCGGGAGAGGTCGGTACGCGCGAAGCGCGTAGCGGGTGAGGGCTCTCTCCTCTTGGCGTCCTCTCTGCGGAAATACCCTCTCCCCTGCCCTCTCCCGCAAGCGGGAGAGGGAGCGCACCGCGATTGTCGCTGCGTTCAACCTGATCTGATCGCCATCTAAAATGCTCTCCTTCATCTCCCAGCGTGTCGTGAAGGGCGTGATCGTCCTGCTTGCGATCGTCGTCCTCAATTTCTTCCTGATCCGGCTTGCGCCCGGCGATCCCGCCGTCGTGATGGCGGGCGAGGCCGGCGCCAGCGACCAGGTCTTCGTCCAGCAGCTGCGTGAAAAATTCGGCCTCGACAAGCCGCTGCCCGAGCAGCTGTTCATCTACGTCAAGGGCATCGCGACCTTCGACCTTGGCTTCTCCTTCCGTCAGCAGGCACCGGTGTCGAAGCTGATCCTCGAACGGCTGCCGGCGACGCTGCTGCTGACGCTGACGGCATTCGCGATCTCGCTCGCGCTCGGTGTCCTGTTCGGCACCTTCGCCGCGCGCTTTGCCGGAACTTTCCTCGACACGGCCATCACCGTCTTGGTGCTGATCTTCTACGCCATGCCGATCTTCTGGGTGGCGCTGATGGGAATCCTGCTGTTCTCGGTCACGGTCGACTGGCTGCCGAGCTTCGGCTACGAGACGGTCGGCGCCAACCTCACCGGCTTTGCCCATGTGGTCGACGTCGCCAAGCACCTGATCATGCCGGCGATGACGCTCGGCCTGTTCTTCATGGCGACCTACACCCGCATGACGCGCGCCTCGATGCTGGAGGTGAAGCGGCTCGACTTCGTCAAGACCGCACGCGCCAAGGGCCTCTCGGACGCCGTGATCCAGCGCCGCCATGTGCTGCGCAACGCGCTGCTGCCGGTCGTGACGCTCGCCGGCGTGCATGCCGGCACGCTGATCGGCGGCGCCGTCATCACCGAGACCGTGTTCGCCTGGCCCGGCATCGGGCGGTTGATGTACGACGCGCTGCTGCAGCGCGACTACAATCTGCTGCTCGGCGTCTTCGTGACCTGCTCGGTCATGGTGCTGATCTTCAACCTCATCACCGACCTCGTCTATCGCCTGGTCGACCCACGCATCGAATTCGCCGCATGAAACAGTTCTGGACATCGATGCTGAAGAGCCCGAGCGGCGTCGTCGGGCTCGTCATCCTTCTGCTTGCCATCTCGGTTGCAGTGTTCGGGCCGTTGCTGTTCCCGAATTCGCCCTGGCGCATGGTGCAGCGGCCGTTCCTGCCGCCCTTCACGCTCTCGACCGTACCGCTCGGCACCGACGCACTCGGCCGCGACGTGTTCGCCGGCATGATTTTTGGCGCACGCGTCTCGCTGCTGGTCGGCCTCGTCTCGACGCTGGTCGCACTTGTCGTCGGCGTTCCGATCGGCGCCATGGCCGGCTATTTCGGCGGCAAGGTCGACGACGCCCTGATGCGCTTCACCGAATTCTTCCAGACCATTCCAAGTTTTGCGCTCGCGATCGTGCTGGTGGCGATCCTGCAGCCGTCGATCTATTCGATCGTGGCATCAATTGCAGTGGTGAGCTGGCCGCCGGTCGCGCGCCTCGTCCGCGGCGAGGTGCTGTCGCTACGCACGCGCGAATATGTCCAGGCCGCCGTCGTCACCGGACAGAGCAACACCTGGATCATCCTGCGGGAGATCCTGCCCAACGCGCTGTCGCCAGTGATCGTGCTGGCCTCGCTGATGGTCGCAACCGCGATCCTGCTGGAATCCTCGCTGTCCTTCCTCGGCCTCGGCGATCCCAATCTGATCTCCTGGGGCTACATGGTCGGCGCCGGCCGCACTGTGATCCGCCAGGCCTGGTGGATCACGGTGTTTCCCGGCGTCGCGATCCTGATCTCGGTGCTCGGACTGAACCTGATCGGCGAGGGCCTCAACGACGCGCTCAATCCGCGCCTCTCGCGGGAGGGACGCTGATGATGACCGCCCCGCCCGCCGTCTCCATCAAGGACTTGCGGATCGCGCTGCCCAAGGGCGCCGAGCGCCCCTTCGCCGTCGATGGCGTCTCGCTCGAGTTGCGGCCCGGCAAGATCGTCTGCGTCGTCGGCGAATCCGGCTCCGGCAAATCGATGTGCGCGCATGCGCTGATGGGCCTGTTGCCCGATACGGTGTCGGTCACATCAGGCGAGATCCAGTTCGACGGCCACGATCTGCTCAAGCTCGATGACGACGGCTGGCGCGATTTGCGCGGCCGCCGTCTCGCGATGATCTTCCAGGAGCCGATGACCGCGCTCAATCCGTTGATGCGGATCGGCGACCAGATGGCGGAGATGTTCGAGGCCCACGGCCTGCTCACGCCCAGGGAGCGGCGCGCGAAAGCGCTGTCGCTGGCGCGCGAGGTCGGCCTGCCCGACCCTGAACGCATCGTGCGCGCCTATCCGCACCAGCTCTCGGGCGGCCAGCGCCAGCGCGCCATGATCGCGATGGCGCTCGCGCTCGAGCCGGCCGTGCTGGTCGCCGACGAGCCGACCACCGCGCTCGACGTCACCACGCAGGCGCAGATCCTGAAGCTGATCCGCAACCTCCAGCGCAATCGCAACATGGCGGTGATGTTCATCACCCATGACTTTGGTGTCGTCGCAGATATCGCCGACCAGGTCGTGGTGCTCAGGCACGGCAAGGTCGTCGAGGAAGGCCCCGCTAGCTCCGTCTTCAACGCGCCGCAGCACGATTACACCAAGGCGCTGCTCGCCGCCGTGCCGTCGATGCACCCGCCGGCGCGCGCGCCGCTGGACGATCAGGCCAGAGCCGTCGAGGTGATCGGGCTGGACAAGACCTACGTCACCTCGGGCGGCTGGTTTCGCGAGGACCGCCGCGTCGATGCCGCGCGCGCGGTCAATTTCAACATCCGCAAGGGCGAGACGCTCGGCCTCGTTGGCGAATCCGGCTCCGGCAAATCGTCGGTGGCGCGGCTGGTGATGCGGCTGATCGAGGCCGATCGCGGCACGGTACGGATCGGCGACACCGATCTCACACAGCTCTCAGGCAAGGCGCTGCGCGTCGAGCGTCATCGCATCCAGATGATCTTTCAGGATCCGTTCGCCTCGCTCAATCCGCGCCGCAAGATCGGCCATATCATCGCCGATGGCCCGATCGCGGCCGGCACCGAGCCGAAAGTGGCATTCGACCGCGCCCGCGATCTCCTGAAGATGGTCGGACTCGACGCTGGCGCGCTCGAACGCTATCCGCATGAATTCTCCGGCGGTCAGCGTCAGCGCATCGGCATTGCGCGCGCGCTCGCGCTCGAGCCCGAGATCATCGTCGCCGACGAAGCCGTCTCCGCGCTCGACGTCTCCGTGCAGGCACAGGTGCTGAGATTGCTTGAAGACCTCAAGGCGCGCCTTGGCTTGTCGATGCTGTTCATCACCCATGACCTGCGCGTCGCCGCGCAAATCTGCGACCGTATCGCGGTGATGCAGCGTGGCGCCATCGTCGAGCTGCAGCCGACCGCGCAGCTCTTCGCCGCGCCGGAACATCCCTACACGCGCGAATTGCTCGCGGCCGTGCCGGGACAGAAGGAACGTGCGCCGGCGGCGTGAGGTCGTCGAGCGGTTACTGCTTGGCCGGAGGATTCGTGTTTTTCCAGGTGGGGACTGAGTTGGTCACACCGACGGAGGGCTGGTTGGATGTTCCGATCGACGGCGCGGTAACCGTCCCGGCAGTCTGTCCGGAACTTCCATATGTGCCTTGCTGTGCCGGTACTCCGGGGCGCACGCTCGTGCTGCTTTGTGGACCCGTCCCGGACGACTGTGCGCTCACAGCTCTCACAGCTAATGGCGTTGCCGCAAATCCGAGAGCGACAAGTGCGACAATGGAGCGTCTCGTTCTCGTCATGGCTGATCCTTTTGGTCGCTATCCCTAAAGCCGCGTCGACCGTCGCTGGTCGAACCGCCCGTGAACTGAGCCAACTGACAACGCCACGCGCGCGAAAATGTGCCGTAACACGCACATACTGCAGGTCCTGACAATTCATCACGATGCTGCGACGAGCGGCTCGGGCCGGGCACCGGTGAGCGCGCCGGCGGCATGAAGCGGGACGCTTCACTCCGGCATCCCGTTCCGCCCCGCAACGGAGCAGTCACGGGCTTTTTATCCCGCGTGACTGAGCTCCTGGCTTCAAACCTGAATTCTGCCCCCCACATCCGGATGGAATGATTGTTATCATCTGATGACGGATCACCGATCCAGCGGAGCCGACATGGGCCAGGTTATTCAGTTTGTCTCGAAGTCCGAGCGCGAGCGCGTTCGCCTCATCCAGGAGGCGCGCGCGATCTATGACAGCATCTTCCCGCCGGCTGATCCGGCTGGCGAGCGGCACGACAAGGCTGCCACTGCCCGCGGCGACGTGGGAAATCTGGCGTGATCAAGATCATCGCCGTGCTCTGCAGTCTCTCGTCTCCGGGAAATTGCCACGAGCAGATCGTCACCACATCGGACTTCGCCGAGGTCTCGATGCAGTCCTGCATGATGGGCGCGCCGCAGCTTGCCGAATGGATGAACCAGCATCCGGCCGAGCGGCTGGCCGGGTGGCGCTGCGTGATCGGCCAACAGACCGGCCGGGGCGCCTGAGACCACGGGTCGCCTGATCGGGGGCGGCGCGGTCCGGTTGAACCGTGACGAGCATGCATCGCCAAGCTAGGATGGCGAGGCTGCTTGGCACAGGGGGACGCCGGATGGAGATCGCCAGTCTCGTTCTTCCCGTATTCGCGATCATCGTCACCGGCTGGCTCGCCGGCGAGTTCGGTTATCTCTCCCGCTCGCTCGCCGACGCGCTGGTGCATTTCGCCTACAACGTCGCGATGCCGGCGCTGCTGATCGTCACGATCGCGCAGGAGCCGGCACGCAATCTGCTGGAATGGCGCTTCCTGCTCGCCTTCGGCGGCGGCTCACTTATCTGTTTCGCGCTGGTCTTCCTGGCGGTTCGCGCCGGCGGAAAACACGATCTCGCCAGCAGCACGATCCACGGCATGGCGGCGGCGATGACCAATACCGGCTTCGTGGCACTGCCAATCCTGCATGCGATCTACGGCCAGCCCGCGGTCTTGCCCGCGGCGGTCGCGACGGTGTTCGTGGCCGCCGTGATGTTTCCGATCACGGTCATCCTACTGGAACGGGATGCACGCGGGCCTGTGCAGTCGGCGAGACTGGCGAAGCAGATCCTGCTCAATCCGATGGTCCTGTCGACGCTCATTGGCCTCGTCTGGGCGATCACGGGCCTGCCGATTCCCGCGGCCGTCGCGGCCTATCTGAACATGATCGCCGCGGCGCTCACGCCTTGCGCGCTGTTTGCCATCGGCCTGTCGGTCGAAGGCCTGAGGTCAAACTTTGGGGCATCGTTAGCGCTCGCGGCCGTGAAGCTGGTGGTGATGCCGCTGATCGTCTACGGACTTTGCGTGGTCACGGGCCTCAATCCGCTCTACACGGTCGCCGCGGTCATCTGCGCAGCGGTGCCGACAGCGAAAACCGTCTACGTGCTCGCGCACGAACACAAGGTCGAGGAGAGGCTTGTTGCGGCCACGGTCTCAATCACGACGATGCTATCGGTCGCGACCTTGCTGGTTGCGCTCTATCTGCTGTCGGGACTGGCGACCGGGGCGCGTTGAAGCGCACGTCAGATTGATCCCTATTTCGGGTTGGTGTTGCTCCAGGTCGGGACCGAATTGGTCACGCCGACCGAGGGCCAATTATACGTTCCGATCGACGGCGCCGTGACCGTGCCGACCGTCTGCCCGGACGTCCCGTAAGACGGCCCCGGCTGCGTCGCGGTCACTCCGGCGCCACTATAGGTCGGAGCCACCACACCCGTGCTGTAATGTCGGCTCGCCCGGACCTTCTTCGCCTCAGCCGCGAACGGCGCGGCAAGCAGTCCGGTCGTGATGAGTGCGGCAAGAGCGAGTTTGATGGTTGTCATGGCTGATCCCTTCGTCGCTAGGGCCCCTTACGCCATCTGTTCATTGATCAGGAGATTTCCATAGGCATGAGTTCATAACTCCGTGCACAAGCGAATGTGCCGGACCGCGATTGCGGCCCAGATCGATGCCGAACGTCCTGCGCAAGCCAATTTGCCCGGCCGGCGTGACGCGCACGACCCGGGTTTCGGGGTCGCGCCTCAGCCAGCCTCGCTTCAGACAGCACCGCTGAATCTCTGCGCCGACGTGCCCCGCGATGTGATAGCGGCGTTCGCTCCAATCCAGGCACGGGCGGCAAAAGAAGCGCCTGCTTCCGGATATTGGCGTCAGCTCGGCGCCAAAATTGGACAGGAACCGCGCGCCCGATGGCGTCACCTCGCCGCCGTCATCCGTGAGGACGACGTGTCCCTTGGCGATGAGAGCGTCGGCGATGGCGACACCGAGACAGCCCGCCAGATGATCGTAGCAGGTGCGCGCAAAACGAAGCCGGTCATCGGCAATCGAGCGCGGCTGGTGGCGTTGCGGAACCTCGATCGCGGCGACCGCCTTGATGCTTTCAAGCATTCGGGCAACCAGGGGCGACGCGATACGGTAATAGCGGTTGCGACGCTTCTGCGTCACACTGAGCAGCCGCGCACCGACCAGCTTGCCGAGATGTCCACTTGCCGTCGATCTGGTGATCCGTGCGCGCGACGCGAGCTCGCTCGCGGTCAGCGCCTGTCCGCCCATCAGCGCCGCCAGCATCGTGGCCCGCGCAGTGTCGCCGACCAGCGCCGCGACTTCGACCATGTTTGCCGCTGCGACCATGGTGCAATCCTATCGCCGCCAACACGGTCCGACAACATCAATGGTTTGGCGACGGCCGAACCATCGGATGCCGACCGTGCTCTACCGTGGACTCCACAAACCCGGGAGCAGCCCCATGAAAAGAATCCGCGTGGAGCCGATATCGAGCTATCTGGAACGTCGTCGCAAAGGCCCGATCTATCCGGTGATCGTCGCTAGAGGCCTCGTCTATCTGTCCGGTCTGCCGCCATTCGATCCCGATACAGGCGAGGTCAGGCCGATGCCCTTCGAACGGCAAGCCGAGATCGTGCTGGACCAGATGAAACGATGCCTGGAAGCGGCGGGATCATCACTGGCAGAGGTGATCAAGTGCAATGTCTATTGCACGCCCGATCCCGCGCATTTTGCCGCGTTCAACGAGGTCTACGCCCGCTACTTCGGGGATGAATCGCCTGCGCGCATCTTCCTGCACGTTCCATCATGGCCCGGACCGTTTGACGTCGAGGTCGATTGCGTCGCACTCACGGGGCACCGCGGATGAGATGGGAGTCCGGACAGCACTGCCTTCGGATGGACCCGAATCAGCGCTAGTGCATTGCTCCAGTGCCCCCTGGACGCAAGCAGCATGACCGGCCCCGAACTGAAGCAACTCCGCGCCGACCTCTCCGACGCCATCGAGCGCAAGCTCACCGCGGCCGACATGGCGAAACTGTGTGCATTGCCGGAGCAGGGCGGTGCCGACACGATCCGGCGCTGGGAGGTGAGCGGGCCGACGCTGGCCGCGACCAAGGTGCTGCGCGTGCTCGCGATGGCGAGCGAGCGCTATCCGATCCTGGAGAAGTTCGACATCTTCGATCGCCACGACGTGCGCGTGGAGGACCGGCCAGCGAGGCGCGCGGCCTTCCGCGCGCAGATGCGCGACGAGGTGCTGCGGCGTCTTGGTTAACGAAACGCGCGCGCAGGTTACCGGACGGCGCTCGAATTAAGCCTTCCTTCACCACTTCTTAAGCCGGCATTAATCACGAAAATCATTTAGCGCCCAATAAGTTAGGTTGGGCGCCGCTGTGCCACGCATGTGACAGCATTTTCGTCAAAAGCGAGCTATCTGCAAAACCAACGCGGCGCGGACAGCGCGCTTGCTGGGGACCTTAGTGTTGGAGTTAGGACTATGAAGAAGATTCTGTTTGCGACCGTTGCGCTGCTCGCGGTGAGCGCGGCTGCGCCGGCCCTCGGTGCCGATCTCGGCGCCCGCCCCTATTACAACAAGGCGCCGGCCTATGCCGCGCCGATCTACAACTGGACCGGCTTCTATATCGGCGCACATCTCGGCGGCGCGTTCTCGAGCGACAACAATTTCAACGGCCTCTCCACCGGCAACAACGGCAACGGCCGTTTCCTCGGTGGTCTGCAGGCTGGCGCAGACTGGCAGTTCCACCCGAACTTCTTGGTCGGTGCTGAAGCTCAGTATTCCTGGCTCTCCGGCAGTGTCGGCGCGGTATTCCCGGGCGGTGTGGCCTACACCAACGACCAGCGCGGCCTCGGCTCGATCACCGGTCGCGTCGGCTACACCTGGGGCCCGGGCCTGGTCTATGTGAAGGGCGGCTACGCCTATTCCGACAACAACGAGAAGGTGACGGTCGGCGGCGTGCCGACCGGCTTCATCATCACCGGCGATCACCGCAACGGCTACACCGTCGGCGCCGGCCTCGAGTACATGTTCGCGCCGAACTGGTCGGCCAAGGCCGAGTACCAGTACTACAATTTCGGCGACGCGCACTTCACCGCGGGTCCGCTGGTCGGCACCGGCAACTTCACCACCGACGACCACACCTTCAAGGCGGGCCTCAACTACCGCTTCAACTGGGCGAGCCCGATGGCCGCGCGCTACTGATCGCGTCTGACAAGTCCCTTCGCTATCAAGGGCCGGCAGCACTGCCGGCCCTTTCTTTTTCGCTCTGCGGAACTGGCCAAGCAATTGTGCAACTTGCGATTTTTTAACCCGCGCCAAGGATACTCCGTAGCGAAAATATAAGATTACGGGTGTGGGGGAATTTCGATGGCGATCCGTCTCAGTGTCGGCCGTTTCAAACCTCGTTTCAAAATGCCGAAATGGGGCCTGCGCGGCAGCCTGTTTGCGGCGTTCGCGGTGATCGCAGGCATGGGCCTCGTGATCGCCGGCGGCGCCGGCTTCGTGTTCAAGCATCTCGGCTCGACCATGATGGACCTGAGCGGCCGCGACATCCCGCGCCTGTCCGCCAGCCTGCAGCTCTCCTCGCAGAGCGCGACACTGGCAGCGCAAGGACCCGGCCTGCTCGCCTCGTCCTCAGACGAGGCGCTGGCTGAGCGCACCAAGAAGGTTCAGGAAATCCAGCAACAGGCCATGGCAAAGCTCGGCGAGATCATCGAGCTCGGCGCCGACAAGCAGGTCGCCAGCGCGCTCGGCGAGACCGTCAAGAGCATCGATGAAGCCACCAAGAGCCTGGTGTCGGCGGCGAAGGAGCGCCTCGACACGATTGCGCTGCATGACAAGCAGTACGAGGCGCTGCGCAAGGCGCAGCTCGCCTTCGTCGGCGCAGCCAACCCTGCAATGCTGGATACCCAGACACGGCTGAGCGCAATCATGGCATCGACGAACGTGTCGCCAGACGACGCCATGGAGGCGGTCCGCTCCGTTGGTCAGATCAGCACGGTGCTTGCCAACGGAAATTTGATGGCCGCAGACATGATGGCCGCGTTGTCCGCCAATTCCAGCGATACCCTGGAGACAATCGAACACGAATTCAAGGCGGTCCGCGACCGCGTCAAGTGGAACCTGGAGGACCTGCCCGACAATCCCGCAACCACTGCGGTGAAGGACGCAATGCAGAAATTGCAGACGTTCGGCGAAGGCAAGATGGGCGTCTTCAAGATCCGCCAGAAGGAGCTCGACGCGATCGACTACGGCCAGACCATCCTGGACGAAACGCGCAAGCTCAACGTCGGTCTCGGCATCAGCGTGCAGGCGCTCGTCGACGGCGTGCAGAAGGAGACCAACGCGTCGACCTTCCAGGCGCGCCAGGAGATCTCGTTCGCCACCACCGCAATGCTGGCGCTCGGCGGGCTCACCTTGATCGGCTCGGCGCTGTTCGTCTGGCTTTATGTCGGCCGCAACATCCTGCGCCGCATCCGTGAGCTTCAGCGCGCCATGCAGCTGCTCTCGGCCGGCGATCTCGACACCGAGATCGTCCGCTCCCGTCAAAACGACGAGATCGGCGCAATGAAGGAAACGCTGACGGTGTTCCGCGACAGCATGATCGAAGCCCGCGCGCTTGCGAGCGAGCAGGACAAGGATCGTATCGTCAAGGCCGAGCGTGCGGCGCATATGGAAGCCAAGATCGCGGAGTTCGAGGGCACGGTGCGCACCGCGCTCGACAATCTCGCGCAATCGGCCAATTCGATGCAGACGACGGCGCAAAGCATGTCGACCACCGCGGACCAGTCCAGTGCGCTGGTGAACGCGGTCGCTTCCGCCGCGGAGGAGACTTCGGTCAACGTGCAGACCGTGTCGTCAGGCACCGAACAACTGTCGTCCTCGATCGAGGAGATCAGCAGGCAGGTGGTCACCTCGGCCGCGATCGCCAAGAAGGCGGTGGACGAGGCCGGCGCCACCGACACCACCGTGCAGAGCCTCGCCGACAGCGCGAGCCGCATCAGCGTCGTGGTCGATCTGATCCAGACGATTGCGTCGCAGACCAATCTGCTCGCGCTCAACGCCACCATCGAGGCGGCGCGCGCGGGCGAAGCCGGCCGCGGCTTTGCGGTGGTCGCCTCCGAGGTGAAGAGCCTCGCCAGCCAGACCGCGAAGGCGACGGAGGAGATCCGAACCCAGATCGCCAGCATGCAGCAGATCACGACCTCGGCCGTCGGCGCCATCCAGGGCATCGGCCGGATCATCGGCGAGATCGACAACGTCACGACGACGATCGCGGCGGCAGTCGAGGAGCAGGGCGCGGCCACCCGCGAGATCGCCCGCAACATCCAGCATGCGGCCGGCGGCACCAGCGAGGTCTCCAGCAACATCGTCGGCGTTTCCACGGCTTCGGCCGAAGCCGGTGCTGCAGCGACCGAAGTTCTGAGTGCGTCGGATTCCCTCCGCCGCGAGGCCGACATGCTGCGCGGAGAGATCGACGCGTTCCTCAACAACATGCGGGCGGCCTGATTGTCATTCCGGGGCGGCGCATCGCGCCGAACCCGTAATCTCGCACTACAATCTCGGGATTCCGGGTTCGCGCTCACGCGCGCCCCGGAATGACGCTGTTTTTGACAGAGGCCAACCGTGACACGGAAAAACACCGCCCGGAATGACCGCCATGCGGGCCGGCCGCGCGTCCTTTTTCGGCTGGCGCCCTGCCCGCGCTGGGTTTAAGCCGGTAGCATGAACGCAAAAACCGACACCGTGCAGTCCTCCGCCGAGGCCCTGCGCTATCCCTGGGACCAGCATCCCGGCCCCGAAGAGGTCGTGGAGATCAGGCCCGGCGTGTTGTGGGCGCGGCTGAAGCTGCCGTTCCGCCTCAACCATGTGAACGTCTATCTGCTCGCCGATGGCGACGGCTATGCGATGGTCGATGCCGGCTTCGGCAACGAGGAGACGATCGAGGCCTGGACAAAGCTGTTCGAAGGGCCGCTGAAGGGCGTCAACATCACGCGCCTGATCGTCACCCATTCGCACCCCGATCATGTCGGCCTTGCCGGCTGGATCGTCGAGCGGTTCAGCTGTCCGCTTGTGATGTCGCAGGTCGAATATCTGCAATCGGTCTATCATCAGAACCGCGGCACCGAGGAGCGGCGCGAGGCGCAGCGGCTGTTCTTCCGCCGCCACGGCATGGACGAGTCGCTCACCGAAAAGCTGCTCGGCCGCGGCCAGGATTATCTCAAGCGCGTCTCGGTCCTGCCGCCGTCCTACCGCCGCATCTCGCATGGCGACGAGGTCGTGATCGGCCCGCGCCGCTTCAAGGTGATCACCGGCGGCGGCCATGCGCTCGACCAGGTGATGCTCTATTGCGCCGACGACAAGCTGTTCCTGTCCGCCGACCAGGTCCTGAGCAAGATCTCGCCGAACGTCAGCGTGTGGGCGGTCGAGCCCGACCAGAACTCGCTCGGCGAATATCTGGCTTCGCTCGCGAGCCTCACCACCACCCTGCCCTACGATCTCCTGGTGCTGCCCGGCCACGGCGTACCGTTCTACGGCCTGAAGACCCGCATCAAGCAGCTCGCCGACCATCACGAGGAGCGCTGCCGCCTGATCGCGGAAGCCTGCCGCGAGGTGCCGCAGACCTCGCGCGCGCTCGTGCCGGTCGTGTTCAACAAGCACGTGCTGGACGAGCACCAGATGGGTTTTGCCGCCGGCGAACTCGTGGCCCACGTCAACTACATGATTGTCGAGGGACGGCTGACCGCCGAAACCAAGGACGGCGTGCTCCAGTTCAGTACGACGTGAGGCGTTGTCTTCGCCTCGCCCCATTTGGGGAGCGAGGGAGCGGATAGATGGTGCAGAGCAGCATTAAGAGTCGCGCGGACTTGATCGGGATCAAGTTTCAAATCGCACGATAGGGCATTTTGCCCAAATGCCCCTCACGGCCAAATGTGGGATAGCGCATAGACATTAGAGCTGGAAACGCTCTAAAACGAACGCCCTTTTGGTCAGTTCCGTCTCAGGTTGCACCGATGGATTACGCCCAGTTCTTCAATTCAGCCCTCGATCGCCTCCATGCCGAGCGCCGCTATCGCGTGTTCGCCGATCTGGAGCGCACGGCCGGCCGGTTCCCGCATGCGGTCTGGCACTCGCCGAAGGGCAAGCGCGACGTCGTGATCTGGTGCTCCAACGATTATCTCGGCATGGGCCAGCACCCCAAGGTGGTCGGCGCCATGGTCGAGACCGCGACCCGCGTCGGCACCGGCGCGGGCGGCACCCGCAACATCGCCGGCACGCATCATCCGCTGGTGCAGCTCGAGGCCGAGCTCGCCGACCTCCACGGCAAGGAATCCGCGCTGCTGTTCACCTCGGGTTACGTCTCGAACCAGACCGGCATCGCCACCATCGCAAAGCTCGTTCCGAACTGTCTGATCCTGTCGGACGAGCTCAACCACAATTCGATGATCGAGGGCATCCGGCAGTCCGGCTGCGAGCGGCAAGTGTTCCGCCACAACGATCTCGCCGATCTCGAAGCGCTGTTGAAGGCTGCCGGTCCGACGCGGCCGAAGCTGATCGCGTGCGAGAGCCTCTATTCGATGGACGGCGACGTCGCCCCGCTCGCCAGGATCTGCGACCTCGCCGAAAAATATAATGCGATGACCTATGTCGACGAGGTTCATGCCGTCGGCATGTACGGCCCGCGCGGCGGCGGCATTGCCGAGCGTGACGGCGTCATGCATCGCATCGATATCCTCGAAGGCACGCTGGCGAAGGCGTTCGGCTGCCTCGGCGGCTATATCGCCGCCAATGGCCAGATCATCGATGCCGTGCGCTCCTATGCCCCGGGCTTCATCTTCACCACCGCGCTGCCGCCGGCGATCTGCTCGGCCGCGACCGCCGCGATCAAGCATCTGAAGACCTCGAGCTGGGAGCGCGAGCGCCACCAGGACCGCGCCGCCCGCGTCAAGGCGATCCTCAACGCCGCCGGCCTCCCGGTGATGTCGAACGACACGCACATCGTGCCGCTGTTCGTCGGCAATCCCGAGAAGTGCAAGCAGGCTTCGGACATGCTGCTCGAGGATCACGGCATCTACATCCAGCCGATCAACTACCCGACCGTCGCCAAGGGCACCGAGCGCCTGCGCATCACGCCCTCGCCCTATCACGACGACGGCCTGATCGATCAGCTCGCCGAAGCGCTGCTGCAAGTGTGGGATCGTTTGGGTCTGCCGCTGCGGGAAAAGTCGCTGGCGGCGGAGTAGGTCACGGCCGTCGTCCTGGCGAAAGCCAGGACCCATTACCCCAACTGCGAGTTGTTGCGGCATGCTGTGGCCACGGCGTGCCCTTAACCACGTCCTGTGGCTATAGGTCCTGGCTTTCGCCAGGACGACGCTGGGCCTGCACCTTAACGACAACCCCAGTTCCCGCCCCGGCCCGGCATTTCGCTGTCGCCTCCACCCGCCCAACGCGCTAGATTTGCAGCGAAAATGAGATCGGGCGCTACCGCGCCTTGGGAAGATCGGGCGCTACCGCGCCATGGGAGAAGCACGCTCGCCATGCTGCACGACTGGGGCGTGATCGCTGCCGCCTTCGGCTATATCGGCTTCCTGTTCCTGGTGGCGAGCCATGGCGACCGCCGCTCGCCGGCCGGGCGCGGCCGCGCGTCCGGGCTGATCTACCCGCTGTCGCTGGCAATCTACTGCACGTCCTGGACCTTCTTCGGCTCGGTCGGCTTTGCCACCCGCACCTCGACCGACTTCCTCGCGATCTATGTCGGCCCGATCCTGATGATCGGCCTTGGCGCAGGCGTGCTCCGCCGCGTGATCCAGCTCGCGAAAGCGCACAACATCACCTCGATCGCCGACTTCATCGGCGCGCGCTACGGCAAGAGCCAGGCGGTGGCGGCAACCGTGGCGCTGATCGCGATCATCGGCTCGGTGCCCTACATCGCCCTGCAGCTGAAGGCGGTCGCCTCCTCGCTCGAGGTCATCCTGAGCGAGGACCAGGCGTTCTCCCACATCCCGATCCTCGGCGACATGGCGCTGATGGTGACGCTGGCGATGGCCGCCTTCGCGGTGCTGTTCGGCACGCGACAGACCGACGCCACCGAGCATCAGCACGGCCTGATGCTGGCGGTCGCGACCGAATCCATCGTCAAGCTGGTCGCGTTCCTCACTGCCGGCATCTTCGTCACCTTCTGGATGTTCTCGCCGCATGAATTGATCGAGCGCGCGATGAAGACGCCGGAGGCGGTGCGCGCCATCGATTATTCGCCGTCGATCGGCAACTTTCTCACGATGACGCTGCTGTCGCTGTGCGCGATCATGCTGCTGCCGCGCCAGTTTCATGTCAGCGTGGTGGAGAATTCCTCGGATGCCGAGGTCAGCCGCGCGCGCTGGCTGTTCCCGCTCTATCTCGTCGCCATCAACGTGTTCGTGATCCCGATCGCGCTCGCCGGCCTCGTCATTTTCCCGTTCGGCGCGGTCGACCCCGATATGTACGTGCTGGCTCTGCCAATGGAGGGCGGTGCGGGACTTCTGAGTGTCGTCGTCTTCGTCGGCGGCCTGTCGGCGGCCACCGCGATGGTGATCGTCGAATGCGTCGCACTCTCCATCATGGTCTCGAACGACCTCGTGATGCCGCTGGTGCTGCAACGGTGCCCGGACGGCCGCGCCGGCGCCACCGATTTCGGCGATTTCCTGCTGCGCTCGCGGCGGCTTGCGATCTTCGCCATCATGGTGATGGCCTATTTCTACTACCGTGCGCTCGGCAACACCCAGCTCGCGGCGATCGGCCTGTTGTCCTTTGCTGCCATCGCGCAGCTCGCGCCCGCCTTCTTCGGCGGCCTGTTGTGGCGGCGCGCCACCGCGCGCGGCGCCATCGGCGGCATGATGGTCGGCTTCGCCGTATGGCTCTATACGCTGTTCATCCCGAGCTTCATGGATTCCTCGACCACGGGGATCCTGCTGCTCCAGCACGGCCCGTTCGGCATCGAGGCGCTGCGGCCGCAGGCACTGTTCGGTGCCGACCTGCCGCCGCTGATGCACGGCGTGGTCTGGTCGCTCTCGCTCAACATCCTCACTTACGTGCTGCTGTCGCTGGCGCGGCGGCCCTCGTCGATCGAGCTGGTGCAGGCCGATCTGTTTGTGCCCAACACGCTCGCGCCCATTGCCCCGAATTTCCGCCGCTGGCGCACCACCATCACGGTGCAGGACATCCAGACCACGGTCGCACAATATCTCGGGCCCGATCGCGCCCGGCATTCGTTCGAAGCCTTCTCGGCGCGGCGCAACATGCGGCTGGAGTCCGGAGCTCCCGCCGATTTCGAGCTGCTGCAGCACGCCGAGCACCTGATCGCCTCGTCGATCGGGGCTGCGTCCTCACGCCTCGTGATGTCGCTGCTGCTGCGCAAGCGTACGGTTTCCGCGAGGGCCGCGCTGAAGCTGCTCGACGATTCTCATGCAGCACTGCATTTCAACCGCGAGATCCTTCAGACCGCGCTCAACCATGTGCGCCAGGGCATCGCGGTGTTCGACGCCGATTTGCAGCTGATCTGCTCCAATCGGCAGTTCGGCGATCTGCTCAACGTGCCGCCGCATTTCATCCAGTTCGGCACGCCGCTCCGCGAGATCTTGGAGTTCATGGGCGTCAGCGATCCAGCCGGTGAGGCTGACCGCGAGGCGATGATCGAGCAGCGCCTCGTGGCCTACACCACCGACAGCGAGCCCTATCTCGAACGCCTGCCGGAACGGCACATGGTGATCGAGGTGCTCACCAACCGCATGCCCGGCGGCGGCTTCGTCATCACCTTCACCGACGTCACGCCGACCTTCGAGGCGGCGGAAGCGTTGGAGCGCGCCAATGCGACGCTGGAGAAGCGCGTGCGCGATCGTACCGAGGAGCTGACCCGGCTGAACTCCGAGCTGGCCCTGGCCAAGAGCAGCGCAGAGGACGCCAGCATTTCCAAGACGCGCTTCCTCGCAGCCGCCAGCCACGACATTCTGCAGCCGCTCAACGCGGCGCGGCTCTACGTTACGAGCCTGGTCGAGCGCCAGCACAATGGCGAGGAGACGCGGCTGGTCGAGAACATCGACGAATCGCTGCAAGCCATCGAGGAAATCCTCGGCGCGCTGCTCGACATCTCCAGGCTCGATGCCGGCGCGATGACGACTTCGATCTCGAGCTTCAAGATGGCCGATCTGATGCGTTCGCTGGAGATCGAGTTTGCACCGATCGCACGCGCCAAGGGTCTCGACCTCACCTTCGTGCCCTGCTCGCTGCCGGTCGAGTCGGACCGGCTGCTGCTGCGGCGGCTGTTGCAGAACCTGATCTCGAACGCAATCAAATACACTCCGCGCGGACGCGTGCTGGTCGGTTGCCGCCGCCGCGGCGCCGCGCTCAAGATCTGCGTCTACGACACCGGTGTCGGCATCCCCACGGTCAAACGCAGCGAGATCTTCAAGGAATTCCACCGCCTCGAGCAGGGCGCGCGGATCGCGCGCGGCCTGGGGCTCGGACTCTCGATCGTCGAGCGGCTGGCGCGCGTGCTCAACCACGGCATCGCCATCGACGCCAACGCCGGCGGCGGCTCGCTGTTCTCCGTGACGGTTCCGACGGCGAAGGCCGTGACGCTCACCGCGGCGGTGACGAGTGCAACGCCACTCGCGCGTGCGCCGATTTCCGGCGCGCTGATCGTCTGCATCGAGAACGACGCCGCAATCCTCGACGGCATGCGCACGCTGTTGAAGGCCTGGGGCGCCGAGGTGATCGCGGTCGCCGATCCCGAAGGCGCGATATCAGCGATCGAAGCCGCCGGTCGACGCGTCACCGGCCTGCTCGTCGACTATCACCTCGACCGCGGCAACGGCATCGCCGCCATCCGCGAGATCCGCCGCCGCTTCGGCGACACCATTCCCGCGATCCTGATTACCGCAGATCGCAGCCCCGCCGTGCAGATGGCGGCCCGCGACGAGAAGATCGCGGTGCTGAACAAGCCGGTGAAGCCGGCGTCATTGCGCGCCTTGCTCGGGCAATGGCGGACGCAGCAGATGGTGGCCGCGGAGTGAAGCGGCCTTGCTGGCGAAGGCCGGGTCGGTCTTCGGAGCTCAGGGCGCAAGCCGCGTGAAGACGTAGTCGTGGGCCTTGGCACGGGCCTCATGGCAGGCAAAGCAGGTGCGGTGCTGCGCCTCGTCCACCGGCTTGCCGTTGACGAAACGGCCAAAGCCCCAGCCGCCGGTGGCCGCATATTTCTTGGAATCCTTGACCATGACCTGGACTGTGGTGGCAGCGCCCGGAATGGTCGCCGATGCGAAGTCGGGAGACTGCGTACGCTTCCAGGCGCGCTTCACCAGAATGGTGCCGTCAGGGAATGGCAGCTTGCCGTCCTGATAGGCATCGATTGCGGCCTGGTTGCCGATGACCGCGCGCAGCTCGTTCAGGGGCGCCGCCTCCTCGGCCGGCGCGATCAGCTCCCACTGCTTGTAGCCTGCGGGAATCGTGACGCCGAAGATCGGCGAGGCCGTTGCTGCCGTCGCAGGACCTTCCGCAAGCGCGATCGAGATCAGATAGGGCACGCACGTCAGTAGGACGACGAGCAGGAGCACGGCCAGCGTGATGACCGCGATAGTGGAGGATTTTTGCTTTTGGGATTCGATGGGCGTCATGACGTTTCATCAAGCGGGGATCGCGGCGTAGCCCTCGGTCCGCATGCGCCGGACCGAGGTCTTGAACGAGCGCTCAGGCGCCGCCCTCGGCCTCGATGACGGCCTTGGCAAAGGCTTGCGGCGCCTCCTGCGGCAAATTGTGACCGATGCCGCCGGTGATCAGACGATAGTCGTAGCGGCCGGAGAATCTCTTGGCGTAGGCGCTGGGATCGGGATGCGGCGCGCCGTTGGCGTCGCCTTCCATCGTGATGGTCGGCACGTCGATGACCGGCGTTGCCGCGAGCTTCTTCTCGATCTCCTCGTATTTCGCCTCGCCCTTTGCGAGGCCGAGCCGCCAGCGATAATTGTGGATCGTGATCGCGACATGATCCTTGTTCTCGAAGGCCTTGGCACTGCGATCGAAAGTGGCGTCGTCGAACTTCCACTGCGGCGAGGCCAGCTTCCAGATCAGCTTTGCGAAATCATGCGTGTACTTCTCGTAGCCGGCGCGGCCGCGCTCGGTCGCGAAATAGAACTGGTACCACCATTGCAGCTCGGCCGCCGGCGGCAGCGGCGCGTTGCCGGCAGCCTGGCTGGAGATCAGATAGCCGCTGACCGACACCAGGGCGCGGCAGCGCTCCGGCCACAGCGCCGCGATGATATCGGCGGTGCGCGCGCCCCAGTCGAAGCCGGCAATCACGGCCTTCTTGATGTCGAGCGCATCCATCAGCGCGATGATATCGGTCGCCAGCGCGGCCGGCTCACCGTTGCGCAGCGTTTCGCTGGAGAGGAAGTGCGTCGAGCCATAGCCGCGCAAATAGGGGATGATGACGCGGTAGCCGGCCTGCGCCAGGATCGGCGCGACGTCGACGAAGCTATGGATGTCGTAGGGCCAGCCGTGGAGGAGGATTGCCACCGGGCCGGTCGCGGGGCCGACTTCGGCGTAGCCGACATTCAGCACACCGGCATCGATCTGCTTGATCGTGCCGAACGACGCATTGGTTGCGGACGATCGCGGCGTCTCTGTTTCGCCGCGCACGAGGCCGGTCACGCCGAGCCCGACGGCGACGGTCCCGGCTGCGACACCGAGAAATTGGCGGCGATGCTGGTCGAGAATCTGTTTCATGATCTTGGTACCTTGTTGATGGTTGTCGAAGTTGTCAGATCAGATCGATGGTGACGTCGATGTTGCCGCGAACGGCCCTGGAATAGGGGCAGGTCTGGTGCGCCTCATCGATGAGATCGCGCGCGACGTCGCGATCGAGGCCGGGCAGGCTGACACCGAGGCGCGCTCTGAGCGCGTAGGCTCCCGCATCGAGGACAAGATCGATTTCTGCGTCGATCGCGCTTTTGCTTGGAAGCACGATTTTCCGCTTGCGGGCTGCGATTTCCATCGCGCCTTCGAAGCAGGCGGACCAGCCAGCCGCGAACAATTGCTCGGGATTGGTGCCGATGCCCGCGCCGCCCGGTGGCGACAGTCGCACGTCGAGGCGGCCGTCAGAACTGCGGGACATGCCGTCCTGGCGCCCACCGGTGGTGTGGGTCCGCGCCGTGTAGAGCAATTCTTCCGTATGGCTCATGAGAGTCTCCTTGCCGTTACGCAACTGAATATCAGCGTGCTACTCAGGGCACCCGTTTAGTGTTGTGAGAAGTTGTGAGGCCCGCCGGGAACCGTGTTACGAGGCCTGCAAACGCGGCTTGATGCCGCTGCAAGGGCGGACTTGCCGGATCGCCGCGCGCTGGTTATCCGGTTCTGCAAATGAGCAAGATTTCGTGATGACCGAGCCTGCAGCAACAACACTCTCGTTCGGACCATTCACCGTGACGCCGCATGAAAGATTGGTGACGCGCGACGGCGTCGCGCTGCCGATGGGCGCCAAGAGCTTCGATACGCTGATCGCGCTGATGTCGCGACCGAACGAAGTCATCAGCAAATGGGATTTGATGGGCCTGGTCTGGCCCGGCATGCGCGTCGAAGAGACCAATCTGCGCTTCCATATCGCAGCGCTACGAAAAGCGCTCGGCGACGGCAAGGACGGCGCCCGCTACATCACCACGCTGTCGGGCCGTGGCTATTGCTTCGTGGCGCCGATCTCGCAGATCGGTATCCGAACAGAGCGCCGTCTCGCGCCCCAGGTGGAATTGCCGCCCGTCAAGCTGCCCAACCGATTGCAGCGGATGGTCGGACGTGCCGACACGATCGCCAATGTGTCGGACAAGCTCGTCACATCCCGCTTCGTCACGATCGTGGGGCCGGGCGGCGTCGGCAAGACGGCCGTTGCGGTCGCCATCGCGCACGATCTGCTCGCGACATTCGACGATGCTGCGCACTTTGTTGATCTTGCCGCCCTCAGCGATCCCGATCTCGTGATCACCTCGCTTCTGTTGATGCTCGGACTGCCGGCCCAGGCCGACGATCCGATGCCCGCCTTGCTCGCGCATCTGCAAGACAAGCGCATGCTGCTGGTTCTGGACAATTGCGAACATGTGATCGCGGCGGCAGCGCCGCTCGCCGCCGAGATCTTTCAGGCCGCGCCGCAGGTCCACATCCTGGCGACGAGCCGCGAGGCGCTGCGCGTCGAGGGCGAGCAGGTCTATCGGCTGGCCCCGCTTGCCGTTCCGCCCGATGGGTCCGGGCTGACGGCCGCCGTTGCCCGGACCTATCCGGCCCTCGAGCTCTTCCTCGAACGCGCAACCGCTGGAGGCGCCCGGATCGCGCTCGACGATTCCAATGCCGCCATCGCCGCCAGAATCTGCCGCAAGCTCAACGGCATGGCGCTCGCGATCGAGCTCGCCGCCGCGCGGGTCGAAGCCTACGGCCTGGAGCAGACGGCAACGCTGCTCGACGAGCGTCTCAATCTGCTCTGGCAGGGGCAGCGGACCGCACCGCCGCGGCAGAAGACGCTGCAGGCGACGCTGGACTGGAGCTACGGGCTGCTGTCCGAGCTTGAACGCCTCGTGCTGCGCAGGCTTGCGGTTTTCGCCGGTCATTTCACCATCGACGCCGCGCTCGAGGTCGTGCCCGACCAGCAGGTCGACCGCTCGCTTCTGTTCGAGGCCATCGACAGCCTCGTCGCCAAATCGATGGTCGTACCGCGCCCGATCGGCGCAATGATGCGCTACCGTCTGCTCGACACCACGCGCGCCTATCTGCTTGGGATCGAGGACGACGGATCGGCCCTCGCCGCCTGCCATGCCACCTATTACCGGCGCTGGCTCGGGCAGGCGGGCACCAAATGGGCGACGCTACCGAGCGCCGACGAGCGCGCGATCCATTTCTCGGCGCTTCACAACGTGCGCGCCGCGCTCGACTGGAGCTTTGGCCCAAGCGGCAATGTCGGCATCGGCATTGCGCTCGCCGCTGCGGCAGCCCCTATCTTCCTGGCGATGTCGCTGCTGACCGAATGCCGGCGGTGGTCCGAGCGGGCGCTGCTGGCGATCGATCCCGCCTCGCGCGGCAGCACCGACGAGATGCACCTCCAGGCCGCGCTCGGATTGACCTTGATGTTCACGCGCGGCGGCAGCGAAGCCGCGCGCAGCGCCCTGACCCGGGCCCTTGCCATCGCGGGAGCGCTCGGCGATGCGCCGAACCAGCTCCAATTGTTCGGCCGCATGCACATCTTCCATGAGCGGATCGGTCAGTTCGAGGCCGCGCTTGGTTACGCGCAACAGAGCCTCATCGTCGCCGAAGCACTTGGCGATCCTGCCTCGCTCGCACTCGCGCAGTCCCTGCTCGGCGTCTCGCTGCACCTCGGTGGCGAGCATCGCGATGCGCTGAAGATGCTGGAGGCCGCCTGGCGTGGTCCCGGCACGGAGCGGATCAGCACGGTCTATGGCTTCGACCATCGCAATCGGGCCGGCATCTCGCTGGCGCGCGAACTGTGGTTGCAGGGCCGCCCCGAGCAGGCGCGGCAGCTGGCGCAGCAGACGGTCGGTGAGGCCGCGCAGATGGATCATCCGATCACGCTGTGCATCGCCCTGATCTGGGCGGTCTCGATCGATCTCTGGAGCGGCGACCTCGATGCCGCGGAAGCGAACATCGACCGCTTCATCGCTCACGCCGAGTCACGCTCGATGGGGCCTTATCTCGCCGTCGGCCGAGGCGTCAAAGGCGAGCTCGCGATCCGGCGCGGGGACGCGGCGAGCGGCGTCGCGACGATCGAGCGCTGCCTGCAGGAGCTCCACGATTCCGGCTACGAGCTGCTCACCACCACGTTCAACATCGCGCTGGTTCAGGGGCATCTGGCGCTTGGACAGGTCGAGCGAAGCGCGCAGTTGATCGACGATGCGATCCGTCTCGTCGAGCAAAGTGGCGATCGTCTGTACATGCCCGAGCTGCTGCGGATGAAGGGCAAGGTGCTGTTGTCGCTTCCCGAGCCGAACATCGAGCATGCGGAGGCCAGTCTTTTGCAATCGCTGGAGCTGGGCCGCCGCACGGGGGCGAAAGCCTGGGAATTGCGCACCGCGATCGATCTGGCAAGACTCGTTGCCGACCGCGGGGAAGCGAAGCAATTGCTCCAATCGGCGCTCGAGAGTTTTGCCGATGGCTCCGAGACGGAGTATATCGAGGCGGCCAATGAGTTGTTGGAAGGCCTCGAAAGGCGGCGGGGATAGAGTGGGGCTCGGCGACATCGCCATCCTCCATGGATATTTCAACCGCAGACACGCGTTCTCACTCTCGCGGCTTATTCCGCCCGAGTTTTGCTCTCCTCATCACGCCCTCAACAGAAAGGGCGCGGGGAAGGCCGGGTGCCGGCTGGCACCCACGGTCCGCTGTGCGCATGTAGCGCAAAAAGAACTGCACAGCGGCATACAGGTGTAGCCGAACACACGGCCTTCCCTGCGCAATGGTTGGACGGCTTATGCCGTGCTCTCCCGGGAGCCGAATTCCTTCTGGCCTCCCTCGCCTCGCGAAATTCGCCGACACCGCGCCGGTTGGCGCCAATGCCGCATTCGCAAAGAGCTTGACCGTAGCGACGACGGCCAGGACCACACGGTTTTGCCGTACGCAGGCTTCCGGCTTCGCCAAAAGGCTTCGCCGGACATGCCCTGCTCCGCCCAAGGGCGTCACAGGCATTGAGCGCCGTTCGTACAACGCGGCTTGCAAGTCGCTCACGGGGCTCGGCTCAATCCACTGCCCCACCCTGCCACTCACATCCGCGACGGCGCCGCTCGCGTCCACCGCAGCCCGATCCGCGGCTCGTGACGACGTACGACCGCCCCTTTTCGCCGGATCAGGATGGGCGATACATACGACAAAACCGAATTTCGGTAAAGTGGAATATTTTTATGCGGGTTGATTGACCCAGCCGCTGCTGTTTTGCCCAAGGTGCAACACAAGAGCTTGGGGTGGCCCGGGGCCCGAACTCATAAAAGCAGTTGTTTTGAAGAACGCGAATTTCTCGATGTCAGCTTGTCAACCAACAGCGGCGCAAAAGGCGACATCGTTGAACTTCCGGAATGGGCCAAAACCGGACTCATGCATCGCAACAAATTGCGGCGTGTTCGATCAGTTCGTCGGGCACAAGGCGCGCCGGGCTCACTCGGGCAGTCTCGCTTTCCGAAGGCCCTCAATTAGCAGCTTCGAGTGTGATTGCCCGCCACGAGCGATGAACGCAGATATCGAGCCATGTGCTGTCGTCGCTCGAAAGGCGCCGCGCCGCCAAGAGCGTCGCGCCGATCGAGCAGGTTGCAAAATTCGTCTTGCAGACGTCAGGGCCAAGGGGCCGAAGCCTTGACGGGCGGCTCCGGAGTCCGATGCGGCCGGTCAGCGCTTCGTGGTCACCCAGGCCATGAACGCACCGGTCGCGTCCGCCCCGTTGGCAATGCGCCCGAAATCGGGGACGTCGAACGGCTGCCGGACGATCCTGCCGCCATTTCTCTCGATCTCGGCAACGCGCCGGTCGACATCGTCGACTTCGAGATAGCTCAGCCAGTGCGGCGGATCGCCATCGGGAACGATTCCGCGCATGTCGAGGATGCCGGCCACCGGCTTGCCCTCCGCCTTGGCGATCCAGTAGGTGCGGTCCCGGTCCGGCATCGGCATGCCCTCGAACGTCCAGCCGACAGTCGCGGCATAGAACCCCTTGGCCGCCTCGACATCCCGCGTATAGAGCTCATTCCAGACGAAGATTCCGTGAGTCATGGCGTCCTCCGTGTCATTGGGCTTGACCAGCGCCGCCGGCGAAATCGACCCGGAGCCAACTCGGCAGCGCCCACCCAGAGGACGAACGAGACCTCGCAAGCCCGACAGCGGGCGTCAAAATCTTGCCCTTCGCCCAAGCTCTATCTAATCGCGCAGGCGAGCGCGGCAATAAGCGCCAGGTCAGCTCTGGGTCAAAACCGGCAGTGCTCTTTACGAGCGAAATCATTCCGCTCAGCCCTCAAGGCCGGACATCTGCGACTTCTAGAGCAAGCCGTCTCACCCCGTCGGCGTGCCTTGCTTCCATTGGCCGCCGGCGATCTTCGCGGCCGCGATCACCGCCTGGGTCCGGCTCTCGACGCCGAGCTTTTGCAGGATGGCCGAGACATGCGCCTTGATGGTCGCCTCGGAGACGCCGAGCTCGTAGGCGATCTGCTTGTTCAGCAATCCCTCCGACAGCATCATCAGCACCCGCACCTGCTGCGGCGTCAGCGTCACCAGACGGTCGCGCAGCCGCGTCATGTCGGGATCGGCGGCGGCCGACAGGTCGGTGTCGGCGGGAACCCAGACGTCGCCCTCCATGACCTTGAGGATGGCGTCGCGCAGCGTCTCGACACCGAATCGCTTGGGGATGAAGCCGGAGGCGCCGAAATCGAGCGAGCGGCGGATCGTGGCATTGTCGTCGGAGGCCGAGACGATCACCACCGGGATCGCCGGGTATTGCGCGCGCAAATAAATCAGGCCGGAGAAGCCGGAGATGCCGGGCATCGAGAGGTCGAGCAGGACCAGGTCGACGTCGGAGGTCTGCTCCAGGAGTTTCGTCAGATCCTCGAACGACCCGGCCTCGTCGATTTTCGCCGTGCTCAGGACGCCGGCCACCGCCTGCCGCAGCGCATCGCGGAACAGCGGATGGTCATCGGCAATGACGAGATGGGGGGGAGGAGCGCTCATCGATCTCTTGCTGTCATTCACGTCAGGGCCAGTAGTCCGGACCGGCGCAATGGTCAATTCTTCCCCGACCGGCCGTGGCATGCAAGGGCACATTATTCCTTTGCGGAAAAGGGGTTAATCCACAAGCCGTCTGCTGCGCCGCGGCACTATAGATCCACACCGTCAGTTGCGCGTCAGTGCGAAAGGCCGAAAGTCGTATTGGGGCAGGTTTCACGCCGATGTTACCTTGGGGGCAAGACCTGGGTTGATCCGGCAGGGCCGGACAGCCGGGACGTGAGGAAACGAAATTCGGGGAGCGAACGCAACATGTCGACAATGGCTGTCTCTCAGACACGCGCAGGAGGTATGACGAAGGACGAACGTTTCGTCATTCTGGCCTCCTCGCTCGGTACCGTCTTCGAATGGTACGACTTCTATCTCTACGGATCGCTTGCCTCGATCATCGGCGCGCAGTTCTTCTCAGCTTATCCGCCGGCCACGCGCGACATCTTCGCGTTGCTGGCATTCGCGGCGGGCTTCCTGGTGCGTCCGTTCGGCGCCATCGTGTTCGGCCGCATCGGCGACATCGTGGGCCGAAAATACACCTTCCTCGTCACCATCCTGATTATGGGTCTTTCGACCTTCATCGTCGGCTTGCTGCCGAGTGCCGCGACGATCGGCTTCGCCGCGCCCGTCATCCTGATCGCGCTGCGTCTCGCGCAGGGCCTTGCGCTCGGCGGTGAGTATGGCGGTGCGGCGACCTACGTCGCCGAGCATGCGCCCAACGGCAAGCGCGGCTACTACACGTCCTTCATCCAGACCACGGCGACGCTGGGCCTGTTCCTGTCGCTGCTGGTGATCCTGTTCACCCGCACCGCGACCGGCGAAGCTGACTTCGCGGCATGGGGCTGGCGTATCCCGTTCCTGGTCTCGGTGCTCCTGCTCGGCGTCTCGGTCTGGATCCGGCTGCGCCTCAATGAATCGCCGATCTTCCAGAAGATGAAGGACGAGGGAAAGAGCTCCAAGGCGCCCCTGACGGAAGCCTTCGCCAACTGGCAGAACGGCAAGCTGGTGCTGCTGGCCCTGCTCGGCGGCACCATGGGCCAGGGCGTGGTCTGGTACACCGGCCAGTTCTACGCGCTGTTCTTCCTGCAATCGATCCTGAAGGTCGACGGCTACACCGCCAACCTGCTGATCGCCTGGTCACTGTTGTTTGGAACCGGCTTCTTCATCGTGTTCGGCATCCTGTCCGACAGGATCGGCCGCAAGCCGATCATCCTCGGCGGCTGCCTGATCGCGGCGCTGACCTTCTTCCCGATCTTCAAGATGATCACCAGCAACGCCAATCCGGCGCTGGAGAAGGCGATCGAGCAGACCAAGGTCGAGGTGGTGGCCGATCCCGCAGGCTGCGGCGATCTGTTCAACCCGGTCGGCACCCGCGTCTTCACCTCGCCTTGCGACACCGCACGCGCGTTCCTGTCGCAGTCGTCGGTCAAGTACTCGACCGCCAGCGGCCCGGCCGGCTCGGGCGTCAAGGTCGTCGTCAACGGCAAGGAGGTGGCCTACGCCACCGCCAAGGACAGCAACCCGGCGTTACTCGCCGCGGTGCAGGCGGCCGGCTATCCGAAGGCGGGTGACACCGGGATTGTGAAGATGTCGAATCCGTTCGACATCTTCCGCCCACAAGTCGCGGCGATCATCGGCCTGCTGTTCATCCTGGTGATCTTCGTCACCATGGTCTACGGGCCGATCGCGGCGATGCTGGTCGAACTGTTCCCGACCAAGATCCGCTACACCTCGATGTCGCTGCCCTATCACATCGGCAACGGCTGGTTCGGTGGCCTGCTGCCGGCGACCGCATTCGCGATCGTGGCATCGACCGGCGATATCTATGCCGGTCTCTGGTATCCGATCATCTTCGCGGTGATCACCGCCGTGGTCGGCTTCCTGTTCCTGCCCGAGACCAAGGACGTCGACATCAAGTCGACCTGATCGGAAGCAACGATCCGTCATCACGAACGGCCGCGGATTCCCGCGGCCGTTTTGTTTATGACGTCGCGCCGATGAATTGCAGCACGATCTCGCGCCGGTGCGGACGCTCACGGTGCTCGACCAGATAGATCGCCTGCCAGGTGCCGAGCGCGAGCTTGCCGTTGAGCACCGGCACGTGCAGCGACGTCTGCGTCAGCATGGTCTTGACGTGCGCCGGCATGTCGTCGGGTCCTTCGGTATCATGCGTCCACGGCACATTTTCCGGCGCGAGCCGTGACAGCGCCGTGGTGAGATCGACGAGGACGGAGGGATCGGCGTTTTCCTGGATCGTCAGCGAGGCCGAGGTGTGGCGGACGAACAGCGTCAACGCGCCGTCGCCCGCGTGGGCCTCGTTGATAAACTTGGCGGCTTCGCTGGTGAGATCGGTGAAGCCACGACCTGATGTCTGCACGGTCAGCAGCGACGATACGATCGTGGTGGCTTGCACGGACGATGGCGCCGAGCGCGTGACGGATTTGGCCGATGTCATGAAAACTCTCTCAACTCCGAAGCCGCCGTAGGGTGGGCAAAGGAACGAAGCGACGTGCCCACCATCTCGGTCCCGATGCGTGAATTGGTGGGCACGCTTCGCTTTGCCCACCCTACGGCAGCTCAACGCGTGGATAAGGCGAACGGGTCCTCAAATCCTCCCCGACACGTCCTTTTGCACGCGATTGGCCATGTCGATCAGCCGGCGCCACGCCTTTTCCAGGAAGGACATCACGCGGTCCAGGTCCTGGTCGCTGGGCAGCGGGATCTCGAGCTTGCGGTCGCCTTCGGCGGCCTTTGGCTCGCCCTTCTTCAGGGAATCGGATTTCGGCAGCGCCTCGTCGATCTTGCCGGAGACGGGCGGACCGGCGGCGACCTGCCCCTTCAGCGTCTCGACCTCGGCCCGGAGCCGGCCGATCTCGGCGTCGAGCGCGGAGCGCTCGTCGGGCACGGCGTAGCAGGCCCAGCCGGCGCCATTCCTGGTGCAGGTCGAGACCGTGCCGGTGCGGGTATCGAGCCGCAGCACGCCCTCGGGGATCGGCGTCATGCTGTAGCGGCCGTTGTCGCCGTCGGGCGCGGATTGCGCGGCAACCAACGTGCCGCTGACCGTCGTCACCGCAACGATCGCCGCAGCACACCATGATGTCGTGAATGATTTCGCCGGTCTCATCGCGCTCTCCGCCACGCCGCGAAAGCTGGCACATCCCGCAATTCTACACCCGGGCGGACGACGGCGCACCGCTTGCTCGCACGAATCCGCCGCCAAAAACCGCATCTGCAAAATCAACGATGGCGGCGGCCTGTTTGATCCCGGGAGCCGCGGCGAAATGTCGGCCATATCTGCAGATCGCGCGGAGAGCTGCTGCGGTGCGGCGTCACGCTGTGTGCAGCGCTGGCGTACAAGGCGATATCATCAATTAAATCAAACGCATAACCGAACACGACGCGATCGTGACTTGGCTTGACTTGATTATGTGCGGTCAGTATGGTCCGCGCGGCTTTTGAGGGTGGCGGGCGTAGTTTCCATTCAACCGCAGCGTTTCGGGTCTTCGTGGCATGGCTCAGGACACGGGACACGGCGAGAATGGAGATCGCGATAGATCGCCCGAGGAAGCTGCGCTTTCCGAACGGCTCGGAAAACTTGATCAGCGGTTGTCCGAACTTCGCGGCCGCCACGTCAAGACCGAGCAACCCGCAGGTGACGGAGAAGACAGAGCGGCCAGAGCCTCGGCGATGGCGCTTGGTTTCCGATTATCCTCCGAGTTGGTCGCCGGGGTCGTTGTCGGAGCGGGGATTGGCTGGGGTTTCGACCGCTTGCTGTCGACGTCGCCTTTCGGATTTATCGTGTTCCTGCTGCTGGGCTTCGTGGCCGGCGTGGTGAATGTGGTGAGAACGGCGGGCGCGGGTCAAAGGCGCGGTGGTTCGTAGGCTGATCCGACACGATGACAGGAATTTTCGCGCCGGCTTCGCCGGTGCGGGCCGGCCCGGCCGGCAGACCGAGACCAGCCGGCATCGCCCGGCAGACCAAGAGATGCCGCGCCGATGAAAATCGATCCGATCCACCAGTTCAACATCGAGCCTCTCTTCACGATCGGCCATATCGGCAATCACACGATCGCCTTCACCAATTCATCGCTCTACATGCTGGTGGCGGTTGCGATCATCTCGATCCTGATGCTTGCCAGCGGCACGCAGCTGGTTCCCGGGCGCCTCCAGTCGGTCGCCGAGATCTCCTACGAATTCGTCGCCTCGACCATTCGTTCGACGGCCGGCTCGGAAGGCATGAAGTTCTTCCCGCTGATCTTCTCGCTGTTCATGTTCCTGTGCGTTTCGAACCTGGTCGGCATCATTCCTTACACGTTCACGATCTCGAGCCACCTGATCGTGACGGCAGCGCTTGCGCTCCTGGTCTTCTTCACCGTGCTGATCTACGGCGTCGCCAAGAACGGCCTGAAATTCTTCTCGATCTTCGTGCCCCACGGCGTCCCCGGCTACATCCTGCCGCTGGTGATGTTCATCGAGATCCTGTCGTTCTTCCTGCGGCCGGTCTCCCACAGCGTCCGTCTGTTCGCCAACATGCTGGCCGGCCACATCGCGCTGAAGGTGTTCGCGGGCTTCGTCGCCATGCTCGGCTTCTCGCTCGGCGCCCTCGGCTGGGTCGGCGGCGTGCTGCCGCTGGCGCTCACGATCGCGCTGTACGCTCTCGAGATTCTGGTCGCGTTCCTGCAAGCCTATGTGTTTGCGATCCTGACCTGCATCTACCTCAACGACGCCATTCATCCGGGACACTAACCGGTCCGGGGAATTTCCACCCAAAACCCAATCTTTCCTCCAAGGAGTCTAAAATGGATCCGGCAGCAGCAAAACTTATCGGCGCGGGCATCGCATGCATCGGCATGGGCGGCGCGGGCGTCGGCGTGGGCGTGATCTTCGGCAACTACCTCGCCGCAGCCGTCCGCAACCCGTCGGCTGCTCAGGGCCAGTTCGGCAACCTGATCTTCGGCTTCGCCGTGACCGAAGCGCTCGGCATTTTCTCGCTGCTGATCGCGCTGCTGCTGCTGTTCGTTCCGCTCTGAGGACGACGTTTCGCGCCGCTTCAACCGAAGCGGCGCGCATGACAGCAACAGGAGATCTCCATGGCTGAGAGTCATGGCGGCGCAAAAGGTCCCGCGGCGGGCGCCCATACCGAGACCGAAGGTGGTCACGGTGGCGGCTTTCCGCCGTTCGAGAGCAGCACCTTCGCTTCACAGCTGGTGTCGCTCGCGATCTTCTTCGTCGTTCTTTACGTGATCGTGTCCAAGCTCGCTCTGCCGAAGGTCGGCGGTGCGATCGAAGCGCGTCAGAACAAGATCGAGGGTGACCTCGCCGAGGCGCAGAAGCTGAAGGACCAGTCCGACGCGGCGCTGAAGGCCTATGAAGGCGAGCTCGCTTCGGCACGTTCGCGGGCGCAGGCGATCGGCAACGAATCCCGCGACAAGGCGAATGCGCAGGCGGAAGCCGAGCGCAAGGCGCTGGAAGAGCAGCTGGCGGCCAAGCTCGCCGAGGCGGAAAAGACCATCGCCTCGACCCGTGCGACCGCCATGACCAACGTCCGCGGTATCGCAGCCGATGCGGCAGGCACCATCGTGCAGCGGCTCACCGGCGTCGTTCCGGACGGCGCAGCGGTCAATGCCGCCGTTGACGCGTCCTTGAAGGGTTAGTCGATATGTTCTTCGATCCTGAAACTTGGGTCGCCGTCGCCTTCGTGATTCTGATGGTCGTGTTCGGCTATCTCGGGGTCTTCAACAAGGCGATGGCTGCGCTCGACCATCGCGCCGACCGCATCAAGGCCGAGCTCGACGACGCGACGCGCCTCAAGCAGGAAGCCGCCAAGGTGCTCGCCGACTACAAGGCGCGCAGTGCCACGGCCGAACGCGAGGCCGCCGACATCATCGCCAACGCCAAGTCCGAAGCCGAGCGCATCGCGACCGAGGCCAAGGCGAAGATGGAAGACTTCGTCGCCCGCCGCACCAAGACCGCGGAGAGCAAGATCGCGCTCGCCGAGGCCCAGGCGCTGGCCGATGTCCGCGCCGCAGCCGCGGAAGCTGCCGTCCAGGCCGCCTCCACGATCCTGTCGCAGTCGGTCAAGGGCCAGGTCGCCGACGATCTGCTCGCCAAGGGCATCACCGAGGTTCGCCAGAAGCTGAACTGAGGGCAGACGCCTCACCAATCAAAAAGCCGGCGCGATGAGCGCCGGCTTTTTTGTTTGGGGTCGGTAGTGCAACCACGATTGAAACTGCGGCGCCTTACTTCTTCTTCCGCGCCTTCGGCTCGGGCGACAGCGCCTGCGGGTCGAAGCCGACATAGAAGATGTAGGAGTCGGCGACTGCGGCTGACGGCACCGGATAGGACAGGTCCTCGGCGACGAAGGTAAAGGGCACGCTGCCGCCTTCGGACATCTCGACCGTGGTCCGGTAGGCCTTCGAGGCGATCACCTTCTCGCCGACGCCGCCCTGCACCACGGCGACGCGCAGGGGGACCTCGACCGTGTTGGGCGCGCCGGCAGGGCCTGCGATGACGCGGCCCTGGATGCCGATGCGCGCGGTGATCTCGCCGCCGTTGCGGACGCATTCGCGCGCCATCTTGGTGATCGAGGCCTGGAAGCGCACGTCGTTGCCGACGGCCGGCTTGCCTGTCGCCCCGACCCCGTAGGTGGAGGCTCCGGCGCGCACCGTGACCTGCGGGCAATCGATGTCGTCATCGGCCGCCGGCTGGCCCGGCGCGGGCGCCGGCTTGGGCTGGGTGGGCTCGTCGGACTTGCCGCCGAACAGGCTCTTGAAACGGTCAGTCAGCGACTGCGCCGCGACCGGTGACACGGAAGCAAATGACACCGTCAGCGCCAGCGCGATCACCGGACCCCGCCGCAGCGCATTCCGCAATGATCGAAGCTCGTTCATCAACGCCCGTACTCCATGACAAATCCCGGCCGATCGCCGGTTGGCCTGCGGGTTATATCGCCAAAATCGGCGATCCCAAGGCGAGAAAACAAGGCAGGAAAAATGCTGAGCTCTGTGCGCGAGATCACCCGGCTCAGCCGCGGAAATCCTCGTGCAGCAGGCCGAACAGCAGATGGTCCTGCCAGATCCCGTTGATGCAGAGATAGCGGCGCGCCAGTCCCTCGCGCGAGAAGCCGCACTTCTCCAGCACCCGGATCGACGGCGCATTGGTGGGGATGCAGGCGGCCTCGACCCGGTGCAGGTTGAGCTCGCCGAACAGCGTCGGTAGCAGTACCCGCAGCGCCGCGGTCATGTAGCCGCGATGGGCGTGGGGCTGGCCGACCCAATAGCCGATGGTGCCGGCCTGGACGATGCCGCGCCGGACATTGGCGAGCGTGATGCCGCCAACCATAGCGCCGTCGAGCTCGCGGAAGATCAGAAAGGGATAGGAGCGGTCGGCGGCGATATCCTCGGAATAGCGGCGCAGGCGGCGGCGGAAGCCAGACCGGGACAAATCGTCCGATGGCCAGATCGGCTCCCACGGCGTCAGGTAATCGCGGCTGGTCTCGCGTAAGTGCGCCCATTGCAGGAAATCCGACATCTGCGGCGCGCGCAGCAACAGGCCGTTGCCGCGGGGGGCGAGAGCAGCAGGTCCACTGGATGGCAGGCGAAACAGGGCCATGGTGATGCTTCCCGAAGCGGGGCGCCCCTGCGCGGCTCCTAATGCAGCCGGGCCTTGGCGCGCGCCTTGGTCAATCCTTCCGCAAAAGACACCGCCGTGTCCAGACCCCTGCCGCTGCCCAATGCAACGACCGCAGGGCGGCTGCGCGAAAGCAGTGCACGCGCTGCATCGCGGGTTGATTCGACGCTGACGGCGTCGATCCGGGCCACCAGCTCCTGCGCCGTCTGCGGCCGGCCATAGGCCAGCACGTGCCGGGCGAGCTGCTCGGCACGCGACGAGCAGCTTTCCAACGCCATCAGGAGGCCCGCCTTCATCTGCGCCTTGGCGCGGGCGATCTCCGCCTCGGTCAGGGTCTCGACCGAATCATTCATGATGTCGACCACGACCTCCATCATCTCCGGCGCGTCGGCGGGATCGGTGCCGGTATAGAGGCCGAAGAAACCGGTGTCGGTATAGGGGGCATGAAAGGTATAGATTGAGTAGCAGAGGCCGCGCTTTTCGCGCACCTCCTGGAACAGCCGCGACGACATTCCGCCGCCGAGGATGTTGGTGAAGACCTGGAGCGAGAACAGCGACAGGTCCGTCTGCGGCACGCCCTCCAGCGCCAGCGTCAGATGCGCCTGCTCGAGCTCGCGATGCACCACCTTGGCGCCGCCCTTGCCGAACATCGCTGCCTGCGGCTTCGGCCCCGGCGTCGCCTCAAAGCTTGCAAAGCGCTTCTCGGCCTCGGCGACGACCTGCTTGTGATCGACGGCGCCGGCCGCCGCCACCACCATGTCGGGCCCGCGATAATGTGTCGACAGATAGCCGCGCAATGAATCGCGGTTGAACGCGCGCAAGGTCTTGGCGGTGCCGAGCAGCGAACGGCCCATCGGCTGGTCGGGATAGCAGAGCTCGTTGAGATGCTCGAACACGACGTCGTCGGGCGTGTCCTGGGCCGCGCCGATCTCCTGCACGATGACGTTCTTCTCGCGCTCGAGCTCGTCGGGCTCGAAGGCGGGATTGGCCAGGATGTCGGCGAGCACGTCGAGCGCCAGCGGCACGTCGGCCTTCATCACCCGGGCATAATAGGACGTGGTCTCGGTCGAGGTGCCGGCATTGAGATCGCCGCCGACCGCCTCGATCTCCTCGACGATCTCGCGCGAGGAGCGCCCGGTCGTGCCCTTGAACGCCATGTGCTCGAGCAGATGCGAGATGCCATGCTCGTTCGGCTTCTCGTCGCGGCCGCCGACGCCGGCCCAGACGCCGAGCGCGGCGGTCTCGAGGTGAGGCATGTTGTCGGTGACGACGGTCAGGCCGGAGGCAAGCTTGGATATCTCGACGCTCATCCGGCAACTCCCTGTTTTGCGGCACGGCTGACCGACAGCACGAACCGCTCGACCTCGGCCTGATCGTTCTTCATGACCTTCATATGTTCGGATTTGGTCATCAGACCGTCGAGCCAAGCCGGCAGTTGCGGCCGCTGGCCGCAGGCCGCATCCACGGCATCAGGGAATTTGGCGGGATGCGCGGTCGAGAGCACGATGTTGGGCACGGTCGTATCGGTGGTGTCGCGATCGGCGACCGCGAGCGCGACGGCGGTGTGGGGATCGACGAGCTCGCCGGCCTCGCGCCAGGCAGCGCGGATCGCAGCCGCAGTTTCGGTCTCGTCGGCGCGGCCGGCGTCGAATTCTTCGCGGATCGCAGCCAGCGTGGCGTCGGGCAGGACGAAGCGGCCCGACTGTTTCAGCGAATCCATCAGCCGGCGCACGCCGGCCGCATCGCGCTTGCCGGCTTCGAACAGCAACCGCTCGAAATTCGAGGAGATCTGGATGTCCATCGATGGCGAGGCGGTGGCGTGCACCTCGCGCACCTCGTAGATGCCGGTCTTGAGCGTGCGGGCGAGGATGTCGTTGACGTTGGCGGCGATGCGCAGGGTCCGCACGGGAAGCCCCATGCGCTTGGCGACATAGCCTGCAAAAATATCGCCGAAATTTCCGGTCGGCACGATGAAATCCACCGCGCGCGCCGGCGCGCCGGCGGCGACTGCGGAGGTGAAATAATAGACCACCTGCGCAACGATGCGGGCCCAGTTGATGGAATTGACGCCGGACAACGAGGTGGCATCGCGGAAGCGATGGTTGTTGAACATCCCTTTCACGAGCGCCTGGCAGTCGTCGAAATTGCCCTCGATGGCGAGCGCGTGGACGTTGGCGGCGCCCGTCGTCGTCATCATGCGCTGCTGCACCTCGGAGATGCGCTTGTGCGGGAACAGCACGATGAGATCGACATTCTCCAGACCCGCGAAGGCCTCGACCGCGGCACCGCCGGTGTCGCCGGAGGTCGCGACCACGATGGTGGTGCGCTGGCCGCGCTTGGCGAGCACATGGTCCATCAGCCGCGAGATCAGCTGCATCGCCACGTCCTTGAAGGCGAGCGTCGGACCGTGGAACAGCTCCAGCACGAATTGATGCGGCGACAGCTGGCGCAGCGGCACCACCGCCGGATGACGGAAGGTGGCGTAGGCCTCGTTCGCCATGCGGCCGAGCTCGGCGTCCGAAATCTCGCCGCCGACGAACGGATGGATGACGTCGACCGCGACCTCCCAATAGGGCCGGCCAAAGAAACCCGCGATGGTCTCGACCGAGAGCTGCGGCCAGGTCACCGGCACATACAGCCCGCCGTCGCGGGCAAGCCCGGTCAGCATCACGTCGCAGAAGCCAAGCTCAGGGGCCTCGCCCCGGGTCGAGATATAACGAGTCAAACTGCCCTCCAAAGGCCGGCCCGATTTGAATCCGGGCCTTAAGCCTTTGATTTCACGATGTTCCTAGTTCACAGCCAGAGGCTTTGCGGCACCATAGAGCGTTTTGAAGGGCCGCACCATGCCCAACGAAAAAGGGCTGCGGCGATGCCGCAGCCCTTCTCTTGGAAGGTCTGTCGTTGATGTGTGCAGACCCGGTTTTCCGCGTTGGGACGCCTGCCCCAAAAAACGTTCGTTCGAGCTATCGTCACCTGTCACGAGATCGTCAAGGAGAAAAACGGCGCGCAACGCCGAATGTTCCTGTTTTTCCCGATACGCCCCGGCGAAGCCGGCGAGCGGACTGCGCGGAGCCAGATCCTGCTGCCACTTTTTCCCGACGCGATGCGCCGGATAAGGAACGAACGCCTGATCGGTCCATTGTGTCGGCGGATGGTGTCAGCCGTCGTCCACGCATTGCCCGGACGCGCGGCGGTCCCGATCCGTCGGCCGAGCCGGCTGCATCCTGGTGCAGCCGGTTCGGTCCCTGGGGGTGTCAGTTCATCCCGATTTCCACCGCGATCCGGATCAGGTCGGAGTGGTTCTTGGCCCCGAGCTTCTGCTTGAGCAGGGACGTGGTGTTGGCGACGGTCTTGTAGGAGATGCCGAGCGCCTCGGCGACCTCGACAATCTTGTTGCCGCGCCCGAGCAGGCGGAGAATCTCGAGCTCCCGCGGCGTCATCTGCGAGGCCGGGTTGGCCTTGATCGCCGCGCCGGAGAACGTCACGGCCTCCGCGAGCTGCGGCGAAATGAAGTTGTCGCCCGCGACCACTTTGCGCACGGCCTTGAGCAGGATCCGGGGGTCGTCGCCTTTGGAGACATAACCCTGCGCCCCGAGCTCCACGGCGCGCACCACAAAGGCTGGATCATCGTTCATGCTAAACATGATGATCTTGGCGTCCGGGTCGTCCTTGCGGATCCGGCGCATCAGCTCGAAGCCGGAGACATCGGGCAGGCTGATGTCGATCACGGTCACGTCGGGCCGCTTGCTGACATAGGCGCGATGGCCTGATTTCGCGTCGGTCGCCTCATCAATCCGGATCGAGTGGTCCGACGCAAAAAGGGTGCGACATCCTGACAGCACCACAGGATGGTCGTCGACGATCAGGACCCTGGTCGCCGGCTTGGCGGTATCTTGCATCGCGCGCTCTCTTGTTTTCTGGACTCATAGACCGGCGGGAACAAATGGAAAGAGAAAATCCCGCCAATGCGCGTTAGAATTGACCTAATGTGGCAACGACTCTCGTTCAGGACCCAGCTGTTTCTCCCGCTCGGCTTGAGCTTTCTCGCCGCGCTGGCAATGGGTGGTTTGCTGCTCCAGACCTTCGCGACCGGCCAACTGGCTGACGAGAATGAGCCCGGTCGACGCTCGACCCGGATCGTCGCTTTCGCACTCAACAGCGCTCTCGGCGCCACGGACAATCCACGGAAGGTGCTTGACGCATTTGTCAATTCTTTGGGCACCTCCTCTGATATTCAATTCCGCCCCGTGGAGGCGGGTCCTTTGCCCCCTGGGAAGGACGGTCTGCGGGACCTGCATGGCGTGCCGCGATGGTTCGCGGATCTGATCGCCATCCCGGACATGGACGCGGCATCCCCTGTCATCATCGACGGCAGGCACATTGGCGACATCCTGTTCACGCCCGACCTCTCGGCCGATCTGTTCGAAAAGTGGATTGGCTTTCTGGCACTGATGAGCCTCATTGCGGTGCTGATGGTATTGACCGGAACGATCGCCTATCTCTTCGCAAGATCGGCGCTGCGGCCTCTGCAAGATCTCGGCGCAGGCCTGACACGAATGCGGCGCGGCGACTATGCGACGCCGATCCCGGTCGGGGGACCGCCGGAAATCCGGCAGAGCTGCGAGGAAGCCAATGCCCTTGCAGCGACCCTCGCGCAATTGAGCCAGGACAATCGCGATCTCTTGCACCGCCTGGTGTCGCTCCAGGACAATGAGCGGCGCGATCTCGCCCGCGAGCTGCATGACGAGCTGGGCCCGCTGCTCTTCAGCATCCGCGCCGCCGCGATCGCGCTGAGCGAGGCCGCCCCGCAGGCGGGAAATCTCGGAAACTCCGTGCAGGAGGTCATGAGGTCCGTCGAGGCGCTTCAGCAGACCAACCGCCGCATCCTCGACCGGTTGCGGCCGCTCTACATCGAGGAATTGGGGCTCGAGGCCAGCGTGCAGACGCTGCTCCGGAATTTTCGCAGGCAGGCGCCGCATATCGGCCTCACCGCAACGATCGATCCTGATCTCAACGACCTCGACGGGCCGCTGGCCCAAACCGTCTATCGCGTCATCCAGGAAGCGCTGACCAACGTGCTGCGGCACGCCGGAGCCCGCAATGCGCATGTCCAGGCGGCGATTGCCGGCGACGCGCTCGCGGTCGAGGTCTCCGATGACGGCGGCGGCTTTCCCGCCGAGAATGTTTTCGGCCGCGGCCTGACCGGCATGCACGAGCGCGTGCGCGCACTCAGCGGATCGCTGTCACTGCTGCGCGCGGACGACCGAACCTATGTGCGCTGCCGCCTTCCGCTGGGCGAAGTTCGCGACGCCCCGATCTCCGCCTAGCACGCGGCGCAATCGTGCGCGCCCTGCTGCGCCGGCTCGCACAGGGTGCTGTGGATCTTGCCTTCGGCACTGAAGCGAAACGAGGCACGGACGCGGAGCGCGCCCGCGATGGAATATTCGAGATCGATGCCGTTCTGCCCGGGATGGATTTCCTCCAGGCCGAAGCCCGCCGAGGAGAACGCGCTGAGCTTCGGCCCCCAATAGGTTTCCAGTTCGTGCCGGCCGCGATAGAGATGGGTGCCATTGCAGCTACATTCCACCTTGCCATCGTCGGCATAGAGATCGAGCAGCGTCGCGAGGTCGCCCTTGCGACAGGCATCCATCCAATCGACGATTATTCCCATCTGATCGAAATCGCGCACGCCAAGAATCCTGTTTGCCGCGAAAAAACTTTCAGTGCGGCTTACGGCCACCCTCGTGAATATGCGCTGAATAATAAAGCCCGGGCGATTCCGGGTTCCCACCGGGAACCTACGGGTTTGCTCCGCTCTGCCGTCGTCCCCGCAGCCAGACCGCGAATGCGATCAGCACGGCCCCGGCAAGCGCGAACCAGGTGACGGCGTATTGCAGATGGTCGTCCTTTAGATGCACGTCGAGCGGACCGGGACGCGGAATGCCGTTCTCGGGCGCCGGCTGTTCGAGATCGATATAGAACGGCGCGACCGTGCCCCAGCCGAGCGCGCTCGCGATCGCCAGATGATCACGCGCGAACCACAGCCGCTTGTCGTGCTCTGCGTCAGGCATGAGCACGCTGGCCGCTTCGGGGAAACGGATGTAGCCGGTCAACATCGCCGGCTTGTTGGTAACGAGCCGCTCGACCGCCTGATCCTGCAGGGCGCGGTCCTGTTTGGTGTTCGGCACGAAGCCCGCGTTGACCGCGACGATATCGCCGCCGGCCAGCCGTGCAGGAAGGAAAGCCCAAGTGCCGGGACCGGAAACGTCGGGGCGGATGGCGGAGCCGGAACTGTAGACCATCGCATCCAGACGGGACTCGTAGGTCGCCGCAAAAGTGACCCGGCGGAATTCGTCCCGCTCCGGCGTCAGCGTGCTCCATTGCGACGGCGGCAGCAACGCAACAGGTGCCGCAGCGAGGCGCTCGGTCAATGCTGCGATCAACTGATGTTTCGCGACACGGCGCTGCAATTGCCAGACGCCGAGGGCAACGAAGACGGCCGTCAGGAGGAGCGTGAACAGCGCGAAGCCGGCCACGCGGGGCTTGCGGATAGTCTCGTTCATTTCGCGCGGTCGACCAGCCGGCCAGGTGCTGCCTTGTGGTGAAATTGCAGCCCGATCAGCAGCGATTTCATCGCGCGGAGCGGCAGAAGCGTGGTGGCAAGGATCAATGGCAGCCAGAGCACCGCATGCACCCAGTACGGCGGCTGGTATTTGACCTCGACGATGAGCGCGCAGCCGACCACGATCGCGCCGGCCAGCATGATGATGAAGATCGCCGGACCGTCGCCGGAGTCGATGAAGGCATAGTCGAGGCCGCATTTCTCGCAAGCCGGCGCCAGCGTGAGGAAGCCCGCATAGAGCTTGCCTTGGCCGCAGCGCGGGCATTTGCACGCGAGCCCGCGCAGTGCGCTTTGCAGGACGGTGGGCTGGGACTCAGGAGTACCGACAGGTTCGTTCATGACGCGCAAGTCTATCACAGTTTGAGCCGAAGCCTGGCCGGTGGAAAGCGAAAGGGCGGCCCTACGGCCGCCCTTTCCCAGTTGATCTGTCGCGGCTCAGTGCGCGCCGTGGGCCATGGTCTCGGCGCCGTGTCCCCAGACATAGATGCAGAGGAACAGGAACAGCCACACCACGTCGACGAAGTGCCAGTACCAGGCGGCGAACTCGAAGCCGAGATGCTGCGTCGGCGAGAAATGGCCGGCATAGGCGCGCGCCAGGCAGACGATCAGGAAGATGGTGCCGACCAGCACGTGGAAGCCGTGGAAGCCCGTCGCCATGAAGAAGGTTGCGCCATAGACGTTGCCGCCGAACGAGAACGCCGCATGGCTATACTCATAGGCCTGCACGCAGGTAAAGGTCGCACCCAAGAGGACGGTGAGGATCAGGCCATACTTCAGGCCCTGGCGATCGTTCTCCAGCAGCGCATGGTGCGCCCAGGTCACGGTGGTGCCGGAGGTGAGCAGGATCAGCGTGTTGAGCAGCGGCAGATGCCAGGGATCGAAGGTCTCGATGCCATGGGGCGGCCAGGTGCCCGGCACCGAGCAGGCGCCGGCGGCGGTGCCGAGGCCGCAGCCGAACACGGCGTCGCGGGTGGCATGGACGGCGTCGGCCGGGAACAGCGCCGCGTTGAAATAGGCCCAGAACCAGGCGACGAAGAACATCACCTCGGAGGCGATGAACAGGATCATGCCATAGCGATGGCTGATCTGCACGACGCGGGTGTGGTCGCCCTTGTACTGCGCTTCCTTGATCACGTCGCCCCACCAGCTCGCCATGGTGTAGAGCACGCCGACGGTGCCGATACCGAAGATGATCGGCGCCGCAGAGAGCATGTGGTGCATCCAGGTGATCGCGCCGACCGCCATGATGAAGGCCGAGATGGACCCGACCACCGGCCACGGAGAAGGATCGACCAGATGGTAGTCGTGGTGCTTGCCTTGCGCGGTTGCCATTTGCGGTCTCTCTCCTCAATCCCGTGCCTGTCCGGCACTTATCCCCTTATTCCAACCCCTGAGCGTCAACCCGGCGGCTGGAGATTTCTCTTGCGTTTGTCGTCCTCGCCGGATGCGATCGGCTTTACCACCGGATCGCGCACCGGATAGAACGTGTAGGACAGCGTGATCGTGCCGAGCCCGTCATTGTCGTGATCATTGACGATCGACGGATCGACGTAGAACACCACGGGCATCTCGCGCTTCTCGCCGGGCGCCATGGTCTGCTCGGTGAAGCAGAAGCAGTTGATCTTCTGGAAATAGGACCCGACCGTCAGCGGTGCGACGTTGTAGGCGGCTTGCCCTGAGGTCGTGCGCGCGGCCTGGTTGGTCACAGTGTAATAGATGGTGGTGACCTGGCCGATATTGACCTCGACCTCGGTCTGCTCCGGCTCGAACTTCCAGGGCAGGCCGGGCGCGACGTTGGAATCGAAACGCACCGTGATCTTGCGTGCGATCGGGCCGGTGGCGGGCGCCGAGGTCGCGACCTGGGTCGTGCCGTTGAAGCCGGTGGCGCGGCAGAACCAGTTGTAGAACGGCACCGCCGCGTAGGACGCGCCGACCATCAGCGCAACCACGCCGCCGCAGATCGAGGCGACCAGCACATCACGCCCCAAGCCCCCTGAACGGCCTTTCCTGGCCGTTCGGCTCTGATCCCGCGATATGGTCGGCTCTCGATCCATCTCTCTCACATTGGGCGAACTAGAACCGCCGGTCCCTTGACCATGGTGACGGCGAAAAACAGCACGACGAGGACACCGAGCGCGAGCGCGATCGCAATCGAGCGCTGACGACGGCTCTTCTTCTGCGCCTCGGTGAGGACGATTCCATCTGGCTCGGGTTTGTCAGCCATTCCTGCCTCATGCGCTCCCAACCATCGGAGCAAGCGCCCGATAGACGACCTCGGCCAGCAGGGTCGCGAACAGCGCGAACAGATACAGGATCGAGAAGGCAAACAGCTTGCGGGTCGCACGCAGGGACGCAGCTCGCGTCCGACGCACATAGACGTTGATGGCGAGCACCAGCATGCCGGCGCCGAGCACCAGCGAGGTGACACCATAGATGGCGTCGAAATAGCCGAGCGCCCAGGGCGCTGCGGCCACTGCGATCAGCACGATGGTGTAGAGCAGGATCTGGAGACGGGTCGCGTCGGGGCCGGCGACATTGGGCAGCATCGGAATGCCGGCGCGGGCATAGTCGTCGGAACGGAACAGCGCCAGCGCCCAGAAGTGCGGCGGCGTCCAGAAGAAGATAATGGCAAACAGCAGCAGCGGCTCGACGTCGACCGTCCCGGTCACGGAAGCCCAGGCCACCACCGGCGGCAGCGCGCCGGCGGCACCGCCGATCACGATGTTCTGCGCGGTCCAGCGCTTCAGGACCATCGTGTAGATCACGACGTAGAAAAAGATGGTGAAGGCAAGCAGCGCGCCCGCGATCCAGTTGACGAGTATGCCGAGCGTCATCACCGAGAAGAAGGCGAGCGTCATGCCGAACGCCATCGCCTCGGGCCGGGTGATGCGGCCGCGCGGAATCGGGCGGTTCGCGGTGCGCGACATCTTGGCGTCGATGTCGCCCTCGAGCGCCATGTTGAGCGCGCCGGAAGCGCCGGCGCCGACTGCGATGCAGAGCAGCGAGGTGATCGCGAGCACCCAGTGGAAGTGTCCCGGCGCCATCGCCATCCCGACCAGCGCGGTGAAGATCACGAGCGACATCACCCGCGGCTTGAGCAGCGCGAGATAGTCGGCAACCTCCGCCTCGGAGATGCGGGGATTGATGTCGACGGCGTTGTGGTCGAGGACGGACACTAATTTAACTCGCTTCGTTCTAAAGCCGCGGCGCCCGTCTCGGGCGCCGCGGGAGTTGGCTTACTGCACGCGGGGCAGCACTTCGAACTGGTGGAAGGGCGGCGGCGAGGGCAGCGTCCACTCCAGCGTGGTGGCGCCTGCACCCCAGGGATTGTCACCCGCCGGGACCTTCTTCATGAAGGCGTCGAGCACGCAGTACAGGAAGATCAGCACGCCGAAGCCGGAGATGTAGGAGCCGATCGACGAGATCAGGTTCCAGCCGGCGAACGCATCCGGGTAGTCGACGTAGCGGCGCGGCATGCCCGACAGGCCGAGGAAGTGCTGCGGGAAGAACACCAGGTTGACGCCGACGAAGGTGAACCAGAAGTGCGCTTTCGCCAGCGTCTCGTTGTACATGTAGCCCGACATCTTCGGGAACCAGTAGTACCAGCCGGCGAAGATCGCGAACACCGCGCCGAGCGACAGCACGTAGTGGAAGTGCGCGACGACGTAGTAGGTCTCCTGCAGCACGCGGTCGACGCCCGCATTCGCCAGCACGACGCCGGTAACGCCACCGACCGTGAACAGGAAGATGAAGCCCACCGCCCAGATCATCGGGGCGCGGAATTCGATCGAGCCGCCCCACATCGTGGCGATCCAGGAGAAGATTTTTACGCCGGTCGGAACCGCGATCACCATGGTCGCGGCAACGAAATAGGCCTGCGTCGCCGAGGACATGCCGACCGTGTACATGTGGTGCGCCCACACCACGAAGCCGATGCCGCCGATCGCAACCATGGCGTAGGCCATGCCGAGATAGCCGAACACCGGCTTGCGCGAGAAGGTCGAGACGATCTGGCTGATCATGCCGAAGCCGGGCAGGATCAGGATGTACACCTCGGGGTGACCAAAGAACCAGAACAGGTGCTGGAACAGCACGGGATCGCCACCGCCGTCGGGCGCGAAGAACGTCGTGCCGAAATTGCGGTCGGTCAGCAGCATGGTGATCGCGCCGGCGAGCACCGGCAGCGACAACAGCAGCAGGAACACCGTCACCAGGATCGACCACACGAACAACGGCATCTTGTGCAGGGTCATGCCCGGCGCGCGCATGTTGAAGATCGTGGTGATGAAGTTGATGGCGCCGAGGATCGACGAGGCGCCCGCCAGATGAAGCGAGAGGATCGCGAAGTCGACGGCCGGGCCCGGGTGACCGGTGCTCGACAGCGGCACATACATGGTCCAGCCGGCGCCGACGCCGTTGGCGCCGGGCTCGCCCTCGACGAAGGTCGACATCAAGAGCAAGGCGAAGGAGGCCGGCAGCAGCCAGAACGAAATGTTGTTCATGCGCGGGAACGCCATATCAGGCGCACCGATCATCAGCGGCACGAACCAGTTGCCGAAGCCGCCGATCATCGCGGGCATGACCATGAAGAAGATCATGATCAGGCCGTGCGAGGTCACGAAGACGTTATAGGTGTGCGTTTCGTGGAATATCTGCACGCCCGGATACATCAACTCGGCACGGATCGCGATCGACATCGCGGCACCGATGATGCCGGCGATGACCGCGAAGATCAGGTACATCGTGCCGATGTCCTTGTGGTTGGTCGAATAGACGTAGCGCCGCCATCCGGTCGGATGGGCGTGCTCGCCATGTCCGTGGTCTTGCGCGTGATCGCCGTGTGCCGCTGCGCTGGTTGCCATTTTCAAATCCTGCCTTGCGTCCCATTCGGACCTTTGGAGGTCCCGCCCTTTATGTCGCTTTCAGTCCCTCAAGCCGTCGCCCGGCGCTTACTGCGTCGGGCCGGCTGCGGAGGCGAAGGTGCTGGTGCCGCCGCTCGCATATTTCTTCTTCGCCGTTTCAACCCAGGAGGCGAACTCCTGGTCGTTCACGACGCGAATCGCGATCGGCATGAAGGCGTGGTCCTTGCCGCACAATTCCGAGCACTGGCCGTAGAACATGCCGGTCTTGGTGGCCTTGAACCAGGTCTCGTTCAGCCGGCCCGGAATGGCGTCGATCTTGACGCCGAACGCCGGCAGCGCAAAGGCGTGGATGACGTCTGCGCCGGTGACCTGAACGCGAATCACCTTGTTGATGGGCACCACCATCTCGTTGTCGACGCCGAGCAGCCGGGGCTGCTTGTCCTGGGCCATCAGCGAATCGAACTCGAACTTGCCGTTATCGGGATAGGCGTAGGACCAGTACCACTGCTTGCCGGTGGCCTTGATGGTCAGATCGGCCTTCGGCACGTCGAGCTCGAGGAACAGCAGGCGGAACGACGGCACCGCGATGGCGACCAGGATCAGCACCGGGACCAGGGTCCACACCACCTCGATCAGCGTGTTGTGGGTGGTCCGCGATGGCACCGGATTGGCCTTCGAATTGAACTTCACCACCACGACCACGAGCAGCGCCAGCACGAACAACGTGATCACGATGATCAGCACGGACAGGAAGTCGTGGAACCAGACGATATTGTCCATCACCGGAGACCCGGAGGCCTGGAGGTGCCATTCCCACGGCGCCGGCTGTCCGAGCTCGGCAAATGCCGCGCCGCCCGTCGCCAGCGTGATGCCAGCCGCCACCAAGGCGATGGTGGCCAATCCCAGCAAATGCCGGCCCACCCGACTCTTGGACATCCTCATGCCGCTCGCGCTCCCCTTACGAAATCACCCCAAGTGCATTCCCCTATTTCCGGGAAATGCTTATTCGACCCGCCCGTCCGACAAACCGCCGCGCAAGAATACCTCTAAGAGGAATTGGGGCCAGATCGCTCAAACGCCGAAATCAAGCCTCTCAAACCATAATTCTTGATCTATCGCAATGCAGTCTTGAGCCCCCTCTGTCAGCCATCACCCGCAAGATATTTCCCAGCAACATCAGACAAAAATACCGTTTCCCGGGATGCCGCGGCTTGACAGCTGAATTGCCCGCGGTAGGCACTGGCGGACAGTTGCGCAGGAACCTGATTCGTGCCGGCGATGGCAGGCTAAGGCGGCGCGGGATTTGCTTGGGAATTGCCTTCAAGACGCCGTCATTGCCGTATCAGTCCACCAGCGCGAGCGACCCAAGCGAGCAGAGGGACCCACCCCGATGGGGCATTCGAGATGCATGGCAAGATCGGCTATTTGGCCGGCTGATGGCCTCAAGGCGCTGATCGGCCTCCTGGCCGCGGCCCTCTTCCTTGCATTGCCGAGCCTTTTCCTGCCCAGCCTCGCCCATGCGCAGGGCGCGGTGCGCTCCGTCCATGGCGACTGGCAGATTCGCTGCGACACCCCGCCGGGCGCCCAGGCCGAGCAATGCGCCCTGATCCAGAGCGTGGTGGCGGAAGACCGCTCCAATGCCGGCCTCACCGTAATCGTGCTCAAGACCGCCGACCAGAAGAGCCGCCTGATGCGCGTGGTCGCCCCCCTGGGCGTGCTGCTGCCCTCCGGCCTCGGGCTCAAGCTCGACAACCAGGACGTCGGCCGCGCCGGCTTCGTCCGCTGCCTCCCCAATGGCTGCGTCGCCGAGGTCGTCATGGACGACAAGCTGCTCGGCCAGCTTCGCAGCGCCAAGACCGCGACCTTCATCATCTTCGAGACGCCCGAAGAAGGCATCGGCTTCCCGCTCAGCCTGAACGGGCTCGGCGAGGGCTATGACAAGCTGCCGTAGGGGCGCTCAAGCCCCATCGACGCGATAAAGCTCGGTCTCGCACCAGCCGCAGCGATAGATGCGGCCTCGGCCGGCCACGGGCCCTTCCAGCGCTCTCTGCCGGCACGTCGCGCAAACGATGCCGTCAGCGGTCTCGCAGCCAGGATGTGCGGCGAGATAGGCCTCGCGAGTGGGATAGGATGTCCAGAAGCGGCGATAGATCAGCTGATTGGCGAGCAGCACCAGCGCCAAGACGGCGAAGCCAATGATCAGGCCGTGATACTGATCCCAGAACACAAGCAAGGAATTCCACATGCTTTTGCCGCGGCTCTCGCCCAGAGTGACGCTGTCATACCCGCAAAGCTTGAAAGCCGGCTTAAAGCAGAGTCGCACCTATCGTTTCTGTAATGTGACGGCCCGCCCCTCGCGGAACCGTTCCGAAACCATTATCTTGCCCCACATCCCCCGGTAATGGACGGACGCATGACCAACCCTGCCACAAGCTCCCTGCTCGACCGTGCCAATCTCGACCGCGACCAGGTTCGCCACGAGGTCGCGCGCGGCCTTGCCGGTGCCGACGACGGCGAATTGTTCCTGGAATACAGCCAGACCGAAGCGCTGATGTTCGACAATGGGCGGCTGAAGCAGGCGACCTACGACACCTCGCAGGGATTCGGCCTGCGCGCGGTGAAGGACGATGCGGTCGGCTATGCGCATTCCTCCGACGTGTCGCTGCCGGCGCTGATTCGGGCCGCCGACGCGGTGGCCGCCGTCCGCGGCGGCTATTCCGGCAGCTTTGCCGCCCCACCGGCGCATACCAACGTGCGGCTGTACTCCGACGACAATCCGCTGGACGCGCCGGGCTTCGAGATCAAGGTCAAGCTGCTGGCCGAAATCGACGCCTACTTGCGCGACAAGGATCCGCGGGTGCGGCAGGTCAGCGTCAGCCTGGGTGCGACATGGCAGGTCGTCGAGATCCTGCGGCCGGACGGCGAGAGCTATCGCGACATCCGTCCGCTGGTGCGCGTCAACGTCTCCGTCGTCGCCGGCCAGGGCGATCGCCAGGAAAGCGGCAGCAAGGGTTATGGCGGCCGCGCCGGCTATGCCGAATTCATCGAGACTCAGTCCTGGCGCGACGCCGCCGACGGCGCGCTGCGCGAGGCGCTGGTCAATCTGGAATCGATTCCCGCCCCCGCCGGCGAGATGGACGTGGTGCTCGGCGCCGGCTGGCCCGGCGTGATGCTGCATGAAGCGGTCGGTCATGGCCTCGAGGGCGACTTCAACCGCAAGAAGACGTCTGCATTTGCCGGTCTGATGGGCCAGCAGGTCGCGGCCAAGGGCGTCACCGTGGTCGACGACGGCACCATCGCCTCAAGGCGTGGCTCGCTCTCGATCGACGACGAAGGCACGCCGACCAATCGCACCGTGCTGATCGAGGACGGCATCCTGGTCGGCTACATGCAGGACCGCCAGAACGCGCGGCTGATGAACATGAAGCCGACCGGCAACGGCCGCCGCCAGGGCTATGCCCATGTGCCAATGCCGCGCATGACCAACACCTACATGCTCGCGGGCGACCGCGACCCGGCCGAGATTCTCGCGTCGGTGAAGAACGGCGTGTTCGCCGCGAATTTCGGCGGCGGGCAGGTCGACATCACCTCGGGCAAATACGTCTTCCAGTGCACCGAGGCCTACAAGATCGAGAACGGCAAGATCGGCGCGCCGCTGAAGGGCGCCATGCTGATCGGCAACGGGCCGACCGACCTGCATCGCATCCGCATGATCGGCAACGATCTCGCGCTCGATACCGGCATCGGCACCTGCGGCAAGAACGGCCAAGGCGTGCCTGTCGGCGTCGGCCAGCCGTCGCTGCTGATGGAACGCATTACGGTGGGTGGAACGGGCGCATGAGCGTTGAAAAAGTAACTGTCAGCACCAAGCGGAAGAGCAGCGGCTGGGGCGGCCAGCTCGTGCAGCTCGCCGGCATCGTCGCCGCCGTCTTCATCGCCAAGGGCGCGCTGGCCGAGCCGTTCTACGTGCCGTCGGGCTCGATGGAGCCGACGCTCTTGATCGGCGACGCGCTGCTCGCCTCGAAATTCCCCTATGGCTACGGCACCTCGTCGCTGCCGATCCAGATCAACCTGCCGGAAACCGGCCGCGTGTTCGCGGAGACGCCCAAGGCAGGCGATGTCGTGGTGTTCCGCTGGCCCGGCGACCGCTCGCAGGCCTGGGTCAAGCGCGTAGTCGGTCTGCCCGGCGACCGCATCCAGATGCGACAGGGTCAGCTCTTCATCAACGATCGCCCCGCCGAGCTCAAGCCTGATGGCGTCGGTGCCGCCGAGGACGACAATGGCGGCAGCGAGCCCGCCTATCGCTACGTCGAGACGCTGCCGAACGGCGTCAAGCACCTGATCTTCAAGATGCGCGACAACGGTCCGCTCGACAACACGCAGGAAGTGACGGTTCCGCCCGGACATCTGTTCGTGCTCGGCGACAACCGCGACAATTCGGCCGACAGCCGCGTGCCGCTGCGCTCTGGCGGCGTCGGCCTGCTGCCGATCGACAATCTGGTCGGCCGTGCCGATGCCGTGCTCGGCTCCTGGGATCTCGGCATGCGCGGCCAGCCGGTCTGGACCTGGCTCTCCGGCTTCCGCCTCGCGCGGTTCTTCACCGCCGTGCACTGATTGATCGCAGGGTGGGCAAGGACGAATTTCTTGCCCTCGCGCTGCAGAATCCAGTCAACGGTGCGATCCTCGATGAACTACCTCGGCTCGCGCTGCCGGATGCATGGCTGGTGGCGGGCTGCCTGGCTCAGACGGTCTGGAACGTGCTGACGGGCCGTGCGATCGATCACGGCATCTCCGATTATGACGCGTTCTATTTTGACCCCGATACGTCGTGGGAAGCCGAGGACACCGTGATCCGCACGCTGCACGAACGGCTCGGGCATCTCGGCGCCAAGATCGAGATCCGCAATCAGGCCCGCGTGCATCTTTGGTATCCGGCCAAGCACGGCCTGCCCTATCCGCCCTTGACGCGCGCGACTGACGGCATCGACCGCTTCCTCACGCAGAACACGCAAATCGGCGTGAGGCGCTTGGATAATGGTCATGAGGTCTACGCACCGCATGGGTTCGACGACGTCGAGAGATTGATCGTGCGGCCCAACCCAGCCCTGAATTTTTCTGCGGCGAACTACGCGACCAAGGCAGCGCGATGGAAAGCGCTATGGCCGGAGCTTACGGTGATAGCAGCGGAGTAATCCGAGCCTATCTCACCACGCCCGACGTGAACCCGGCCTTTCGCCGCGGCGGCTTGATGTCCTTTTTCAGGAAGCAGCGCGCTTCGCGGCCCGTATAGCCGGGACGGGCATAGGTGAAGGCGCGGCATTTGTTGTCGGCAGTGCAGGCGGCCTTGCAGACGTCCTCCCCTTCGCCGTCCTTGAGCTCGAAATTGCGCAAATCGCCGCCGGGGCGGTCGATCGAGGTCTCCACGCCCTCGACGCGCGGCTCGATCACGCCGGCGCCGCGCACGCCGGAGATGCAGCAATTGGCGGGCTGCCGCGGCGGCACCGTATTCTTGAGCCAGCACACCGCCGCGGCGCCGTCGATGTCGGGATAGCTGAAGCTCCAGGAGCGACAGCGGCGATCGCGCTCACAGAGCAGCGCGCAATCTTCGGGATCGCCCGACGGCATCGGCGTGCTGGAATAATCGCCGCCGGGCCGATCGAACGCCGTCTGGGCGCGCGCGGGCCCACTCGCAGGCACGAGCAACAGCAGCGTGATGCAGGCCACGACGCTTGCCAAAACCTTTGCCAAGACCTTTGCCATGACGGCAGGCAGGCGGCCCTTCCCCATCAGATCAGCTTTCGAGTTATTGACGGCGCTCAGGTTTTTCGGCCGGTCATTTGATCGCCGCAAACCTGTATGGGCGATGAACAGGCTAAATCCTGCTCGTAGCCCTAACGCATGATCCGGCCCCGAAGGGCCGCGTTCGCGCAAAGTGTGACGCGGTTTTCCGAGCTCTAGAACGCGTATTCCGTGTAGGCCGGTTCCACCGAGCCTTTCCAGGCGCCGTTGAACTTCTCGAGCATCTCCTCGGCCGGGGTGCGGCCGGAATCGATGATGCGGTCGAGCGGCTCCAGATGCCGCGTTTCGTCGCGGCCGATCGCATCGATGCGGCCGCGGCGACGCAGGCCCGCATGGGCCAGGACGAGGCACTCCTTGGCGATCTCAAAGAGATAGCGGTCCTTGATCCGCGCCTTGAAGCCGAAGCGCGGCACGTCGTCGCGCAGGGCCTGACGCTCAGGCGTGGTCCAGTGCTTCACGAGGTCCCAGGCGGCGTCGAGCGACACATCGTCATAGAGCAGCCCGGCCCAGAACGCCGACAGCGCCGGCAGACGGCCCCACGGGCCGCCATCGGAGCCCCGCATCTCGAGATAGCGCTTGAGCCGCACTTCCGGGAAGATCGTCGAGAGATGGTTGGCCCAGTCCGACAGGGTCGGACGCTCGCCGGGCAGATTGTTGTTGCGGCCGTCGAAGAAGGCGCGGAACGAGGAGCCCGACACGTCGATGTAATCTTCGCCGCGCTTGACGAAATACATGGGCACGTCGAGCGCATAGTCGACATAGCGCTCAAAACCCATGCCGTCCTCGAACGCCCACGGCATCATGCCGGCGCGCGCATTGTCGGTGTCACGCCAGATCTCGGAGCGGAAGGAGAGGAAGCCGTTCGGTTTGCCTTCGGTGAACGGCGAATTGGCGAACAGAGCGGTCGCGACCGGCTGCAGCGCCAGCGAGACGCGCAGCTTCTTGACCATGTCGGCTTCCGACGAGAAGTCGAGATTGGTCTGCACCGTGCAGGTCCGGTACATCATGTCGAGGCCGTACTGTCCGACCTTCGGCATGTAATTGGTCATGATCTTGTAGCGACCCTTGGGCATCACCGGAATGTCGGCGCGCGACCAGGACGGCGTCATGCCGAGACCGAGAAAGCCGATGCCGAGCGGGGTCGCAATCTCGCGCACCTGCGCCAGATGCGCCATCAGCTCGCTCTGGGTCTGGTGCACATTCTCGACCGGTGCGCCGGAGAGCTCGAACTGTCCGCCGGGCTCGAGTGAGATCGCGCCGCCGCCGGTGACGTCGTAGAGACCGATGATGCTGCCCTTCTCCATGATCGGCTCCCAGCCGAGCAGGAGCTTCATGCCTTCGAGCAGCGCGCCGATGCCGCGCGCGCCCTCATAAGGCACCGGACGATGGCCTTCGAGCGTGAACGGCGTCTTCTCGTGCTCGGTGCCCATGCGGAATTCGGACGGGTCCTTGCAGCCGGCCTCGAACCACGCAACGAGCTCGTCGCGCGATTGCAGCGGCGTCATATCGATCTGGTCTCGCGCCATATCAAACTCTAATCAGAAGCGCTTCGATCGAATGCGCGCGGGGTGACGGGGATGGTCCGCGAACCCACCGGGCGCGCGGACTGTTGGTTTGCCGCGCGGTCATCGCGACGGCGAAGTTTCGTTGACGTTGACGACGGGCGGCAGCTTCATCTCGCCGCACGAGCAGCCTAACCGGTCGAGCAGACCGCTGAGCTTGACGGCATCGGCATCGGACAATTTCGAGCCGACATATTTCTCGATCGCAGCCGAGTAGGCGCCCCACATCCGCTTCTGCAATTCGCGGCCGGCCTCCGTGATCTCGACGAATTGGCCGCGCTTGTCGATCTTGCATTCGCGCCGGGAGGCGAGGCCTTCGTCGACCAGGCGGTCGATCAGCCGCGAGGTGGAGTATTGCGGGATCAGCATCTGCCGCTCGAGTTCCACCGGGCGCAGCTCTCCGCTCGGCGCGCGCGACAATTCGAGCAGCGCGTCGTACCATGCCAGCGGTGGGAAACCGGCCTTCTTCAGGTCCTGCTCGACGCAGTCGAGCACACGGCTCTGCACCCGCATCAGGCGGATCCAGGCACTGGTTGCCTCGGTCGATGGTTTGCGTTTCATGGTCCCGCTCAAACTCGTCGTCCGCTTCTTACCCCACTCGATGCACCTGCATCAATCTTGACTATTGCATGCAGGTGCATGTAGGCGTTCCTTCGCCCCAACCAAGCGTCAAGAGGAGGAAATTCCATGAAACTGTATTACTCGCCCGGCGCCTGCTCGCTGTCCCCCCATATCGCGCTCCTGGAGGCCGACCTGCCCTATGAGCTGGTCAAGGTCGATATCCGGGCCAAGAAGCTCGAGAACGGTGAAGACTATCTGAAGGTCAATCCGAAGGGTCAGGTCCCCGCGCTGGGCCTCGACAGCGGCGAGATCGTGACCGAAGGGCCGGTCATTGTCCAGATGATCGCCGACAAGGTCCCGGCCAAGGCGCTGGCGCCCGCGCGCGACAGTTCCGAGCGCTACAAGCTGCTCGAATGGCTGAACTTCCTCACCTCCGAGGTGCACAAGAGCTTTGGCCCGCTGTTCGCACCGGCGCTGAATGACGACGCCAAGGCGTTCTTCAAGGACCGCGTCATGGGCAAGCTGAAGCACATCGACAGCGAGCTCGCCGGCCGCGACTACCTCATGGGCAAGCAGTTCTCGGTCGCCGACGGCTATCTCTTCACGATGCTGACCTGGGGCGATCGGATGAAGTTCGACCTCTCGGCGATGCCGAACCTCGCCGCCTACAAGGCCCGCGTCGCGGCGCGGCCGAAGGTGCAGGAGGCCTTGAAGAAGGAAGGGCTGATCCAGGCCGCCTGAGCCGCGAGGGCGATCAATCTCCCAGGGGCCGGGTCGACGATCCGGCCCCTTTATATTTGCCGCTGGATCGGCATCGGCGCGAACCCGCTTCGCCGGATCATCGTACCTTAGTTAGACTTATGAACTACTGTTCGCCGAATGTAAGTAGTGCTGTCTTGTCAGTACCCGCGAAGAGGGCGAACTTGGCAGAATTGTTGAAGATTATTTCGGAGTCTCATCGGAGTTGAACTTGACGATTGCCTTCGTCCTGATCGTGGCAAGTGCGTTGGTGGGAATAGCGACAGGTTACCTTTTCCGGATCTGGGCGCTGGTTATAATCTCGCCGCTAATCGCAGTTCTCTCGGCGATCATTCTTCGCACCTATGAATTCGGGATGATGGCCGGTGTGATCGTCATCGCCATCTGTCTCGTCGTCTGCCAGCTCGCCTATCTTGCCGCAGCCTATTTTCTACACGCGCGCGATGTCTCAGCCCATGACGAAGTCGACGGCGAGCCAGGCAAGGCGAGCGAGCAAAAGATCCGCCGAGAGCACAAGTAGCGCCAAAGCGACCCAGACCACCGGCCCCTTGCGACGCAGACGCGCCGGCTTTGACGCCGGCGAGACGCGGCCCAGCGCAGGCGTAACAGCGTATTTCGCAGCGAGATCGCGACCAAGCGCGGTCTTCCGCAACACCAAAGAGTTCATCAAGGATACTTTCTTATTTCGTCTTCAACTTGCCGATGGAGCGGCAAGTGTCCCACCAGGGTTCGTACCCGACTGGTCAAGAGTGATGCCAAGGCCGAGCAAAAGAACGGCGCTGTTTTGACGCGCCTATGACAATTGCGCGACAGAAGGGCCCCGCAATTCTGGCACGGTTCCTACGCGGAATCTGTGCCGGGTTCCACAAGTGGGGAACGTCTTGACGTAACCGTGATGATCGGGCGCGAACGTGAAAAAGGCCGGATCGATGATCCGGCCTTTGTATTCTCCATTCCCGGCTACGAGATCACACGATCAGGCAGCAGCCGCCTTCTTCGGCGCGAAGCGGCCGTAGAAAGTTTCACCCTTCGCCGCCATCTCCTCGAGAAGCTTCGGTGGGGTGAAGCGCGAGCCGTATTTCGCCTCCAGCTTGTGGCAGAGCTCGACGAATGTCTTCGTGCCCATGAAGTCGATGTAGGACAGCGTGCCGCCGGTGAACGGCGCAAAGCCGAAGCCGAGGATCGAGCCGACATCCGCCTCGCGCGGATCGGTGATGACGTGATCCTCCACCGTGCGCGCGGCCTCCACCGCCTGCACCACCAGGAAGCGCTGCTTCAGCTCCTCGACATCGAGCGTGTCAGGATCGAGCTGCTTCGGCTGCAGCGCGGACAGGCCCGGCCACAGGCTCTTCTGACCCTTGCCCTTCTCGGGATAGTCGTAGAAGCCCTTGCTGTTCTTGCGGCCGAGGCGGCCCTGGTTCTCGACCATCTCGACCATCAGCTTCTTCTGATCGGGGTTGATGGCGTTGGGGCCGAGATCGGCTTCGGTCGCCTTCATGATCTTGAGGCCGAGGTCGAGCGCGACTTCGTCCGAGAGCGAGAGCGGGCCGACCGGCATGCCGGCCATCTTGGCGCAGTTCTCGATCATCGCCGGCGGCACGCCTTCGAGGAACATCTCGTTGCCTTCGGCGACGTAGCGGCCGACGCAGCGATTGGCGAAGAAGCCGCGGCTGTCGTTGACGACGATCGGCGTCTTGCCGATCTGGCGGACGTAGTCGAGCGCGGTCGCGAGCGCGAGATCGCCAGTGTTCTTGCCCTTGATGATCTCGACCAGCATCATCTTCTCGACCGGCGAGAAGAAGTGGATGCCGACGAACTTGCCCTGGTCCTTGAAGCTCTCGGCCAGCGAGGTGATCGGCAGCGTCGAGGTGTTGGACGCGAAGATTACATCGGGCTTCATGTGCTCCTGCGCCTTGGCAAAGGTATCAGCCTTGACCTTGCGGTCTTCGAACACGGCCTCGATGACAAGGTCGACGTCCTTCAGGGCGGCGTAGTCGGCGGTCGGCGTGATGCGCGCGAGCATCGCTTCGGCGTCGGTCGGCTTGGCGCGGCCCTTCTTGATCTGGTCCTCGATCGCCTTCTGCGCATGCGCCTTGCCCTTGTCGGCGCTTTCCTGGTCGCGATCGATCAGGACGACGTCGAGGCCGGCGCGGGCCGAGACGTAGCCGACGCTCGCGCCCATGAAGCCGGCTCCGATCACGGCGATCCTCTTCACCTTGGTCGCGGGCACGTCCTTCGGACGGCGCGCGCCCTTGTTCAGCTCCTGCATCGAGAGGAACAGGCTGCGGATCATCGCGGCCGCTTCCTTCGAGCGCAGCACCGAGGTGAAGTAGCGCGATTCCACACGAAGCGCCGCGTCGATCGGCAGCTGCAGGCCCTCATAGACGCAGCTCATGATCGCGCGCGCGGCCGGATAGTTGTCGTAGGTCTCGCGACGATAGATCGCGTTGCCGGCCGGGAACATCATCATCCCGGCCTTGGAGAACACCGGACCGCCGGGCAGCTTGAAGCCCTTCTCATCCCAGGGCGCCACAGCCTTGCCGCCGCCCTTGATCCAGTCCTTCGCGGCCTTGACGAGGTCGGCAACGGGCACGATGGCGTGAATCAAATTCAGCGCCTTCGCCTTGTCGACCGTGACCGGATCGCCCTTGAGCAGAATGGTCATCGCGTCCTGCGGCGGCACCAGACGCGGCACGCGCTGCGTGCCGCCGGCGCCGGGGAACAGGCCGACCTTGACCTCGGGCAGGCCGAGGCGAGTCTTGGGATTCTCCGCCGCCACGCGATAGTGACAGCACAGCGTGATCTCGAAGCCACCGCCGAGTGCGAGGCCGTTGATCGCAGCAGCCCACGGCTTGCCGGAGGTCTCGATCGAGCGCAGCACCTGCGAGAAGCGGCGGCTCTGCTCGAACAGCATCTGGTTCGCGGCGGTCTCGCCCTGCTCCTTCAGAACTTTCGCGTAGGCCTGGTTCATGCCTTCGAGCATGGAGAGATCAGCGCCGGCGCAGAACGCTTCCTTGGCGGAGGTGATGACGACGCCCTTCACCGCGGCGTCAGCCGTGGTTGCCTTGACGATCGCGTCGAGCTCGCTGGTCGAGGTCTCGTCGAGCACGTTCATCGAGCGGCTCGGGATGTCCCAGGTGACGAGCGCGATGCCGTCGGAATCGGTCTCAACCCTGAAGTTCTTGTAAGCCATGTTGGTTGCTCCCCTACCCTTAGACGCGCTCGATGATGGTCGCGGTGCCCATGCCGCCGCCGATGCACAGCGTGACGAGAGCGGTGGACTTGTTGGTACGCTCGAGCTCGTCGAGCACGGTGCCCAAAATCATCGCGCCGGTGGCACCGAGCGGATGGCCGAGCGCGATTGCGCCGCCATTGACGTTGATCTTGGCGTTGTCGATGTCGAAAGCCTGGATGTAGCGCAGCACCACCGAGGCGAAGGCCTCGTTGAGTTCGAACAGATCGATGTCCGACTTCTTCATGCCGGAGCGCGCGAACAGCTTTTCGGTGACGTCGACCGGGCCGGTCAGCATCATCGCCGGCTCGGAGCCGATATTCGCAAAGGCGCGGATTTTTGCGCGCGGCTTGAGGCCGTACTTCGCGCCCGCGTCCTTGCTGCCGAGCAGCACGGCGCCGGCGCCGTCGACGATGCCCGACGAGTTGCCGGCGTGGTGCACGTAATTGACGCGCTCGATCTCGGGATGCGACTGCACCGCGACGCCATCGAAGCCGCCCATCTGCGCCATCATCGTGAACGACGGCTGCAGCTGCGCGAGCGACTGCATCGTCGTCGTCGGACGCATGTGCTCGTCCTTGGCGAGAATGGTGAGGCCGTTGATGTCCTTCACCGGCACCACGGACTTGTCGAAGCGGCCTTCTTCCCAGGACTTCGCCGCGCGCTGCTGGCTCTGCACCGCATAGGCATCGACGTCGTCGCGCGAGAAGCCGTACTTCGTGGCGATCAGATCGGCCGAGACGCCTTGCGGCATGAAATAGGCCGGCACGGCCATCGACGGATCCATCGGCCAGGCACCGCCGGAGGCGCCGATGCCGACGCGGCTCATCGATTCGGCGCCACCACCGATCACGAGCTCGTGCTGGCCGGCCATGATCTGCGCGGCCGCGAAATTCACGGCGTCGAGGCCGGAGGCACAGAAGCGGCTGATCTGCACGCCGGGCACGGCTTCGCCGAGACCTGCCTTCAGTGCGGCAAAGCGCGCGATGTCGCTGCCGGCTTCGCCGACCGGATCGACCACGCCGAGCACGACGTCGTCGACGGAATCTTCCGGCAGGTTGTTGCGGTCCTTCAGCGCCTTCAGCGGCACGGTGGCGAGCGCCAGCGCGGTGACTTCGTGCAGCGCGCCGTCTGCCTTGCCGCGGCCGCGGGGGGTGCGAACGTGATCGTAGATGAATGCCTCAGGCATGACGCCCTCCTGATCTGGTGTTCGAGTTTTGATCGCGCGGAAGCAGGCTCAGAACGCTTCCGCCGGCAGTTCCATGATGGTGGCGCAACCGGACTGGATGCGCGCGAGATTGGCCGCGGTCTCCGGCAACATCCGCTCCATGAAGAAGCGGCCGGTCACGAGCTTAGTCGAGAGATAGGGCGTCGCCCCGCTGGCGGCAATCTTGGCCTGCGTGACCTTGGCCATCTTCGCCCACATGTAGCCGAGCGCGACGAAGCCGAAGAGATGAAGATAGTCGGTTGCGGCTGCTCCCGCATTGTCGGGCTTCGCCATCGCGTTCTGCATCAGCCACGTGGTGGCCTGCTGGAGATGGCCGAGCGAGGCCGAGAGCGGGTTGATGAAAGGCTTGAGCGCCTCGTCGCCGCCGTTCTCCTTGGCGAAGGCCATGACCTCGCCGAAGAACGCCATGATGGCGCGGCCGCCGTCGCGCGGCAGCTTGCGGCCGACGAGGTCGAGCGCCTGGATGCCGTTGGCGCCTTCATAGATCATGGCGATGCGGGCATCGCGCACGAACTGCTCCATGCCCTGCTCGGCGATGTAGCCGTGGCCGCCATACATCTGCTGCGCCTGCACCGCGTTGGCAAAACCGTAGTCGGTGAGGAAGCCCTTCAGCACCGGCGTCATCAGGCCCATGTGATCATCGGCGGCCTGACGGTCCTTCGGGTCTTCGGAGCGATGGGCGACGTCGCTCTTCAGCGCGGTCCACATCACGAAAGCGCGCGCGGCCTCATTGAAGGCGCGGATCGACAGCAGCGTGCGGCGGACGTCGGGATGCACGATGATCGGGTCGGCCGGCTTGTCCGGCGCCTTCACGCCGGTGAGCGAACGGCCCTGGATGCGCTCGCGCGCGTAAGCGACCGCGTTCTGATAGGCGACCTCGGACTGCGCGAGGCCCTGAACGGCGACGCCGAGGCGGGCCTCGTTCATCATCACGAACATGCCCTGCATGCCCTTGTTCTCTTCGCCGATCAGCCAGCCGGTGGCGCTGTCGTAATTCATCACGCAGGTGGAATTGCCGTGGATGCCCATCTTGTGCTCGATCGAGCCGCAGACCACGCCGTTGCGGGCGCCGACCGAACCATCGGCATTCACCAGGAATTTCGGCACCACGAACAGCGAGACGCCCTTGATGCCGGCGGGTGCGCCCTCGATCCGGGCGAGCACGAGGTGGATGATGTTGGGAGCGAGGTCATGCTCACCGGCCGAGATGAAGATCTTGGTGCCGGTGATCTTGAAGCTGCCGTCGGCCTGGCGCACCGCCTTGGTGCGGAGCATGCCGAGATCGGTGCCGCAATGCGGCTCGGTCAGGTTCATGGTGCCGGTCCATTCGCCGGCGACCATCTTCGGCACATAGGTCTGCTTCTGCTCCGGCGTGCCGTGAACGATCAGCGCGGCGGTCGCGCCCATGGTGAGGCCGCCATACATCGAGAACGCCATGTTGGCGGAGATCTGGAATTCGTTGACCGCTTGCGAGAGCGTCACCGGCAGGCCCTGGCCGCCGAACTCGGTCGGTGCCGACAGGCCGAGCCAGCCGCCCTCGGCGACCTGCTTGAAGGCGTCCTTAAAACCCTTCGGCGTGGTGACGCTGCCGTCCTCAGTGCGCTTGCAGCCTTCGAGATCGCCGACGCGATTGAGCGGCTGCAGCACCTCTTCGGCGAGCTTGGCGGCTTCGCCCAGGATCGCCTCGCGCACGTCGCTCGATGCATCGGAGAAGCCGGCGAGATTGTCGTAGCGATCGATCTGGAAGACGTCGTTGAGCAGGAAGTTCACGTCTTCGACGGGGGCTTTGTAGATCGGCATGGTGGTCTCCCGGCAAGCCTTGAAGTGATGAGCCTTGAAGTGATGGATTCCCTACGATTGGGCGGCGAGCTGCTCCGCCATCAGGCGGTGCAGCATGTTGATGGCCTTGAGCGGGCGCACCATCACCTTGAAATGTGTGATGCGACCCTCGGCATCGAAGCCGATGATGTCGACGCCGTTGATCTCGATGCCGTCGATCATAGTCTTGAATTCGAGCACGGCGCCGTCAGCGCTGGTCCACTCGCCGACATAGCTGAAGCCGGGACCGCCCAGCACCTTCTCGGCGCTGGCAAGATATTTGAAGGTGATGTCGCGCCCGCGCTGCGAGGAGTGCACGACCGGGCTTTCGAACACGGCGTCAGGATGGAGCAGGTCCCACAGCGCCTCGTGATCGTGGGACTTCATGAAGCTGTACCAGGAATCGAGGCCGGTCATGGTCAGGATGCCTCCCTTGATCGAACGTTTTGAATCGAACGCCTTGAATCCAACGTCTTGGCAAAGACGCGAAAACAACCCCATGCACAGTAGCGTGGGGTTGATTTCGCTGGGCTTTCCGGTCGGTTCTGAGCCCCGAACCGGGTCGCCTCATATGCACATTGACGCATATGCGCCGATACGCATAAAGTCAAGCTGCTTGGTTAAGGTCACAGGGAGGCAGGTCACATGGCGCTGGGCGACGCGATCCTCGCATGCCTGACGGAACGTCCGATGACGGGCTATGAGCTCGCCAAGACATTCGACTCCTCGGTCGGCTTCTTCTGGAAGGCCGACCACCAGCAGATCTACCGTGAGCTCTCCAAGCTGCGCGACCGTGGCTACATCCAGGGCCGCGAGGTCGTGCAATCCGGCAAGCCCAATAAGCTCATCTATACGCTGACTCCGGAAGGCCGAACAGCGCTGCGGCACTGGGCCGCGCGACCGAGCACCCCGCCCTCGATCAAGGACGACCTGCTGGTCCGGCTGCATGCCCTCGACAGCATCGACATCGAGCCCATCCGTACCGACCTGATGGACCGCCTGGAGCATCACCGCGACCGGCACGAGAACTACGAACGGATTCTGAAAAAGCGTTTTCCTGAAGGGACGGCATCTGATGTGCTCGACCTCGGCAATCTGCTGCTGCTCCGCCTCGGCGCGCGGCACGAGCAGATGGTGGCCGATTTCTGCGAGGAAGCGCTCGAGGCGCTGTCGGCGATGAGCGGCAAGGCCACAGTGGTCCCGCTGGACGACGGCAAGCGCGAGGGCAAGGGTTAGGCGCCGCCTCGACACCTAGAACTTCGTCACGACGGGCTTATCACCCCAATTGAACCGGACGTTGATACCAGCGCGGACGATATCGTCGGTGAGCCTGACATCGCGCGTGGCAACCGCTGCTGGCCCGAGAAGAGGCCGCGTCTCGAAATATCGCTTACTGCCGAAATCGGTGTGAACATATTCGAGCTTGAAGCTCACGGCGCCCCAAGTGTCGGTCCAGGCTGCCCACTCGCCGCCCAGTCCGGCCGCAAGACCGGTTCGCGTTCTGGATTCGGTCACGGCCCCGGCAGGATCGGACACAGTGACGGCGGTGCCGGCGAAGGCAATGCCAGCAGTGCCATAGATCAGAAACTGATCGAGCGCGTAGCCGACGCGGCCGCGGAACATATCGATCCATCTCTCGCGCGTGGTGCTCGTCGCCGTGACGTTGAACGGCGGCATGTCGGGCGCGGAGCCGTGCTTGTTGGTCCATGAGGCGTCGTTCTCGAAGCCGAGCACCGTGTTCTCGATCTGGAAATCACAGCCGAATGCCCCGCCCGCGACGCCGCCGGTGAGATTGAAGGTGCCGGAAATCGTGGGGCCGACAGCGTCGCCGGCACGCGCGACGTCCTCGCTCTTGCCCCAGGAGCCGCCACCCTGGACGCCGACATAGCAACTCGTCCAGTTGAAGCCTGCGGGTACTGGCGCCTTGACCACGGGCCTTGCCGCCGGGGCATCGGCGGCAAAGGCGGGCGACGTCAGTCCGGCCGCCAGCGCGGCCACGAGCAACCATTTCATGTCGGCAACAATCTGCTCAGGCAGAGCACCGACCGCGGCGCTCTCTATCCCTGAGACGGGTCGGGCGGGCCTGCCGCGAAATTTTTCGTCGGCGGGGGCGCATTCCGCTTTCATCGCCCGCCTTGTGCGCACCTGCGCACTGGAGCGGGCGATCCAGTATTCCAGAGGTTGCGCGGCTAGAATCGAGAAGCCGCGGCGTACTGGATGCCCCGCCTTCGCGGAGCATGACACCGGTTCGGGCGGGCTCTTCGATCCAATGAACACGCCCCCGGTTCCCGCCGCCCAACTTTAAGACACCGGCGCCGCATTCCTTAACCCGTTATTTACCGTAACAGGAAAAAGTCGGATTTCGAGGCAGACGACCCGCGCCGAATTCGATTGTCTTGCAACCGGCACGCGTGGGGAGACTGGAGGCGCCGGGTGGGGCGCCGGAGTCGGAACCGGACAGAGTCATGAATTCGCGCGTATCGTGGAGTGTTGACGGTATCGATCCATCCGTCAGGGAGCGGGCCGAAGCTGCTGCGCGTCGCGCCGGCATGTCACTCAACGATTGGCTGAACTCCACGCTCGGCGAGACTGCCCCGCCGAACTTTCGCGGATCTTACGAACAACGTCAGGAGTTGCGTCCCGATCCGCGCGCTCCGCAAATGCCGAGTCAGGGACTAAGTCAGGAAAGTCGCGAGGTCGCCGACATCCATCAGCGGCTCGACGCGATCACCCAGCAAATCGAGCGGATTTCAAAGCCCGCCGCACCGCGCCAAGACGCTTCTCGTGAAAGGGACGTCTCGCGCGAGCAGGGCGTTGCCCGCCAGCTCAACGACGCGATCTCGCGGCTCGATGCCCGCCTGTCGCAGATCTCGCGGCCCCAGCAACCTCAAGCACCGCAGCAGCCGCAGGCACAGCGCCCCGCGCCGGTCGAGACGCGCCAGCGCCAGGCCGATGCGGTCGAGCGTGCGGCCGCGCAAGTCTATCGCAACTCGCCTCCCCTGAGCCCCGCGTCGTTCGACGTTGCCGTCGCCGAGATCACCGCACGTCAGAGCGAGCTCGACGGATTCGCACCGCGGCAGGTGCCGCCGCGCGCCGCGCCGTCGATCGCGCCCTCGGCAGCTCCCTATGCTCCCCCGATGGCGCCGCCCGCGCCTGCCTACGCCGCGCCGCCACCGCAGCCGGGGCCGGATTTCTCGTCGCTCGAACGCCATCTGCTCAAGATCACGAGCCAGATCGAGTCGCTCCAGCGTCCTGACCATACCGAGCAGGCGATCAACGGCTTCCGCGCCGAGCTCGCCGAGATCCGCAACGCCATCACCGAGGCGATGCCGCGCCGCGCGATCGAGTCGATCGAGAACGAGATCCGCTCGCTGCACCGTCGCATCGACGAGACCCGCTCCAATGGCACCGACGGCCAGGTGCTCTCAGGCATCGAGCGCGCGCTGGCCGACATCAAGCAGGTGCTGCGCACGCTGACGCCGGCCGAGCAGCTCGCCGGCTATGACGAGGCGATCCGCAATCTCGGCGCCAAGCTCGATCTGATCCTGCGCGCCAATGACGACCCCTCGACCGTGCGCCAGCTCGAAGGCGCGATCTCGGCATTGCGGGGCATCGTCTCGAACGTCGCCTCCAACGAAGCGCTGGCACGGCTCTCCGAGGACGTGCAGCTGCTGTCGTCCAAGGTCGACCAGGTCAACCGCTCGACAGACCGCGGCGACAGCTTCGCCGTGCTGGAGCAGCGCATCGCCGCGCTCACCGCTGCGCTGGAAACGCGCGAGCGGCCGCAACCGGCCGAGAGCACCGAACATCTGGAAAGCGCAATCCGCGCGCTGTCCGACCGTTTCGATCGCATGCAGGTCGGCAACGATTCGGCCTCGACCTTTGCGCATCTCGAGCAGCGGGTCTCCTATCTCTTGGAGCGGATCGAAGCCGCCTCCGATTCGCGCGGTGGCAATTTCAGCCGCGTCGAGGACGGGCTGCACGACATCCTGCGGCATCTGGAGCGCCAGCAGGCGACCTATTCCGCGCTCGCCGAGAGCCGGAGCTCGGCGCCATCTCCCGATTCCGGAATGGTCGATCTGGTCAAGCGCGAGCTGTCCGACATCCGGTACAGCCAGGCCGAGACCAACCGCAGCACGCAGGATTCGCTGGAGGCCGTGCACAACACGCTCGGCCATGTCGTCGATCGTCTCTCCATGATCGAGGGCGATCTGCGCGCCGTGCGTACCGCTCCGCCGGCCCCTGCGCCGATGCCGATGGCTGCACCCATGCCGCCGGTCGAGCCGGCGCCGATGGCGCGCGAGCAACGGCCGCCGCCGCCTCAGCAACCGAAATACGACCCGAAGCCCGAGCTGCCGAATCCGGCCGCCGCGCAACAGTCGGCGCACTCCGCCTTCGTGGCCGCGCCGCGCGAATTTCATGCTGCCGCGCCCGCAGCGCCGCCCCCGGTGCCAACGGCGCCGGTTCCGCCGCGTGCGATCAGCGAGATTCTCGAGCCGCACACGGCGCCCGCCCGCGCCGCGATCGCGCCCGAACTGCCGCCGGATCACCCGCTCGAGCCCGGCACGCGTCCGAACGGCCGCCCCGCCACGCCGTCGGAGCGCATTGCCGCGTCCGAAAGCGCGATCAGCGAAATCCCCGCCGCTCCGAAGGAGCCGGTGTCGTCGTCGAGCTTCATCGCGGCCGCGCGCCGTGCCGCGCAAGCGGCCGCCGCGCAACCGCCGGAGAAGCCCGCCCGCGGCGTCAAGGCCGCGCTCGCGGCCCGCACCAAGGACAAGGGCCAGGCACAGGGGCAGCAAGCCGCCTCGACCATCACCTCGAAGATCCGCTCGTTGCTGGTCGGCGCGAGCGTGGTCGTGATCGTGCTCGGCACCTTCAAGATGGCCATGAACCTGCTCGATGGCGGCAGCGCACCGCCGGCGCCGCAGGCGATGGAAAATACGTCGAGCCAGCCCACACCGCTGGCGCCGCCGCCGGTCGAGAACAAGCCCGCCGCGCCCGAGCAGGTCACGCCGTCGATGACCTCGCCGACGCCGATCGGCAAGCAGTCGCTGAACAATGCCGCACCGGCGCCCGCGACGAGCTCCGGCAACACGGCGTCGGTCGAAATTGCGCCCGCGCCGCCCGCGGCCTCCAGCGACGTGACCGGTGCGCTGACGGGCACGAGCCGCGCACGACTCGGCATGGTCCAGGTGCCGCCGAGCGAGAAACTGCCTGACGGCATCGGCGGTCCGGGCTTGCGCACCGCCGCGATGAGGGGCGATGCGACCGCGGCCTACGAGATCGGCGTGCGCTTTGCCGAAGGCAAGGGCGTGGCTGCCAATTACGACGAAGCGGCAAAGTGGTACGACCGCGCGGCGCAGGCCGGCGTAGTGCCCGCGACCTTCCGCCTCGGCACGCTCTACGAAAAGGGCCTCGGCGTGAAGAAGGACGCCGACATCGCCCGCCGCTACTACACGCAGGCCGCCGAGCGCGGCAACGCCAAGGCGATGCACAATCTTGCGGTGCTCGACGCCGACGGCGGCGGACGCGGCGCTAACTACAAGAGCGCGGCACAGTGGTTCCGAAAGGCGGCCGATCGCGGCGTCGCCGACAGCCAGTTCAATCTCGGCATCCTCTATGCCCGCGGCATCGGCGTCGAACAGAACCTCGCCGAATCCTACAAATGGTTCACCCTCGCGGCCGGACAGGGCGACGCGGACGCCGCGACCAAGCGCGACGACGTCGCCAAGCGTCTCGATCCGCAATCGCTCGCCGCCGCCAAGCTCGCGATCCAGACCTTCAGCGCCGAGCCGCAGCCCGACGACGCCGTCAACGTCCAGGCCCCCGCCGGCGGCTGGGACAGCGCACCGCAGGCGACCGTCAAGCCCGCACCGAAGCCGGTTGCGACGAAGAAGTCGGCGTCGGCGGCGCATTAGAGCGGTCGCTCAGCAGGCTCTGACGGCAAATCTCTCCGAGTCGTCCTGGCGAAAGCCAGGACCCATTACCACAAGCACTCGTTGTTGAAGGACGCTGTGGCCAAAGCTTGCCGCGATAACAAGCAGTCGGGATAATGGGTCCTGGCTTTTCGCCAGGACGACGTTGGAGAGCTAGCGCGCCTCGACCACCCTCGTCACGTTCATTCACCACGCCCAAATTTCCTGATCCGCCCCGCACCAAATTCCGCTATTGAAGGACGCGGCAATCGTTCTGCGCCTCCTGCGAGCATTCCGCGAAATCGATCCGTCTCGCCGGAGCGTGGGTCCGATGCAGCTCTACCTTCCGATCGCCGATCTTCCGGTCAACGTGTTCCTGGTGCTGGCGATGGGCGCGGCCGTCGGCTTCGTCTCCGGCATGTTCGGGATCGGCGGCGGCTTCCTGATGACGCCGCTGTTGATCTTCATCGGCATCACGCCGGCGGTCGCGGTTGCCTCTGTCGCGAGCCATATCGCGGCCTCGTCGTTTTCCGGCGCCCTCACCTATTGGCGACGGCGCGCGATCGATCCGACACTGGCGAGCGTGTTGTTGTGCGGCGGCGTGACCGGAACGTCGCTGGGCGTGTGGACTTTCACGCAGCTCCGTGCGCTCGGCCAACTCGATCTGATGATCGCGCTCTCTTACGTGGTGTTGCTCACCACGGTCGGCAGCCTGATGTTCTCCGAGGGCCTGCGCGCACTGATGCGGACCCGGCGCGGCGCCGTGCCGCCACGGCGCATGCACAACTGGATTCACGGCCTGCCGCTGAAAATGCGGTTCAAGCGCTCGAAGATCTATCTGTCAGTCATCCCGGTGGTCGTCATCGGCATCATGATCGGCTTCATCGGCGCGGTCATGGGCATCGGCGGCGGCTTCATCCTGGTGCCGATCATGATTTACATCCTGAGGGTGCCGACCTCGACGGTGATCGGGACCTCGATGGTGCTGACGCTGGTCACCATGTTGTTCGCGACCATGCTGCATGCAGTGACCAATCACCTCGTCGACGCCGTGCTGGCGCTGATCCTGATGGTTGGCGGCGTCACCGGTGCGCAATTCGGCGCCCGTGCCGGCCAGAAGATCCGCGGCGAGCAGCTGCGGCTGCTGCTGGGCTTGCTGATCCTTTCGGTCGGCGTTCGCTTCGCGGTCGAGCTGGTGATCCGTCCCGAAGACCTCTTCACCATCCGTGAGCTCGGAGTGAGCGGATGATACGCGCGCTTGTTGCGGCTCTCCTCGTCCTGCTATTCGGTGCGTCCGCGCGGGCGGAGCGGTTGATCGTGTCGGTCTCCAACCATCGCGTCACGGTGACGCCGAACTATTCCGGCGAGGAGTTGGTGCTGTTCGGCTCGGTGGAGAAGGACGCGACCACGCCCGCCGAGCGCACGGCTTACGACCTCGTGGTCACCGTGATGGGCCCGCGCGCCGATATGGTGACGCGGCGCAAGGAACGCAAATTCGGCATCTGGATCAACACCGACTACCGGCAGTTCCTGCAGGTGCCGAGCTATCTGGCGCTGTTCGCCAATCGCCCGTTCGACCGCATCACCTCGCCCGAGATTGCACGGCGGCAGCAGATCGGGCTCAACAACGTGCTGTTGACCCAACGCGTCGGCGGCGATTACGCCGACGTGGTGCCGAACGACGCGTTCCGCTCCGCCTTCATTCGCCTGCGCACCGAGCGCGGGCTCTATCGCGAGGATGCGAGCGCGGTGACATTCCTGACGGCGACGCTGTTCCGCACCGGCATCCCGCTGCCGGCGGAGGTGCCGATCGGCACCTATGAGGTCGAGATCAAATTGTTCGCGAATGGCGCCTTCATCGGCAAGACCGAGACCGCGTTCGAGATCGTCAAGGTCGGCTTCGAGCAGTTCGTCGCGACGAACGCGCGGCAGAACGGGCTGGTGTACGGCCTCGTCACCGCGGTGATGGCGCTGATGACGGGATGGATGGCGTCGATCGTGTTTCGGAAGGACTAGCCGCGTACTCCGTCATTGCGAGCGCAGCGAAGCAATCCAGACTGCCTCCGCGGAACGATTCTGGATTGCTTCGTCGCAAGAGCTCCTCGCAATGACGGCTGCAGCAGCTACGGCGCCTCAATCACCGTCGGCACACCGGGCTCCAGCAGCCGCAGCCGCGTCCCGAAGCCCAGCGTATCAAACGTCTTGCGCAAATCCTCGCTGTTCTGGCGGAAATGCGCCCAGCCTTCGGTGTGCACGGGGACGATCATCGCATCGGGGAAGGCGCGCGCGGTCTCGATGGTGTCGTTGGTGTCCATGGTGAGGTGGAACGGCCCGCGCGTCTGCGCGGCGCCGGCGAAGGGCAGCACCACGCCGCATTTGAAGCGGCGCGCGACTTCGGCAACGCCGTCGAACCAGGTGGTGTCGCCGCTGATATAGATGGGGCGCGTATCCTTGCGGCTCGACTGCACCACGAAGCCGATGACATCGCCGGACAGCGGCTCGATGCCGGCCGGGCCGTGACGCGCGGGCGTCGCGGTAATCGTCAGCGCGTTGCCGTCATCGTCCTTCAGATGCGCGGTCGCCCAGGGCGCGAGGCCCTCGACATGGCCGCCGAGGCGTTTTGCGCCGGCCTCCGTCGTCAGCGCGCGCGGCGCTTTCAGTACAAAGTCGCGACCGGAATTGTCGAGATTGTCCGAATGCTGGTCATGGCTGAGCAGCACGGCATCGATCGGACCGATGGCGTCGGCCTTCACTGCCGGACCGATGGTCTTCTCGAGCTTCACATGCGGCAGCTGATAGGCACCGGGGGCATCGAAGGTCGGATCGGTGAGCAGGCGAAAGCCGTCGATCTCGATCAGCGCGGTGGGGCCGCCGATCAGGGTGATGAAAACAGGCATGAGGGGAACTCCTCTTACACGACGGGCTTTGCGGGGCGCGTCACCAGGTAAATGCCGAGCGCCACCGGAATGATCCCCAGCAAGTCACGCGCTTCGACGTGTTCGCCGAGCACGAGATACGCGAACAGCATGCCGAGCGGCGGCATCAGGAAATGATAGGCACTCGCAGCCGTCGCGCCACACACTTTCAGGAGATGAAACCAGAGCCAGTAAGCCAGGATCGAGCCGCCGAGCACGAGGAAGGCGAAGGCGCCGATCAGGCTTGGGGTGAAATCGATCGCATGAATGTCGGCGAAGGTCAGCGCGACCGGCGTCAGCACGATGCCGGCGGCGAGGTTCTGCACGCCGTTGCCGATCCACAGCGAACCCCTGGGCGAGAGCAGCTTGAACAGGATGGTGCCGGCGACGATCGAAGCGAGCGAGGCCAGCGTGAAGATGATGCCGTGCAGGCTATCGGTGCCGACCGAGAGACGGTGCCAGACGATCAGGGTGACGCCGATGATTCCCAGCAGGAGGCCGCTCGCCTTGCGCCAGGTCATGCCCTCGCCAAGGAGTAACGCGGCGAGCGCGGCCGTGAACACCGGATTGGCCGAGACGATCAGGCCACCGAGGCCGGCGGACACCGATTGCAGGCCGGTGTAGCCGAGCCCGAGATAGAGCGCGTTGTTGGCGATGCCGAGCACGGCAAAGATCATGACATCGCGCCATGACAACGACCAGTCGCCGCGGACCAAGGTGGCACCGAGGATCAAAATGCCGGCGAGCGAAAAGCGCGCGGCGAGCAGGATTAGCGGCGGACAGTGGGTGACGCCGATCTTGCCAGCGACGAAGGCGTAGCTCCAGAGCAGGCAAAACAGGCCGATGGCAAAGGGCAGCGCGTTGAAGCGGCTGCGGGGGACGGACATCGAGGCGGCGAGCGACATGAGGGCATTCTCCTGAGCCCTCGATCTAGGGACTGGCCTTGTCATTTGGAAATTAAATGATTAACTGCCAATCAGTGGATTTTCGAATGGAGGCAGGCATGCTCGACCTGGAGCTTCTGCGCAGTTTCGTCTCGGTGGTCGAGGCCGGCGGCTTTACCCGCGCGAGCAAGCGCGTCCATCGCACGCAATCGACCGTCAGCCAGCAGATCAAGCGGCTGGAAGAGGATGTTGGCCAGGTGCTGCTGCACCGTGACGGCAAGGACGTGCGCCCGACCGAGGCCGGCGAGCGGCTGCTGTCCTATGCGCGGCGGCTGCTGACGCTTGCGGAAGAGGCGCGCGACGTGCTGCGCGAGCCCGATGGCGACGGCGCGATCCGGCTCGGCATCCCCGAGGATTTTGCCGCCTATCGTCTGGCAAAATTGCTGGGCGCCTTCTCGCGCTCGCATCCGAGCCTGCGGCTCGACGTGCGTGCCGACCAGAGCAAGAACCTCAGCCGCGACCTCGAACGCGGCGAGCTCGACCTTGCGCTGTTCAAGCGCGAGGCCGGCGCGAAAGGTGCGATCGCGGTGTGGCCGGAGCGGGTGCACTGGGTCACCAGCAAGAGCCATCCGATCGATGTCAACGCGTCGTCGGTGCCGCTGATCGGATTTCCGCCCGGCTGCCTCTATCGCGCCGGCGCCATTCACGCGCTGGAAAGCGCCGGCCGCACCTGGCACATGTCGTACTCGTCATCGAGCCTCGCCGGCATCCAGGCCGCGGTTGCCGCCGGCATGGGCCTGAGCATTCTGTCGGAAATGTCGATCCAGTCCGACCATCGCGTGCTGACAGCGAAGGACGGCTTTGCGCCGATCAACCGCACCGAGGTGGCGCTGATGGCCGCGCCCAACGCGACGTCCGCGACGCTGCGGCTCGCCGATCGGCTCGCGGAGTTTTGCGAGAACGTGCAGGCGAAGGCGGCTTAATAGCACCGCGACGCTGCGATCGCATGCACCCTGCGGTCGCCGAGCAGATGCGCGACAAAGCCGTTCGTCGGAAAAATCTTTGCGAACGCCGCATCGCGGATGCTGAGACCGCCGGCATAGGCGCCAAACGCCGGCATCACGGCGCGCATGCCGTCGCTGGCGAAACAACGTCGCTCCATCGAGCGGCCGCGCGCGGAGACGCGCGCCTTGGGATGGAGATGGCCGGCGATCTCGCCATGCGCGCCGGTCGGCTCGTGACGGAAGGTGATCGGGCCGATCGCGATTTCATCGGCGACGGTGCCGCCGAGATCGCGCGGCAACATCGGATCGTGATTGCCCGAGATCCAGATCCAGTCGCGGCCGGTCCGGAGCGCCGCAACGGTGTCGCGGTCGTCCGCGGACAGGCGCTCATGCGCGGAGCGATCGTGAAAGCTGTCGCCGAGCGCGATGACGATTTTGGGGTTATGGCGGGAGATGACAGCAGCGAGCCGGCTCAGCGTTGCCAGCGTGTCGTAGGGCGGCAGCAGCACGCCGCGCGTGGCGAAGCTGGAACCCTTTTCGAGATGCAGATCGGAAACGACGAGCAGGCGCTGCTCTTCCCAGAACAGGGCGCCGGAGAGATCGGCGGCGAAGGTCACATCGCTGATGGTGACATTCGAAACGCGCATGTCCTCGACATCCCCTGAAACCAGCGCGCCCAACGTCACGTCAAAACCTTGCTTCTATCCCATCGCCTCTTTGACCAGCTCGTCGGCGGCCTCGGCCAACAGCTCGTCTCCAGCTTCGCCATAAACTGACTCGCGGCCGATTTCCAGCATCACGGGGACGGCGAGCGGGGAGACGTGGTCGAGTTCCCGGTGGGTGATGCGGCCCTGGATGCGGATGAGCATGTCGCTGAGACGGCGCAAATCGAGCAGGCCGGTGGCGGCATCGGCGCGCGCGGCGCGCAGCAGCACGTGATCGGCCTGGTGTTTCCGCAAGACATCGTAGACGAGGTCGGTCGAGAACAGCACCTGACGGCGGCTCTTCTCTTCGCCGGTGTGGCGGCGCGCGATCAGGCCGGAGATGATCGCGCAATTGCGGAAGGTGCGCTTCATCAAGGCGGATTCGGCGAGCCAAGCCTCAAGGTCGTCGCCGAGCATGTCTGGATCGAACAGCGCGTTGAGGTCGAGCTTGCCGTTTCGGATCATGAACGACATGTCGCCAAGCGCCCAGATCGCCACCGCATATTCGTTGGCGACGAAGCCGAGCGGCCTTGCGCGGGCGCGCTCCAGCCGGCGCGTCAGCAGCATGCCGAGCGTCTGGTGTGCGAGGCGGCCTTCGAAGGGATAGCAGACGATGTAATGCTTGTTGGCGCGCGGAAAACTTTCCACCAGCAGCTCACGCACCGCGGGCACGCGCGACACGTCCTTTTGCAGCGACAGCCAGTCGCGCACCTGTTCTGGCAGGCCACCCCATGCGCGGCCGTCATCGAGCAGCCGGCGGACGCGCTCGGCGAGATAGGTCGAGAGCGGGAACTTGCCGCCCATATAGGACGGCACTTTCGGGTCCTTGTCATGCGCGCGCGACACGTAGACCTGGTCCTCGACCAGGGTTTCGTATCGCACCACCTCACCGCTGAACACAAAAGTGTCGCCGGGGCTCAGGCCCTCGATGAAGGCCTCTTCGATCTCGCCGAGCAAGCGGCCGCCGCGCGCGATCACGCCGGTCGATCCGCTTGCTTTTCCTTGGCCGCCGCCGCGCGAGCGCACCAGCCGCACCTTCAGCATGTCGTCCTCGACAATGGTGCCGACATTCATCCGGTAGCTCTGCCGCACCTTGGGATTGGCGACGCGCCAGCGGCCCTCCTTGTCCTGCTTGATGCGGGCGAAGCGCTCATAGGTTTTTAGCGCATAGCCGCCCGAGGCGACGAAATCGACGACGTCGTCGAAATCCTGCCGCGACAGATCCGCGTAGGGCGCGGCGGTGCGGACTTCGGCATAGAGTTCGTCCGAGAGAAACGGCTCGCCGCAGGCGCAGCCGAGCACGTGCTGGGCCAGCACGTCGAGCGCCCCTAGGCGCAGGGGCGGCGTGTCCTGCGCATTCTCGGCAATCGCATCGATCGCGACGCGACATTCCAGCACCTCGAAACGATTGGCCGGCACCAGCACGGCGCGCGAGGCTTCATCGAGGCGGTGGTTGGCGCGGCCGATGCGCTGCATCAGCCGCGACGATCCCTTGGGCGCGCCGATATTGACGACGAGGTCGACGTCGCCCCAGTCGACGCCGAGGTCGAGCGAGGAGGTGCAGACCACGCCGCGCAGTTTTCCCGCCGACATGGCGTCCTCGACCTTGCGCCGCTGCGCGACGTCGAGCGAGCCGTGATGCAGTGCGATCGAAAGGTTGTCGTCGTTCATGCTCCAGAGGTTCTGGAACAGCATCTCGGCCTGGCTGCGGGTGTTGACGAAGACCAGCGTGGTCTTATTCGCCTTGATCAGCTGGTAGATTTCGGGAAGCGCGTGGCGAGCGCTATGGCCGGCCCAGGGCAGCCGTTCGCGCGTGTCGAGCATCTCGACCTGCGGCGGCGCCGCGCCGCCGGCGATGACGATGTCGGCCGCCGCTTCCCGGCCGCCGGGCTGAGGCACCAGGAAGCGCGCGAGTTGCTCCGGCTCCGCCACCGTCGCCGACAGGCCGATTGCGCGCATCTGCGGCGCCAGCCGCCATAGCCGCGCGAGGCCCAGCGACAAGAGATCGCCGCGCTTGGACGTCACCAGCGCGTGCAGCTCGTCAAGCACGATGCGCTTGAGCGAGGAAAACAAGAACGGCGCGTCGTCGGAGGAGAGCAGCAGCGCGAGCTGCTCGGGCGTCGTCAGCAGAATGTCCGGCGGATAGCGCCGCTGCCGCTGCCGCCGCGACACCGGCGTATCGCCGGTGCGGGTCTCGACCTTGATCGGCAGGCTCATCTCGGCGATCGGCCGTTCGAGGTTGCGTGCGATGTCGACCGCGAGCGCCTTGAGCGGCGAGATGTAGAGCGTGTGCAGGCCGGCGCTGCGTTGGACAGTACGGCCGGTGGACACGACGGATTTCGTCGGAGTCGCCGGTGCCGAGCTCAGCTCCACCAGCGTCGGCAGAAACCCCGCCAGCGTCTTGCCGGCGCCGGTCGGCGCGATCAGCAAGGCGCTAGCGTCCGCGCGCGCCTTCTCCAGCAGCGCGAGCTGATGCTCGCGCGGCGACCAGCCGCGGGCCGCGAACCACCCCTGGAAGCGGTCGGGCAGCAGCGCGGCCGGCTCGGCCGGAATTTTGAGGATGCGGGGCGGCACGGCATCACAGGTAAGCCGTGGCGATGGGTTCGTCGAGGGGTGAAGGTCTCGTAGGCTGGGCAAAGCGAAGCGTGCCCACCGCAGTCGTCGTCAGGGAAAATGGTGGGCACGGCGCAAGAGCGCCTTTGCCCACCCTACGGCAGCTCGATCGCGGAGAGACCGCCTACTCCGACATCGGCTTGTCGGAGATGTCCCAGTCCTTGCCGCTGAAGATCGAGATGAACAGCGTCTTCATCGGCGTGTAGTCCTCGGGCGTGTAGTCGTAGGTGACGCCGTCGAGGAAATAGGGCGAGTGGAAGCCTTTGAGCGTGGACGCCTGCTTCAGCACATTGGCACGGGTGAGCTCGTCGCCGCAGCGGCGCAGGATCTCGCCCATGGTCACGGCCTGGCCGTAGCCGGCAAGGGCGATGGTGTTGTCGGGGTCGATGGTCGGGATGTACTTCTTGCGCAGCTCCTCGAACGCCATCACATCCGGGTCCTTCTCCCATTTCGGCAGGCCGACCTCCTTGTTGTAGCGGATGGCGACGATGCCGGCGGCGTTCTCGAGGCCCGCGGCGTTGAGGATCGAGCGGCCGGTCGAGCCCGCCGACAACAGCTGCAGCGGCTTCCAGCCGAGCTCGGCGACTTTGCGGATCGACTGCGACGACGCCTTGCCGGTGGAGATGTTGTAGAACACGTCGGCGCCCGACTTGGAGAGATTGATGAGCTGGGAATCGACCGTGGGATCGGTGAGATCGTAGGTCTGCTCCATGATGACAGATGCGGTGCCACCGGCGTCGGCCAGCACCTTCTTGAACGGACCCAGGAAGTCGCGGCCGAAATCGTCGTTCTGGTAGAGGATGCCGACTTTGGCGTTCGGCTTCACGCTGACGACGTGCCGCGCCAGGATGCGCGCCTCGGTCGGATAGAGCGGCAGGCCCGCCATCGTCCACTTGAACTCCTTCGGGTTATTCCATTTCGACGCGCCGGTGTTGAGCAGCAACTGCGGCACGCCCTTGGAGTTCAGGTATTTGTGCACGGCGGTCTGCGGCGCGGTGCCGAGCGAGCCGTAGAGCGCGAGCACCTCTTCCTGCTCGACGAGGCGCCGCGTCGCCTCGACGCATTTCGGCGCGCTGTAGGCGTCGTCCATGGTGAGAAACTTGATCTTGCGCCCGTTGATGCCGCCCTTCTCGTTCAGCATCTGGAAATAGGCCTCGCCGATCCGCCCGAGCACGCCGTAGAGCGAGCCGGGGCCGGAATGCGGCACGGTCTGCCCGATCTTGATCTCGGTGTCGCTGGCGCCGGCATCGTATTTCTTCTCCGCGGCCCAGACATAGGGCGCGGGCAAGACGGATGCGGCCATAGTGGCGAGCGCGGCGGCGCTGACATCGCGCCGCGAAGGATTCTTCGTCATCGTGGTTTCTCTCCCTGCTGCGCGCATTGTGCTGGCTTCACACCACGTGTCGCAAGTAGGAAGTTCGTCGCTGAGCGACACAATGACGCGCAAATTGCCGGTGTTTAGCGCCTAGACTCAAGATTTCTCGGCAACGACGACGAGACCGCGCACCGGCTCGTTGTTCTCGATGCGCGGAGACGCCGGCTCGAGAGTCAGCAGCTCCAGTCCGGCCTTGGCGATCGCGCCGCGCACATATTCCGCCGCGTGGGCATAGCGCAGGCCTTCACCGAGAACGATGCCGCTGCCGTCATGCGTCTCCAGCGTGAAGGCGAGCACGCCGCCTGATACGAGCACGCGCCTGGCCTCGATCAGCACAGGCGCGAGATCGGAGAGATAGACGAACGCATCCGCAGCGACGACGAGGTTCGCACTCGCGTCCGCCTTGCCGCGCAGGCCCTCGATCATGTCGGCGACCTCGAGCTCGGCGTAGAGCTCGGTGGCGCGCGCCTCCTTGATCATCCCTGGCGACAGATCGATGCCGATGAAGTGGTCGACCTGCTTGGCGAAGGCGGCTGCCGCGAGGCCGGTGCCGCAGCCGAGATCGATGGTGCGCTTGAAGAACGCCGGCTTCTTCGCCGCGACGCGCGCGGCCAGCACCGCCTTGAAGATCAGCGCGGGGGCGCGATAGCCGAGATCGTTGATCAGCGCGTGCTCGAAGCGCGGCGCGTATTGATCGAACAGCGCCTGCACATAGGCTTTTGGCATCTCCGCCATCTCAGTGTCGCCAAGCCGCATCAGATGCAGGCCGGCGCCGTGCTGGTCCCCAGGATCGGACTCGCGCGCTTTGCGAAACGCCGCGATCGCCTTGTCGCGCTCGCCGAGCTGCTGACGGATTTCGCCGAGCGTGAACCAGGCCGAGGTAAAATTCGGTGCAAGCTCGATCGCCTGTTCGATGAGATCGGCGGCGGCGGGCAGATCGCCCTTGAGCTGGAGGTCGCGTGCGAACTCGAAACGGCGGTCAGCCATGAGATCGCCGGAGGTCAGAAACAGGCGGAGCGGCATTGGGAACCAGGAAGCGAAGCGTGTGAAGCGGGTGGTGACTCGAAGACGCGGTGGAGCGACCTATATATCAGGCATGCGCCCGCAAGACATCCTGTTGCCAACTGCTGACGGCCTGTGCTGCAAGCCCGGCGGCTTCCATATCGATCCTATCCGACCGGTCGACCGGGCCGTGATCACCCACGGGCATTCCGACCACGCCCGCGCCGGCCATGGCGCCGTGCTGGCGACGCAGGAAACGCTGGACATGATGCGGCTACGCTACGGCGAGAACTTTGCCGGCTCGACGCAAGTCATCAGCTATGGCGAGGAGATCCGGCTCGGCGACGTCAAGGTCAAGTTTCACCCGGCCGGCCACGTGCTGGGCTCGGCGCAGATCGCGGTCACAGCCGAGGACACCTGCATCGTCGCCTCCGGCGATTACAAGGACGCGCCCGACCCGACCTGCGTCCCGTTCGAACTCGTGCCCTGCGATGTCTTCATCACCGAGGCGACGTTTGGCCTGCCGGTGTTTCGCCACGGCGATGCGGCCTTCGAGGTGAAGAAGCTGCTGGCCTCGGTCGCGCTGTTTCCCGAGCGCGCGCATCTCGTCGGCGCCTATTCGCTCGGCAAGGCGCAGCGCGTGATCGCGTTGCTGCGCCAGACCGGCTATGACGCGCCGATCTACCTGCATGGCGCGATGGAAGCGATCACGCACTACTACCAGAGCCGCGGCATCGACCTCGGCGAGCTCAGGCCGGCAATGGGCGTGAAGAAGGCGGCGCTTGCCGGCACCATCACGCTCGCACCGCCCTCGGCGACCTCCGATCTCTGGACGCGGCGCTTTCCTGATCCCGTCACCGCCTTCGCATCGGGATGGGTGCGCGTGCGCGCCCGCGCGCGGCAGCGCGGCATCGAATTGCCACTGGTGATCTCCGACCACGCCGATTGGGACGGCCTCACCGCAACGATCGCTGCTACCGGCGCCGGCGAGATCTGGGTCACCCACGGCCAGGAAGATGCACTGGTGCATTGGTGCAGGTCGCGTGGCTTGCGAGCGCAACCGCTGGATCTCGTCGGCTATGGCGAGGAGGAGGAGAGCGAGCCGCCGGTTCAAGACGAGGCCGAGGCATGAACCGCTTCGCCGAACTCTTGGACCGCCTCGCCTACGAGCCCGGCCGCAACAACAAGCTGCGGCTGCTCATCAGCTATTTTCGCGAGGTCGGCGATCCCGACCGCGGCTACGCACTGGCCGCGCTCACCGGCGCGCTGAGCTTCAAGCATGCAAAACCGGCGCTGATCCGCGATCTCATTGCGTCGCGCACCGATGAGGTGCTGTTCGGGCTGAGCTACGATTATGTTGGCGATCTCTCGGAGACGGTGGCGCTGATGTGGCCGAAGGCGGCCATGGCGGCCCACAACAACCCGCCGCCCCCAACGCTGACCGAAGTCGTCACCACGCTGCGCATGCTCGGCAAGACCGAGCTGCCAAAGCAGCTCGAACGCTGGCTCGACGAGCTCGACGAGACCGGCCGCTGGGCACTGTTGAAGCTCGTCACCGGCGCGTTGCGCATCGGCATCTCCGCGCGGCTGGCGAAGACCGCAGCCGCGACGCTCGGCGATAAGGACCCGCACGAGGTCGAGCTGATCTGGCCGGGCTTGGCGCCACCCTATCTCGACCTGTTCGCCTGGCTGGAAGGCCGCGCCGAAAAACCGGTCAATCGCGATCCCGCACCGTTCCGCCCGGTGATGCTGGCGCATGCGATCGAGGACACCGATTTCGCCGCGCTCGATCCTGCCGACTACGTCGCCGAATGGAAATGGGACGGCATCCGCGTGCAGGCGGTAGCGGGCCGCGACGAACTCGGACAGATCACCGCGCGGCTCTATTCGCGCACCGGCGAGGACATCACGGGAAGCTTTCCGGACCTCGTGCCGGCGCTGAGCCTCCCCGGCGCCATCGACGGCGAGCTTCTGATCCTGCGCGAGGGCCGCGTGCAAAGCTTCAACGTCCTGCAACAGCGCCTCAACCGCAAGGTGGTCTCGCCGAAGCTGATCAAGGAGTTTCCGATCCACCTCCGCGCCTACGATCTGCTTGGCGACGACGAGAACGATCTTCGCGAGCTGCCGTTCGCGGAGCGGCGCGAGCGACTGGAGACGTTCATCACCAAGCTAGGTGATCCCCGGATCGATTTATCGCCCACAGTTCCCTTCGCGAGCTGGGAGGCACTCACCGCCGCGCGCGCCGATCCCGCGAGTGCCGGCGCGGGCGAAGATGCCGACGCCGTCGAGGGCGTGATGCTGAAGCGGCGCGATGCGCCTTATCTGCCAGGACGGCCAAAGGGCCAATGGTGGAAGTGGAAGCGCGATCCGCACATCATCGACGCCGTGCTGATGTATGCGCAGCGCGGCCACGGCAAGCGCTCGTCCTATTATTCCGACTACACCTTTGGCGTCTGGACCGAGAGCGAGAACGGCGACGAGCTGGTGCCGGTCGGAAAGGCCTATTTCGGCTTCACCGACGAGGAGCTGTTGCAGATCGACCGCTTCGTGCGCCGCAACACCACGGAAAAGTTCGGCCCCGTCCGTCACGTCATACATGAGGGCGACAAGGGACTGGTGCTGGAGGTCGCCTTCGAGGGCCTGCAGCGCTCGCCGCGGCACAAATCCGGCGTCGCCATGCGCTTCCCCCGCATCAGCCGGCTCCGCTGGGACAAGCCGCCGCGGGAGGCCGACCGGCTGGAAACGCTGGAAAAGATGCTGAAAGCGGAGGCGGCGGAGATTGAGGTATGAATTGCCGCCACGAAGGTAGTGCGCTCCCTCTCCCGCTTTCGGGAGAGGGTTGGGGAGAGAGGGTACTCCGCATCGGGATTCCCCCAGAGGAAAGAACCCTCACCCGGCGCTCCGCGCCGACCTCTCCCGCAAGCGGGAGAGGTGACCGAGCTCGCTGCCGGCAGCGGACCCAAATCTGAGGCCGCTCCCGCCTGCCCGAATTAAAATGCGGTAAGCTGATTGACGGCCCATTGCGGGTTCCCCATGTCCCCCGCCGTGACCTATAATCCGGGCGAATCCGCCCAAGGAGTTTGAGATGGCCCACGACGTCAGAGATTTGCCGGCCGGCCGCAGCGATGGCCTGCACCGCTTTCTCGGCGGCTCGCCGCTGGCGGTCGCGTTTCGCCTGGTGCTGCTCTCGATCCTGGTCGGCGTGGTTCTGGCCGCGATCGGCTTTGATCCCTGGAATATCCTCATCAGCATTCGTCTGCTGTTCCAGCGTCTCTGGGATCTTGGCTTCGATGCCGTGAACTGGCTGTGGCGCTACTTCCTGCTCGGCGCGGTCATCGTGATCCCGATCTGGCTGTTGTCGCGCCTGTTCGGCTCCCCGCGCCGCTAGAGTCTTTCCCGTTCCGATGAAGTCGGAACGGGGCTCTAGATTCTTGCTTTGACGCGTTTTCTTGACGCGAACCGGTATCCACTTCGCTCGAAAACGCTCTAACGCCTTCCGGACTGCGCGGCCGGTGCAGGCACGCCATGCCGGCCGCGATGGTGCATTCGGCGCAGGGCTCAGATACACGCACCTGACATGAACGCACCGCTTCATCCCAGGATCGGCAGCCGCCAGGTGTTCGCCATCGCAGGCCCCGCGATGGTCGCGAACCTCACCACGCCGCTGATCGGCGTGGTCTCGACCACCGCGATCGGACGGCTCGACGATGCCGCCCTGCTCGGCGGCGTCGCAATGGCCTCGGTGATCTTCGACTGCCTGTTCTGGCTGTTCGGCTTCCTGCGGATGAGCACGCTCGCCTTCACTGCGCAGGCGCTCGGCGCGGGCGAGACGCGCGAGCAGACCGTAATCCTGGTGCGCGGCTTCATCGTCGCCGGCCTGATCGGCGCCGCGCTGATTGCGCTGCAATTGCCGCTCGCAGGCGCGCTGTTCGACCTGATGGGCGGCAGCGAGGGCGTGACGCGCGCGGCAAAGACCTATTTCATGATCCGGATCTGGTCGGCGCCGCTGGCGCTGGCCAATTACGTGATCCTTGGCTGGCTGGTGGGCCAGGCCCGCGCCAGTTCGGCGCTATGGCTCCAGATTGCGATCAACCTCATCAACACCGCGGCGACCCTGTTGCTGGTGCTGGTTTACGACACCGGTATCGCGGGAGCGGCGATCGCGGCGCTGCTGTCGGAGGCTGTCGGCTTCGTCCTCGGCGTGATCGTCTGCCGGCGCTACGCGGACGGCGGCTTTGCCGTTCCCCGCGCGCGCCTGTTCGACCGGACGAAGCTGATGCGGCTGCTGTCGGTGAACTCCGACATCCTGATCCGCACCGCGGCGCTGATCGCCGTGTTCCTGTTCTTCACCGCCAAGGGCGCGCGCGCCGGCGACGTGACGCTGGCGGCAAACTCCGTGCTCAACAACTTCCTGCTGGTCAGCGCCTTCTTCCTCGACGGCCTTGCCAACGCCGCGCAGCAGCTTTGTGGCCGTACCTTTGGCGCGCGCGATGCCAAAGGCTTTTCCGATTCGACCCGGCTCGTGCTGCTGTGGGGCCTTGGCTTTGCAATGGTCGTCGCGACGCTGTTCGCCCTGTTCGGTCCGGCCCTGATCGATGTCATGACGGCGAGCGAAGACGTGCGCCGTGCGGCGCGCGATTTCCTGCCGTTCGTGGTGATGGCGCCGATCCCTGGCGTGTTCGCCTTCGGCTTCGATGGGATCTATGTCGGCGCGACCTGGGCGCGCGAGATGCGCAATCTGATGCTGGTTTCGCTCGCGATCTTCCTGGTTACCTGGTGGGCGCTGCAATCGCTCGGCAATGCCGGGCTGTGGTGGGCGCTGATCGCCTCCTACGTCGCGCGCGGAGGCTTGCAGGGCGCGCGCTACCCGGCGCAGTTCAGGGCGACGTTTTCAAAGCCGTAGTAGATCGTAGCCCGGATGGAGCGAAGCGCAATCCGGGGCCTTTGAGCACGCGGATAGAATCCCGGATTACGCTGCGCTTCATCCGGGCTACGGGCGGTGGCTACATCCCCGGCCAGTCTTCCGCCGTGAGCGTGGCAGCATCGGCGCCGACGATCTCGGAGAGCGAGTCCCGGCCCGTGCGCAGCAGCGTCGAGGTGAGGTCGCGCTTGATCTCGTCGACGAGGCTGAGGCCCTTGTAGACCAGCGACGAATAGAGCTGGATCAGGCTCGCACCGGCGCGGATTTTTGTCAGCGCCGCGCCGCCTGAGTCCACACCGCCGACACCGATCAGCGGGAATGCGCCCTCGACGCGCACATAGGTCTCCGCGACCATGCGCGTCGACAAGCGAAACAGCGGCCGGCCGGACAGGCCGCCTTGCTCCTTCGACCGCATCTCCTCGCGCAGCGTGCTCGGCCGCGCGATGGTCGTGTTCGACACGATCATGCCGTCGACTTTGCGCGCGCGCGCGACCTGCACGACGTCGTCGAGCTGGGCGAGGCTGAGGTCGGGCGCGATCTTCAGCAGCACCGGCGTGTCGCCCGCCTTCTGCCGCACCCGCTCGCGCGCATCGATCACGCGTCCGAGCAGATCGTCGAGCAGCGCGCCCTCCTGAAGGTTGCGCAGTCCCGGGGTGTTGGGCGAGGAGACGTTGATGGTGAAATAGCTCGCGACCGGCGCAAAGGTCTCGATCAGCTTGACGTAGTCGGCGACGCGATCCGGCGAATCCTTGTTGGCACCGACATTGACGCCGACGATGCCGCCATTCGCCGCACGCGCCGCGAGCCGGCGCAGCGCGACCTCGGCACCGTCATTGTTAAAGCCCATGCGGTTGATGACGGCTTCGTCGCGCTCGAGACGAAACAGCCGCGGCCGCGGATTGCCGGCTTGCGGCTTCGGTGTCACCGAGCCGATCTCGGCGAAGCCGAAGCCGAGCCGCAGTAGTGCATCGGGCACCTCCGCGCTCTTGTCGAAGCCGGCGGCCATGCCGATCGGGTTGGGAAAGTTGAGTCCAAAGGCGCGCACGGCGAGCTTGGGATCGTCCGGCCGCGGCTTCACCGGCGGCAGGAAGCGCAGGCCCTGGATCGCAAGGCGGTGCGCGTCCTCGGGATCGAGCCAGCGCAACACCGGCAGCGAGAATGCATCGAAAGCGCGGATCACGGGGTAAGCTCCGGGGTGTCGTGGCCGCCATCGGAGCGTATGTTGAGGTTCATCACCGAGAGCACCGCGCCGAGATCGAGCTCGCCATAGAGATGCGGAAACAGCTCGTCGTTGCGCGAGCGCTCCCAACGCAGCTCGGGGCCGAGTGCCTCGTCGTCGACCTCGACCAGGAACAGCGCACGCTGCCCGACATAATGCTTGCGCAAGGTCTCGGGAACCTGAGCGGCGGTCGAGAAATGGATGAATCCGTCGCGCGCATCATCTGCGCTGCCCCGGTACACGCCCTGCCGTTCCGCCTCGCGCCAGGCCGAGGCTGGACAGATTTTGTAGATCTTGACCACCTGTTGCGGCGCCCTGTTTGCCCTTCGACTCAGCTCTTTGAGTCTCTTGGGTTTTTCGTCTCTTGTGGGCCCTTAAAACCCGGGCGCGACCGTAAAGGCCACACCTCCTGAACTCAAGAGTGAGAGCCTATTCCGTTCCGATTTCATCGGGACGGGGCTCTAGATTCTTGTTTTGACGCGTTTTCTTGACGCGAACCGGTACCCACTTCGCTTGAAAACGCTTTGCTCACCACCCCTTGCGCGAAAAACGGAAAACCGGTTGATTTGAGGATAGTTTTCCTGAGTTGCGACGGGCTGGACCTTCCATGGTCAAACAGGCCAAAGCGCAGAGGATGCTGACCCACGACCAGATCTGGGCCGCGCTGGACCGACTGGCCGCGCGCGCCGGGCTGTCATCGTCCGGCCTTGCCAAGCGGGCCGGGCTCGACCCCACCACCTTCAACAAGTCCAAGCGCGTCACCTCCGACGGCCGCGAACGCTGGCCCTCGACCGAATCGATCGCAAAGGCGCTGGCGGCCGCGGAGTCCTCGATCGAGATTTTTGCCAGGCTGATCGGCGACGATCCCGGCGACGGCCGCGCCGTGCCGCTGCTCGGCTTCGCGCAGGCCGGCTTGAGCGGCGCGTTCGACGACTCCGGCTTTCCATCCGGCAAGGACTGGAGGGAGATCGCATTACCGAGCGCCGAGGACGACCGCGCCTTTGCGCTGGAGATTTCCGGCGACGCGCTGATGCCGGCCTATCGCGACGGCGACGTCATCCTGGTCTTGCCCAGCGCGCCGATCCGCAAGGGCGATCGCGTGGTGGTGAAGGCGAAGGCGGGCGAGGTGACGGTCGCGATGCTCAAGCGCCGCACGGCGAAGGCGCTGGAATTACAGCCCCTCAATGCGACGCAGGCGGAGCGGACGATGGCGGCTGGCGAGGTGGCGTGGATTGCAAGGATTGTGTGGGCGAGCCAGTGAAACTTGCTCTGCTGTCATTCCCCGCGAAAGCGGGGAATCCAGTACGCCGCAGCGTCTCGGCTCTATAACGCCTGGCCTCTGGAATACTGGATCGTCCGCTCCAGTGCGCAATTGCGCACAAGGCGGACGATGACACTGAGGGTGCGGCTACGCACTCCGTGCCAGCGCGCCGTCGATCATGTTGACCGCGTTCTGCACGCCGTACACGGCGACGAACGAGCCGAAGCGCGGGCCTTTCTCCTGGCCGAGCAGCACCTGGTAGAGCATGTTGAACCAGTCGAGCGTGACGCCGGGGCGACCATCCTTGCCCTTCTTGACCTGGTCGAGGAACGGCTCGCGGCGGCCGATCTCGTAGACGACGTTCTGGATGTCTTCGGCCGAGGCGTCCTGCGGCAGCTGCGACAGCGCGTCGCGCAGATCCTGCAGCGCGGCCCGCTCCGTGTCGGTGGGCACGCGGAACTGCTTCGTCGGCGCGACGAAATCGCGGTAGTAGTTGATGGCGTAGCCGACCATCGCGTCGAGCTTCGGATGCGTCTGCGGACTCACGCCGGGACGATAGCGACCGATAAATCCCCACAGCGTCTCGGCGTTTTCCGCATTCGACGACGACACCAGCGTGAGCAGAAGCTGGAACGTCACGGGCATATCGCCCTTCGGCGGATGGCCGTAGTGGATGTGCCAGACGGGATTGCCGAGCTGCTGCTTGTCATCCTGCCTGGCAAAGCCGTCGCTGAATTGCTGGTAGTCGTCGACATTGCGCGGGATGACGTCGAAATACAGCCGCTTCGCCGCTTTCGGCTCGCGATACATGAACAGCGTCAGCGATTCCGGCGAGGCATAGCGCAGCCATTCGTCGATGGTGAGGCCGTTGCCCTTCGACTTCGAGATCTTCTGGCCCTTCTCGTCGAGGAAGAGCTCGTAGTTGAAGCCTTCGGGCGGCGTGCCGCCGAGCGCCTTGGCGATGGCGCCGGAGAGCTTCACGGAATCGATCAGATCCTTGCCGGCCATCTCATAGTCGACGCCGAGCGCGACCCAGCGCATCGCCCAGTCGGCCTTCCACTGACATTTTACATTTCCGCCGGTCACCGGCGTCTCAACTTCCTCGTTCGTATCGGGATCGACATAAGTCACCGTGCCGGCCGCGACGTCGCGGCGGACCATCGGCACCTGGAGCACGATTCCGGTGGTCTTGCTGATCGGCAGGAACGGCGAATAGGTCGCGCGGCGATCGGGCCCGAGCGTCGGCAGGATGATCGCCATGACCTGGTCGTAGGCAGCGAGCATCTTGAGCAGCGTCGCGTCGAAGCGGCCTTCTGTGTAGTAGTCGGTCGAGCTCGCGAACTCGTAGTCGAAGCCGAAATGATCGAGGAAAGCACGCAGCCGCGCGTTGTTGTGCGCGCCAAAACTGTCATGCGTGCCGAACGGATCGGGCACGCGCGTCAGCGGCTTGCCAAGATTGGCTTCGAGCGGCGCCCTGTTCTTCACGTTGTCCGGCACCTTGCGCAGGCCGTCCATGTCGTCGGAGAAGGCGAGCAGGCGCGTCTTGATCTTGTCCTCGGTCAGCACACGGAAGGCATGGCGCACCATCGAGGTGCGCGCGACCTCGCCGAACGTGCCGATATGCGGCAGGCCGGACGGCCCGTAGCCGGTCTCGAACAGGACCTCGTCCTTCGGACTTTTCTTCAGCCGCGCGACAATGGCCTTCGCCTGCTCGAACGGCCAGGCGTTGGATTGTTCGGCGAGCTCGCGAAGATCGCTCGGGCTCATGTTGGGATCGATAACGGACATCAAGGGGCCTCCGGGCCGCGGAAAATAGCGATTTCCGGGCAGAATGCAATTTTGCGGGGCGGTGCCACTGCACACGCCGTCATTGCGAGGAGCGTAGCGACGAAGCAATCCAGACTGCTTCCGCAGAGAAAGTCTGGATTGCTTCGCTTCGCTCGCAATGACGGCTGAGGGAGTAGCGACCGGGTCAGAACGGGCTCACCGAAAAATACCGCAGCCACAAATCCGTGTAGCGGCCTTTTTCCCAGACGCGGAACAGGGCCCAATTCAGGGCCTGGCGCAGCACGTCGTTGCCCTTGCGCACGGCGATGCCGATGCCCTCGCCGAAGAAGCGGCTCTCGACGAACGGGCCGCCGGAGAAGGCGCAGCAATCGCCGGAATCGGTGCCGTTGATCCAGAACGCCAGCGAGATGGCGTCGCCGAAGATGAAATCGACCTCGCCCTTGCGGAGCGCGGCACGCAAGCTCTCGTCATTGGGATAGCCGTGCAGCTCGGCGTCGGTGAACATCGCCTTGAGATAGGCCTCATGCGCGGAGCCCGCGATGACGCCGACCTTCTTGCCTTCGAGATATTCGGGCCGGATCTCCGGCATCACCGCATCCTTGCGCGAGGCGAAACGCGCCGGCACGCGGTAATAGGGATCGGTGAAATCGACACGCGCGCGCAACTGCGGGCTCACCGCCATAGACGCAATGATCGCATCGCCCCGGTTTGAGGTGAGCGCGTCGACCAGCGTCTCGAAGCGGCGCATCTGCACGGTGCAGGTGACCTTGATCTCTTCACAAAGCGAACGCGCGAGATCGACGTTGAAGCCGGCCGGATTGCCGTCGGCGCCGGTATAGTTGAACGGCGGATAGTCGGTTTCGGTCAGGAAGCGGATCACAGTCAGGCGCGACAGGTCCGGCCGCTCCGGGCGCCGCCGCGGGTCCCAGAAGCCGGGCACCGCCTGCGGGGCCGCCTGGGCCGTCGTTTGCGGCGTGGCTTGAGGCGCCGCTGGAGGCTGCTTGGCCGGAGCCTGCGCCCATGCGCCGGACAGACCCTCCAGCAGGCACGCAGCGATCGCCAGCCCCGTCAGCAAGCCTCGGGCAGATTTGGACGATTTCGCCTGTTGCGATGGAGCCATCGGCCGGAAATGAACGAATTTCATCGGGATCGGAAGGCCTTATAGACCATCCGGCCGGGAACGCGAGCGCCGATTGTGGCTACAGTGAAAGCGCGCCCCCTCTCCCGCTTGCGGGAGAGGGTGTCTCCGCTGGGCGAGAGCCGCAACGAGGAGAGAGCCCTCACCCGCGCCTGCGGCGCGACCTCTCCCGCAAGCGGGAGAGGTGAACATCAAAGATACCGCTTCAGCTCGGTCGCGGCCTCTTCCGGGCTCCGCTTCAGGTTGAACGGCGAGACGAAACGGCCCTCGCGGTCCATCAGGTAGATCAGCGCAGTGTGGTCCATGGTGTAGTCGCCGTCCTTGGTCGGCACCTTCTTGGCATAGACCCGGTAGGAGGTGATCACCTTGGCGGTCTCGGCAGGATCGCCGCTCAGCCCCTCGAGATGCGGATCGAAGCTCGAGAGATAGTCCTTCATGGTCGCGGGCGTGTCGCGCTCGGGATCGACCGAGATGAAGACGGCGTTGACCTTGTCGGCATCCTTGCCCATCGCGCGCAGCACTTCCGACATCTCGAACAGCGAGGTCGGGCAGACATCGGGGCAATGGGTGTAGCCGAAGAAGATCAGGGTCGGCTTGCCCTTGAGGTTTTTGTCGGTGACGGCCTTGCCGTTCTGGTCGGTGAGCTGGAACGGGCCGCCGATCGCGGCCGGTTGCGCCACCTTGCTGACCCCCCCCATGGCCCAGAACAGCACCAGCAGACCGACGACGAGGCTTGAAGCGAAGGCGGTCGCGATCACCAGCGGACGGGCAGTTGAGCTCATGAGCGGAAAACTTCCTGTCGCGGATCAGAAGCAGGCGGCAAAGCCGGTCCTGATCATTTCGAAGAACACTTGGCTGCCGTAATGGAACCAGAGCACGAGCGCGCCAAGCACGACCAGCCCGCCGACGCCAGCACCGGCCAACAGCAGCACGGATGGCAGCCGACCGGGAGTGGGCGAATTGTCCGATACAGGATGTGCCGGGTGCACGGGTTGAGCCATGGCAATGATCTGGGCAATGATCGGGGCGAAGGTGCCGGTTCCTAGGCCTCCAGATAAGCTTTGGCCCGCCTGCGGGCAAGACGCCGCCGACGGGCCAGGACGATCCGGTCAGGACGATCCGGTCAGGCCGAGGATGTCAGTGCAGGAGCTGGCCCCGGGCGGATTCGAGCTGGTCCGACTGCGGCAGAGACCGGCGCGACGGCTTGCTGGTCGAAGCCTGCGCGTCCAGGTAGCAGGGCTTGTACATCGCCTGGAGCTGCCTGCCCCTCAGAAACAGCATGTGCGGGGTGAGGCCGCCGCGCTGGTTGATCCAGCGCTTCACCTGCGAGGGATACATCGCATAGAGCATCTGGGTCGCTTCGGCATTGGTGACGGCGCGGCCATTGGCGCCGAAATCCCAGGCGGCGTGGAAGCCGAGCGTCGCGCTGGAGGTCACGCAGATGCGGTTGTGCGGGATGGCGCCAAGGACGATGGTGCAGGCGGAGGCACAGAGGCCGTCGATAATGACGGTATCGCCGGACTGGCGCAGGTCCTGGTACCTGTCGACGTAGGTTCCGATCCGGCCGCCGCGGTCATCCGCGATCCGAACCACCGCGTGAGACGCCCCCATGCAAGCGATCAGGAGAACCGCCGCAAGCAACCCCGTCAGAAACTTCATTGGCCCCCGCCCCAGTCGTTTTCGAATCTGTGTGTCAGGTGGTGATGCGCGCTCAGCGTCTGTCGACTCTGCGGCTTTGTCTAGGCACACCGGCTCACTCAAAACAAATTCAAATCCAGTGTTGCGTCCGCGCTGCACTCAGGCCCGCCCTCAATCCCAAAGTGGAACAAGTTAATGTTGTCTTACGCGACAAGCCCTTGATCTCAGTTGCTACCGCTGGCTTCAATCCCGGACAACTACAGGGGGGAACTCATGGCCGAGCATTCGACCGAGCAGGCTGACGTCATTGTCGTCGGCGGAGGACTATCGGGACTGGTCGCGGCTACCGAGGTTGCCGACGCCGGCAAGCGCGTGATCGTGGTCGACCAGGAAGGCGAGCAGTCGCTCGGCGGCCAGGCGTTCTGGTCGTTCGGCGGATTGTTCCTGGTCGATTCGCCGGAACAGCGCCGGCTCGGCATCAAGGACTCCTTCGACCTCGCGATGCAGGACTGGCTCGGCACCGCCGGCTTCGACCGCGACGAGGACTTTTGGCCGCGCCAATGGGCCGAGGCTTATGTGGCGTTCGCGGCCGGCGAGAAGCGCGACTGGCTGCGCGCGATGGGGCATCGCATCTTCCCCGTGGTCGGCTGGGCCGAGCGCGGCGGCTATGACGCGATGGGCCACGGCAATTCGGTGCCGCGCTTTCACGTCACCTGGGGCACCGGCCCCGGCATCGTCGAGCCGTTCGAGCGCCGCGCGCGCGAGGCGACGAAGAGCGGCCGGCTGATCTTCAGGTTCCGTCATCGCGTCGATGCACTCTCCATCACCAATGGCACGGTGGACGGCGTCAGCGGCGCCATCCTCGCACCCGACACGATCGAACGCGGCAAGAGCTCGTCGCGCACTATCGTCGGCGAGTTTGCGCTGAAGGCACAGGCCGTGATCGTCGCCTCCGGCGGCATCGGTGGCAATCATGATCTGGTGCGCGCAAACTGGCCGACGCGGCTCGGCGAGCCGCCAAAATTCATGATCTCCGGCGTGCCCGAGCATGTCGACGGCCGCATGATCGGCATTACGGAAAAGACCGGCGCGCGGCTGATCAACCGCGACCGCATGTGGCATTATGTCGAGGGCATCCAGAACTGGTCACCGATCTGGCCGCGCCACGGCATCCGCATCCTGCCCGGCCCGTCCTCGATGTGGTTCGACGCAACGGGCACGCGGCTGCCGGCGCCGCTGTTCCCGGGGTCCGACACGCTCGGCCAGCTCAAATACATCATGTCGACCGGCTATGATTATTCCTGGTTCATTCTGACCCAGAGCATCATCAAGAAGGAATTTGCGCTGTCGGGCTCGGAGCAGAATCCGGATCTCACGGGCAAGAGCTGGCGCATGACCTTGCGCCGCGCCATCAACAAAGGCGCGCCGGCGCCGGTCGAGGCGTTCAAGAAACATGGTGTCGACTTCATCGTGCGCGACAAGATCGAGGACCTCGTCGCAGCCATGAACAAGCTTGCCGGCAACGATTTGCTCAAGCTCGACGAGATCAGGATGCAGATCGAGGCGCGCGACCGCGAGATTGCCAATCCCTACGTCAAGGATGCGCAGGTGATGAACATCCACAATGCGCGACGCTATATCGGTGACAAGCTGATTCGCACGGCGTCGCCGCACCGCATCCTCGATCCGGCGCAGGGGCCGCTGATCGCGGTCAAGCTCAACATTCTCACCCGCAAGACGCTCGGCGGCTTCGAGACCGATCTCGACTCACGCGTGTTCGGCAGCGAGGGGCAGATCATTCCCGGCCTCTATGCGGTCGGCGAAGCCGCCGGCTTCGGCGGCGGCGGCGTGCACGGCTATCGCTCGCTGGAGGGCACTTTCCTCGGCGGCTGCCTGTTCTCGGGCCGCAATGCCGGCCGCGCCGCGGCGAAAGCGGTGGGATAATGCGACGGTGGATATGCATCGGGACGTTCGTTGCGCTGCTCGCCGCCGCCCCGGCTGCGTCCGCGGATACCAGCCGGTTTCGTTGAACGAACGCATGCGTTGCTGGCAACACATGCGTGCCCGGGGTGGCTCGACCCAAGCCTCTGCGCTAGACAGGGCCGCCATTCCCACCAGGAGATCCCCCAATGAGCATTCAGCGTTTTGAAACCGGCCCGCGCATGAGCCAGGTCGTCGTGCACGGCAACACCGTCTATCTTGCCGGAGTCGTCGCCAACAATGCCGCCGGCGAAAGCGTGACCAAGCAGACCCAGGACATCCTGAAGACCATCGACGGCCATCTCGCCAAGGCCGGCACCGACAAGTCGAAGCTGCTGTCGGCCACGATCTACATCACCGACATGAAGACGTTCCAGGAAATGAACGCCGTGTGGGACGGCTGGGTGTCGGCCGGCAACACACCGGCCCGCGCCACCGTCGAAGCCAAGCTGGCCGCGCCGCAGTACACCGTCGAGATCATGGTCACCGCTGCGAAGTAAACTCGAAAAAACTTCACGCGCGCTGATGACCTCCGAGGTAATCGATCAGCGCGCGTGAACCTTCGATAGTGACGGTCAGCCGAACCACGGCGCCATCGAAGGAGAAGATCATGACCGACCACATCACCATCGCCCGCCGCTACATCGATCTCTGGAACGAGCGCGCACAACATCGCCGCAGCGAATTGCTCAACGAGAACTGGACGGCGGATGCGAGCTATGTGGATCCGATAATGAAGGGTGACGGCCGGGACGGCATCGATGCCCTGATCGCCGGCGTCCAGCAGCGCTTTCCCGACTTCAAATTCACATTGATAGGCGAGCCCAACGGCTACGGCGACCATGTCCGCTTCAGCTGGGGTCTCGGTCCCGACGGCGTCGACAGCCCGATCAAGGGAACTGATTTCGCCGTGCTCAAGGATGGACGGATCAAGAGCATCACGGGATTTCTGGATCAGGTGCCCGCGGGCGCGTGAGGGATGTTAATTGCTGCACCTTCTCCGACAAGGGGAGAAGGTGCAGCGAGTTCCCGGCTCAGCCAATCGCCAGTCGATACGCGGCCTTCGCATTCACCCCGAACGCCTTATCGCGGACGCTCGCACCCAGCTTCGCCAGGCACGCGTCCAGCGCGCCCTTGATCTCGCCGTAGCTCCCCGCCAGCAGACACACAGGCCAGTCCGAGCCGAAGATCAGGCGGTCCTCGCCAAAGCAAGTCGCGACGTGCTGGACGAACGGAAACAGCCGCTCCGCATCCCAATCGGTCCATTTCGCCTCCGTCGCGAGACCCGAGACCTTGCACCAGACGTTGCCGCAAGTCGCAAGCGCAGCGATGTGGTCGGACCATTCGGCGCTGCCGCCATCGGCGATCGGAGGTTTTGCGGCGTGATCGAGCACGAAGCGTGCCTGCGGAAAGGCTTTTGCGGTCGCGATTGCGGCGGGAAGCTCGCGGGTGCGGACGAGCAAGTCGTAGCCGAGATCGTGGGCGAACACGGCCGCAAGTCCGCGCTGGACGTCGGCGCGCAACAGCCAGTCGGGATCGGCCTCGTCGTGGACCTGGTGGCGGATACCAATCAGCTTTGCGCCGCCCGGCAGCGCGCGTAGCCGATCAAGCGTGTCGCCGAGCGCGGCATCGGTCAGATCGGCCCAGCCAACGACACCGATGACGGAGGGCGTGGCATGCGCGACCCGCAAGAATTCCTCGGTCTCCTCCAGCGCGGAGCGGCATTGCACCACGACGCTTGCGTCGATGCCGTTCGCCTTCAGCAGCGGTGAGAGATCGGCCGGCCCGAAGGCGCGGCGAATCGGCGTGAGCTCAGGCGCGTTCATCCAGGGATAGTCGGCGCGCGCGGGATCCCAGAAATGCTGATGCGCATCGATGAGCATGTCTCACGCTCCGCCCGGCAGCGGCGCCCGCGCGTCGACCAGGTTTTTCGCGCGTAGCTCCTGCCAGAAAGCCGGCGGTACCGCGCGTTCCGACATCGCGATGTTGTCGGCGACCTCCGCGGCGTTGCGCGCGCCCATCACGGCGACCGTCACGGCCGGATGGGCCATGCAGAACTGGAGCGCGGCAGCCTTCAGCTCGGTGCCGTGCTTGCGGCAGAGCGCGTCGAGCGCAAGCGCGCGCCCCACGAGCGCTGCGTCGGCGTCCTGATAATTGAACTTCGCGCCGGTGTGCGGATTGGCCAGAATGCCGCTGTTGTAGATGCCGCCGAGCAGGATGCCGATGTTCTTCGCAGCACAGACCGGAAACAGCGCATCCAGCGCGTCCTGGTCGAGCAGCGTGTAACGGCCGGCGAGCAGGAAGCAGTCGACCGGCACGGCTTCGGCGAAACGCGTGAGCATCTCGGACTGGTTCATGCCGGAACCGATCGCCTTGACCGTGCCGTCATCGCGCAGGCGCATCAGCGCGCGGAAGGCACCGTTAACGGCTGCGTCATAGTGATCGTCGGGATCGTGCACGAGCAGAACATCGACGCGGTCGAGCCCGAGGCGAACGAGGCTCTCTTCGACCGAACGCATCACACCGTCATAGCTGAAATCGAATTGCGGCCGCAACGCAGGCACGCCCTTGTAATGGTCGTCCTCAGCCGAATTGGCCTCGGGGCGCAGCAACCGGCCGACCTTGGTCGAGATCGCGAACGAGTCGCGCTTCTGCTGTCGCAGGAAGCCGCCGACACGGCGCTCGGCCAGGCCAAAGCCGTAGAGCGGCGCGGTGTCGTAGAAACGGATGCCGGCGGACCACCCGGCCGCAAGAGTCGCCTCCGCATCTGCATCGCTGACCGCCGAGAACAATCCGCCGAGCGGCGCCGATCCAAGGCCAATCGAAGTGACGTCGAGGCCGTCAGCAAGCCGGGTACGCTTCATTGCAATTTCCTTCCAAAGCAGCACTCCCTCCCCCGCGGATGGGAGAGGGAGTGTAGCGCAGGAACGTCGGGGCTGGGAGACGTTCCTACTTGACGTCCCTACTTCAAGAGTTGAGCGACGTTGTCCTTGGTCACGAGATCGAGGCCGGTGTAGATCACTTCCGGCACCTTCCCGCCCTTCTTGATCGCGAGCAGGGCGTCCATCGACTTTTCACCCATCTCGAACGGACGCTGACCGGTGAGTGCGTTGGAGTAGCCGTCGCGCAGCAGCTCAAGCTGCATTTTGAGCGTGTCGGCGACAACGAGCGTCAGCTTGCCGGAGTCGATGTCCTTCTTGTTCTTGTTGACGAAAGCCTTGAAGCCTTCGGGTGCAAACATCGGCCAGCCGCCGACCGGCACGATCGCCGCGAGGTCCGGTGTCGCGGTGCGCAGGTCCGTCATCTGCTGGATCGCGAGCGTGGAATCGTCATTGCAGAAGGTCGGCGAACCCTGGACCTCGACCCATTTCGAGCCTTTGAGCGCTTCGCGGACACCGTCGACACGTTCGGCAAGGTTCTTCGCACCCGGGCCGCCGGAGACCATGGCATATTTGCCGCCATCGGGCCGGAGCTGGAGCAACTGCTTGCCGAGCGCGAGGCCGAAGTCCTTGTTGTTGGTGCCGATATAGGCAAGCCGCTTGGAACCCGGCGCGTCCGCGTCAAACGTGATGACGGGGATGCCGGCTGCAGTCGCTGCGTCGATCGACTTGGTCATCGCCGCGACGTCGGCAACCGAGATTGCCAGTCCATCCACCTTCTGGGTGATGAAGTCCTGGATGATCTGCGCCTGCGTCGCCGGTTCGTGCTCGATCGGCCCCTTGTAGATGCACTCGACATTGCCGAGCTCCTTGGCGCGCTTCATGCAGCCGTCACGCGCCACGTCGAAGAACGGATTGTTCATCGCCTTGGGCACGACGGCGAATTTGTAGGTCTGGGCAAATGCCGGGGTTGCCATCATGGCGATGGTGACGCCGGCCAACAGAAGCTTCTTCATTTCTTCCCTCCAAACTTTGTTGCCTATCCATTTGTGATGTGATGCCCCGGCAGGCGGATAGACGATCTTTCGTTGTCCTTCCGGAGTAACAGGTTAAGTCATGCGCGAGCGGATACGGTCGACCAGCACGGCAAGGATGATGATCACGCCCACCAGCGTCTGCTGCCAGTAGGAGTTGACCTGCGCGAGCACGAGGCCGTTGCGGATCACCTCGAGCAACACACAGCCGACGATGGCACCGAGCGGACCGCCGATGCCGCCGGCCAGATTGGCGCCACCGATCACGGCGGCCGCAATCACGTTGAGCTCGTAGGAGGTCGCCATGTTGGCCGGCGCCGAGCCGAGCCAACCGGAGATGATGATGCCCTGGAGCCCCGCGGCGAGCGCGCAGATCACATAGACCTCGATCTTCACCCGCACCACCGGGATGCCGGTCAGCTCCGCCGCCTTCTCGTTGCCGCCGAGCGCGAAGACGTGGCGGCCGAAGGCGCTGTGGTGCAGGACCACGGCCATGGCGAGAGCGAGGATCACCAGATAGATGAACGGCGCGGGCACGCCGAGCACGTCACCCGATGTCAGCGCATAGAAATAATCGGCGTCTGGCCCGCCGGGAAAGCTGCCGCGGCCGTTGGAGACGACATAGGCGAGCCCACGCACGATCGAGAGCATGCCGAGCGTGGTGACGAAGGGCGACAGCCCGAGCACCGCAATGCAGAAGCCGTTGATGAGCCCGACGATCAACGCGGCGCACAGTCCTGCAAGCACCGAGATCAGAAAGATCAATCCCGGCACATTGGCGACGACGGTCTTGCCGTCGGCGGCCAGATGGACGAACGCCGATCCCGGCGCCGACAGCTCGACCATGACCATCGAGGTGATCATCGCAGAAAAACACATCATAGAGCCGACGGAGAGATCAATGCCGCCGGTGATGATGACGAAGGTGATTCCGAGCGTGGCAATGGCGATGAAGGAGAAGTTCTTCGCCACGTTCTGCATATTGCCCTCCGTGAAGAAATACGGGCTGGCAAACTGCATCACGACCATCAGCGCCAGGAGCGCCAGGATGACGTAGCCGGTCTGGGACGCGAAGATGCCGCGCCGCCACCATTTGACCTTGCCGACGTTCGAGAACGTGACGGGAGATTCCAGGGGCATAGCCATTACGCCGCCTCCTTCGCGCCGGTGATGAGGGCGGTGACTTCCTCGGGGGAGGTCTCGTGGATCGGCTTGTCGGCCCGCTTCTCGCCGCGGCGCATGACGATGACGCGGTCGCACACCGCGAAGACGTCGGGCATGCGGTGCGAGATCAGCATCACGGCGACGCCCTGCTCCTTCAGCCGGTGGATCAGGCCCAGCACCTGCTCGACCTGACGGACCGAGATCGCGGCCGTCGGCTCATCCATCATGACGAGCCTCGCATTTGAGAGCCGCGTCCGCGCGATCGCGACTGCCTGGCGCTGGCCGCCCGACATCTGCTTGACGAGATCGTAGGGGCGCGTCTCCGAGCGCAGCTCGCCGAACAGCTCCAGCGCACGCGACGCCATCGCCTTGTGGTCGAGCAAAGCGATGGGGCCGAACTTGCGCTTGAGCTCGCGGCCGAGAAACACGTTGGCGGCAGCGGTCAGATTGTCGGCGAGCGCGAGGTCCTGATAGACAACCTCGATCCCGACCGCGCGGGCATCGACCGGGCGGCCAAAGTGGACTGCACTGCCGCCAAAGCGGATCTCGCCATGGCTGGGGCGGAAATTGCCGGCGATGATCTTGACCAGCGTCGACTTGCCGGCACCGTTGTCGCCCATCAGGCCGACCACTTCGCCCGGGTGGACATGCATATCGACATCATGCAGCGCGCGGATGGCGCCGAACTCCTTGCCGATGCCGGTCAGTTCGAGGACCGGTGTTGTGTCAGCACTTGCCATCAGCGACCTCAGACGTAACGGTTGACGAGAGATTCCAGATATTCCTGCCGTCCCGAGCGCGGCTGCGGGTCGAAGCCCGCACCCAGTGCGCGATCGGAGAGATCGGCGAGCGAACGCTGGCCGCCGAGAATGGCACGTCCCTCGGCTCCCGCCCAGCCGCCGTAGCGATCGGCGAGCGGCGTCGTGAGGGCACCGGCATCGAGCATGTCGGCAGCGGCGAGAAGCGCCCGCGCGCACGCATCCATCGAGCCGACATGGGCATGGATGAGATCGTCGGGATCGATCGACTGGCGGCGGATCTTGGCGTCGAAATTGAGCCCGCCCGAGGTGAAGCCGCCACGGTTCAGGATCTCGTGGAACACCAGCGCCAGCTCACCCACATTCATCGCGAACTGGTCGGTGTCCCAGCCGAGCAGATCGTCGCCGCGGTTGATGTCGAGCGAGCCGAACACGCCGAGCGCCTCAGCCAGCGCGACCTCGTGATGGAAGGAATGGCCGGCGAGGATGGCGTGATTCTGCTCGATGTTGAGCTTGACGTCCTTGAGCAGATCGTAGCGCGCGAGGAAGCCGTAACAGGTGGCGACGTCGAAATCATATTGATGCTTGGTCGGCTCCTTCGGCTTCGGCTCGATCAGGATCGGGCCCTTGAAGCCGATTTTGTGCTTGTGCTCGACCACCAGCGAAACGAAGCGGCCGAGCTGGTCGAGCTCGCGCTTGAGATCGGTGTTGAGCAGCGTCTCGTAGCCCTCGCGGCCGCCCCACAGCACATAATTCTGGCCGCCAAGCCGGTGCGTTACCTCCAGCGCGGCGCGGACCTGGCCGGCGGCATAGGTGAAGATTTCGGGGTCCGGATTGGTCGCTGCGCCCGCCATGTAGCGGCGATGCGTGAACAGGTTTGCGGTGCCCCAGAGCAGGCGGACCTTGCTTGATGCCATCTTCGCTTCGAACAGATCGGCGATGGCGTTGAGGTTGGCGACCGATTCGCTGAGCGAGGCGCCTTCCGGCGCCGCATCGACGTCGTGGAAGGTGAAGAAGGGCACGTCCAGCAGGCGGAACAGCTCGAAGGCGACATCGGCCTTGGCGCGCGCCATCGCCATCGCATCGCTGCCGTGGTGCCAGGGCCGCAAAAACGTCTCGCCGCCGAAGGGATCGGCGCCCGGCCAGCAGAACGAATGCCAGTAGCAGACCGCAAAGCGCAAATGATCTTCCAGCCTGCGGCCGTGAACCATGCGATCCTTGTCGTACCAGCGGAAGGCGGGCGCATTTCCCGCATCCTTGCCGGCAAAGGCGACGGGTGCGCTGGCATCGAAGAACTTGGCTGACGCGTTCACTTAAGTGGTCTCCTTCAACGCAGGATAAAGTTCACGCCAGCGGCGATAGGCCTCATCATAGGCGGACGCTGCGGAGGCGCGGGGCACGAAACTGGCGAGCCGTCGCGGACGGGTGCAGATTTGCATGGGATCGTCGCCGGTGGCCGCGAGACGTCCGAGCCGCGCGGCGCCGAGCGCCGCACCGACCTCGCCCTCCTCGACGCGGTGCACGGCAATGCCGAGCACGTCGGCGCAGATCTGCGCCCACAACGGAGAGCGCGAGCCGCCGCCGACCAGATCGAGCTCGGTGATCGCGCCGCCCGCCGCGCTCAGCGCCGCCAGATTATCGCGCGCGGCAAAGGCGACGCCTTCGAGCACGGCCTGGACGACCTGGCTGCGGCCGGTCGCAGCGCGTAGGCCCACGAAGGCGCCGCTCGCGGCGGCATCGTTGTGCGGGGTGCGCTCGCCGTCGAGATAGGGCAGGAATTTGACCGGGCTTGGCCCGTCGACGCGCTCGCCGAGCGGCGCCAACAGGACCGCTGCAGGAGTTTCCATCACTCCGGCAAGCCAGGCGAGCGAGGCGGCCGCCGACAGCATCACGCCCATCTGGTGCCAGAGACCGGGCAGCGCGTGGCAGAACGCATGCACCGCCGAGGCCGGCGCCGGCGCAAAGCGATCGGTGACGCGGAACACCACACCTGAGGTTCCCAGTGACAGAAACGCGTCGCCAGGCGCGATCGCGCCGAGCCCGATCGCGCTGGCGGCATTGTCACCGGCGCCGCCGGCGACCACGACGTCCTTCGCCATGCCCCAACGCTGTGCGAATTCGGGCGCAAGCACCGCACTCGCCGCGCTGCCTTCGACGAGGCGCGGCATGTGATGCAGGTCGAGCCCGGTGGCATGCAGCAGCAGGGGGGACCAGCGGCGCAAACCAACGTCGAGCCACAGCGTGCCGGCCGCGTCGGACATCTCCTCGACCATCTCGCCGGTGAGGCGGTAGCGGACATAGGCTTTCGGGAGCAGCACCTTTGCCACGCGATCGAAGATGTCTGGCTCATGCCGTGCGACCCAGAGCAGCTTCGGTGCCGTGAAGCCGGGCATCGCGAGATTACCCGCGATCCCGTGGAGGGACGGGCAGCGCCGCTCCAGCACGGTGCATTCGGCATGCGAGCGGCCGTCGTTCCAGAGAATGGCCGGGCGCAGCGGCCGGCCGTCGCCATCCAGCAGCGTCGCGCCATGCATCTGGCCTGACAGCCCAATGCCCGCTACCCGCGCGACCTCGCGCGGATGCTGGCGCGCGAGATCGTCGACCGCGCCGATCGCCGCATCGACCCAGGCGTCGGGATCCTGCTCGGACCACAACGGCGCGGGGTGCGACAGCGCAAGCTCGCGCGCTGCCGTCGCGACGACCGCGCCGGCTTCGCTCACGAGCACCGCCTTCACGCCGGACGTGCCGATGTCAATTCCGAGATACAAGCTCGTCCCTCCCTCTTCGTTTGGGCGCGATCTGTTCTGAAAACCGATGCACGCTTTTCCGGATCACACTGCCGCGGTGCACGAACTGACGTCGCGCTTTCCGCACTCACTCACTTCAAAACACACAGCACCGCGCGCCTTGCGGCTACGGCAGATTGTCCCGCATCAAGATGTCGATGCGGATATTCTCCTGTTCACTCAAGATCGGCTCGTTACGCGCAAGCGACAGCAGCACACGCACCGCGGCGCGCGCCTCGTGCCCCGGGTTCTGCGAGATCGCGACATCCAGCGTGCCTTGCAGCAACAGCTTTCGCGTCATCGCCGTGAGATCATGGGCGATGAACAAGATCTGCTTCTCGCGGCCCCCCTCGGTCAGGGCCTTGGCCACGCCTTGCGTGCCGGCGCCCACGTTGTAGAGGCCGATGATGTCAGGATGCTTGCCGAGCAGCCGCGATATCAGCTGCTCGGAGCGGTCGTCCTCGTCGCGCCCCTCGAGCAGAGGCAATATGTCGAGGTGCGAAAATTCCGACGCCATCACCTGATTGAAGCCAAAAATGCGCTCGGCATGGTCGCGCAGGCCCTGCGATCCCGCGATGATGGCGATCTTGCCTGACTTTTGGCCGACCAGCCGCCCGACCAGCGCGCCGGCGGTGCGGCCCGCGGCGATGTTGTCGATGCCGACATAATGGTGGCGGCGCGACGACGGCACATCCGAGACCAGCGTCACCACCTTGGTGCCGGCATCGACGAGATCGTTGATCGCAGCGCGAACGCCGGGATGATCCAGCGCCACCACGGCAACGCCGTCGTAGTCGCCCGAGAGCGTCTCGAGCGATGCAGCGAGCACAGATGGATCGAACACATCCGTACTGACCATCTCGACGCTGAGACGGCGGGCCGAAAGCCAAGCCGACATCTCGCCGAGATAGGCCTCGATCTGTTGCATGAACGGGTTCGCCCCCGACGGCATGACGAAGGCAAACCGGCGGGTGCGGCCACGGGCGAGCTCGGCTGCGGCCACATGCGGCTGAAAGGCATTGCGCGCGATCGTCTCCTGGACGCGCCGGACCGTATCCGGCCGCACACCGGGGCGCTTGTGCAGGACGCGATCGACCGTCGCGAGGCTGACACCCGCCTCGCGCGCGATGTCCTTCAGCGTCAGCGCGGCGGAGACGGTGTCCTCACTCATGACTGAAGGCTAGCAGAGGTGTTTTGAGGTACGCAACTCATTTTGAGGGGCAAGCCGATATTTTCGAGCCCCGGTCGCGCCCGGCCTTAGCGGCGGCTCAGATCGAGTGTCAGAAACAGGCTGTTGGGGTCCTCGACATAGCCCTCGAACGGGCCACACGGCACGAAGCCGTGCGCCTGATAGAGCGCATGCGCCGGCTTGAAATAGTCCCACGAGCCGGTCTCGAGGCTCAGGCGCTTGAAGTCGCGCTTGCGCGCCTCGGCGATGATGTGGCGGAGCATCAGACCGCCGAAGCCGCGGCGGCGCGTGGTCTGGAGCGTGTGCATCGACTTCACCTCGCCGTGGTCAACCGAGAGCGTCTTCAGCGCGCCGGTCGCAACCAGCGTCTCGCCGTCCCAGCCGGTCCAGAACGCGACGTCGCCGGCGCGAAGGCCTGCGAGATCGAGCGCATGCGCGCTGCCCGGTGCGGTCTGCGCCCGCGCCGCCGTGACGTGGTGATCGAGCAACGCGACGACGCGCGGATCGAAGGTGTCGCCGGTGCGGATCTGCATCGTCACGGCCTCACGCTACCTGCAAGCTGCTTCTGCATGAAGACGAGATCGAGCCAGCGGCCGAACTTGCAGCCGACCTCCGGCATGCGGGCGACCTCGATGAAGCCGAGCGAGGCGTGCAGGCCGATCGAGCCGGCATTGAGGGCCTCGATGCCGGCGATCATGGCATGCTTGTTGAGCGCCGTGGCGCGCTCGATCAGCGCGGCCACCAGGCTGCGGCCGATGCCCGCGCGATGATGCCGCTCGTCGACATAGACCGAATTCTCCACGGTGTGGCGATAGCCGGGAAAGGGACGGAAATCGCCGAACGAGGCGAAGCCGACGACGTCCCTGCCCTTCATCGCGACCAGCACGGGATAGCCCGCCTGCTGCCGCGCGCGAATCCAGTCGCGCCGCGAGGCGAGATCGGCCGGCCCGTCGGTCCAGACCGCCGTGGTGTTGATCGCGGCGAAATTGTAGATGGCGAGGATGTCATCGGCATCCTCGAGCGTTGCGTCCCGTACGATCAGCGACATCACATTTTCCCGTAAGAGGCGCCGCGCCTGATGATGATGACGTAGCGGGCATCCTGTTTGGTTTCGTTCTCGAAGGTCACCGCGCGCATCACGTCGAAATCGAGACAGTCGCCGTCGCGCAGGCGCACCGTCTTGGCGTCGATATGCACGCAGACCGCCCCCTCCAGCATCAGGAGTTGCTGGGTGAAGGCGTTGCGGCCCCAGGGGCTGTAGGACACGCGCGCGCCGGCCGGCAGATCGACGACGATGATCTCGATACCGCTTGCCGCATCGGCCGGCGAGGCGTGACGCCGCCGGTAGCCGCTGTCGGGATCGCGCCATTGCGGCTGGTCGGCGAGCCGCGTCAGCCGCTCCGGCGGCTTCTCCGAGAGCGCGACCACGTCGCTGAGCGAGACGTCGAGCGCCGCGCAGAGCTTGTTGAGCAGCGCCGCCGTGGCACTGCTCTGCGCCCGCTCCACCCGCCCGATCATGGCCCGGCTGACGCCGGAGCGGCTAGCGAGTTCGTTCAAGGTCATGCCGGCCTGCGTCCTCAGAATCTTCAAGCGGCGACCGATCGCCCTGTCGAGTTTTTGCTGGTCCATGGCCTCTGATCCGAGCATCGCCCGGCACGTGGACCGCATCCGCCGGGCGGGAAGAGCTTAGGCCGGAGGAGCGGCGCGTGCCGGGAGCGAGGGGCTAATATATTGGAATCTTTGCGTGGCGCGCGAGCACGCGATTGGGCAGATCAAATGGAAATGCGATCTCTGGTAGCCAGCCGGACGCTCCGCTAGCTGCCCTCGTCATCGAAAAAAATCGCCTCGATATCCTGCCTGCCATCCAGCACCCGCACGATCTCGGGCCGATCATCCTTCAACCGATAGAACACAATCTGTGGAGCAGCCGCCAGCGAACGCAGACCGGTCCGGATTTCGTCGCGTGCCCGACCGGCGAAGGGAAAGTCGTCAATGACCGCGACGGCCTTCGCGATCTCGCGCAGGATTCTGTCAGCCGTTCCAGCTCCAGCCGCTTTGGTGTAGTGGTCCCAAAGGCGGTCGACATCGTCGAGAGCTTCCGGCGACCAAATAACCGGAGGCTTATGCTCCGCCACGTCGCGAATTCTTCTCGCGAAGAAAATCTTCTATATTCAGGGTGTCGCCCCTGCCCGCATCAAGCGAATGGATGCCCCTGTCTATTTCAGTACGAAGCGCGTTGAGCCTTTCGATATGCGAGAGCAATTTCCGACCGATCTCTTCCTGATCGGCGTCCGGCAGGCGGGAAATTTGCGCAATGGCTTGTTCGAGCGTTCTGACCATGAACCCAGTCTAGCACATTCGCTACGTAGCAAGATTCAAATACTTGGAGCGGGCGAAGGGAATCGAACCCTCGTATGCAGCTTGGGAAGCTGCCGTTCTACCATTGAACTACGCCCGCGGAGCGCGTGTCCTGCGCCCGTCCTGATTAGCCGAGACGGTGTCCGGCGCCAAGCGCTTTGGCGCGTCAGGCCGGACGGTTATTAACGTCTCGGTAAGATTCCAGGTGCGCCGAATTGTGGCGGTGTTATGATCTCATGTCTGGGGAGAGACGTGCACTGAGTGGGGCGTGTGCATGGTGGGGCGTGGCTACGCGATATTCGACACGACGATAGGGCGCTGCGGCATCATCTGGAGCAGCACCGGCGTGGTGGCCGTGCAATTGCCCGAAGCGCGGGAGATCGACACCCGCCGCCGGATTTTTCAAGCCCATCCCGAGGCGCGCGAGCAGGCGGTGCCGCTCAACACCGAGCTGGCGATCGAGGGCATCGTCACCTTGCTGCAGGGCAGCGATCCCGATTTCTCCGGCGTCAGCCTCGACGCCGGCGACGTGCCCGCCTTCAACCGGCGGGTCTACGAATATGCCTGCACCATCCCGCGTGGGGAGACGCGCACCGATCACGACATCGCCAAGGCGCTAGGCGCATCCGGCGCCGCACATTCGGTGGCGCAGGCGATCTCGCGAAATCCCTACATGATCATCGTGCCTTGCCACCGGGCGCTGGAGGCCGGCGGCTATGCCGACCGGATCTCGCCTTACGGCGGGGTGATCTCCAAGCGGCGGCTGCTGGCGCTCGAGGGCGCCCATCCGATCGCCAGCAAGACGCTGTTCGAGGTGCTGCTGCCCGTTGCCCCGCCGCGCTCGGGCTAGAGCGCGATCAAGATCGCGCTCTAGCCTTGTATTTTTGTGCATGATCTTTTCGGAGAACCGCTACACACTTCTCCGGATCATGCCTAAATATCCGGGATGGATGCGACCACGCTGCTGACGTCACAAGCGATGACGGTCTCCGAGTTTCGCTGCGACGCGGGCCCCGGCGACAAGCCGTTTGCCGAGTGCCGCAGCGGTCATTCCATCGCCTATGTCCGCTCGGGCAGCTTTGGCTGCCATTGCCGCGCCGGCTTCTTCGAGCTGGTGGCGGGCTCGCTGCTGGTCGGCGCGCCCGGCGACGAATACACCTGCACGCATGAGCATGTCTGCGGCGACGTCTGCCTGTCGTTCTTCCTCAGCGAGGACCTGGTCGAGGCGCTCGGCGGGCGGCGCGAGACGTGGCAGGTCGGCGCGACGCCGCCGCTGCCCGAGCTGATGGTGCTGGGCGAGCTCGCCCAGACGGCGGCAGATGGCAACAGCGATCTGGGTCTCGACGAGGTCGGTCAGATCTTCGCGAGCCGCTTCGTCGATGTGGTCTCGGGCAAGCCGCGCAAGCCAGCTATGCCGACGGCGCGCGACCGCCGCCGCGCGGTCGAGGCCGCGTTGTGGATCGACGACAATTCGCACGCCGAGATCGACCTTGAACAGGCCGCACGTCTGGCGGGTTTGAGCCCGTTCCATTTCCTGCGGCTGTTTTCCAACGTGCTCGGCGTCACCCCGCATCAATATCTGGTGCGCTCACGGCTGCGACACGCCGCGCGCCTGCTCACTGACGACGACATCGCGGTCACCGACGTCGCCTATGACGTCGGCTTCGGCGACCTCTCCAACTTCGTCCGCACCTTCCACCGCGCCGCCGGCATGTCGCCAACGAAGTTCCGGCAGGCCTCGAAGGGCGAGCGCAAGATTCTCCAAGAGCAGCCCGCCCTCAACTGAGTAGGGTCGGCTCCGGCGCGCGCCTCGCGTGGTGCGCTTTGCAACGGAGACGACCATGTATGACCATATCGGATTGCGTGTTGGCGACCTCGACGCTGCCACGCGTTTCTACACCGCGGCGCTGGCGCCGCTCGGTTACGTCCTGTGCTCGAGCGGCGACGGCTATTCCGGCTTCGGCCCGAAGGGCGAGCCGGCGCTCTGGCTGCATCTCAACAAGGGCCGCAAGGCGGACGGCGCGCACATCGCGTTTCGCGCCAAGGACCACGACGCGGTGAGGGCGTTTCACAGCGAGGGGCTGAAGAGCGGCGGCCATGACAATGGCGGTGCCGGGCCACGCAAGGATTACAGCCCGACGTATTTTGCGGCGTTTTTGATCGATCCCGACGGCAACAATGTCGAGGCGGTTTGTACGTAAGCTTTAGCCGCCGACTCCGTCATTGCGAGGAGCCCGCGGTGCTTGTGGTGACGACCTGACCTAATCAAGGATACCTTCATGGCCTCCATCCACAACGACGTCTCCCTCCCCGCCCCGGCCCGCGACGTCTGGGACGCGGTGCGGGATTTCGGCGCGCTGCATCAGCGGCTGGTGCCGGGCTTCGTCACCGCATGCCAGCTCGACGGCGACGCACGCATCGTCACCTTCGCCAATGGCTCGGTGGCGCGCGAAATCCTGGTCGATTGCGACGACGCGCGGCAGCGGCTGGTCTACGCGATCAACAACGAGCGGCTGACGCATTACAGCGCCTCGGTGCAGGTGATCGCCGACGGCGAAGCGAAATGCCACCTGGTCTGGATCATCGACATGCTGCCGAACGAGCTTGCGGCTTATGTGCAAGAGCAGACGAAGTCGGCCGTGATTGCGCTGCACAGGGCCTTCCCGCCTCCTTCGTGATCTTTCTCACAGAGCGCTGCCCCCATCGGCCGTAACCGTGGCCGCGTGCGTCCGGTTGGCGTCGCTCCTCCGGCGGCGCCACGCACGCGAGGAGCATGCCATGAGAGGTGCGGACAAGGTGATCTGCCAGGCAGCCGCCGTGCTGCTGCTGTTTTCGATTTCGAGCGTACCGGCCAAGGCGCAGTTCGCGGGCCTCGGTGGTGCCGGCGGCGAGGACATAATTACCCAGATGGCGCCGATGCTGGAGATGATGAAGGCGAAGATGGGCAAGCGCCGCTTCGCCATGCTGATGCAGACCATGGGCCCGATGATGAGCCGCATGATGGAAAATGGCGGCGGCGGTATGGGCGGCCTCGCCGGCGGCAATTACGGTGGCTATGCGCCGATGGGCGGCGGCAACATCCCGACCGGGATTGGCGGCATGGGCGGCGGCGATATCATGGGCATGCTCGGCGGCGCCGGCGGCGGCGACATGATGGCGATGATCCCGCAATTGATGCGGCTCGCCAATGTCGGCGGCGGTGGCCGTCGCCGCCACAGGCATCGCTAGTCCGCAACTGAAAGCGCCGGACGGACCGCCGGCTTCGTCTCCCGCGGCCCCCAGCGTGTCAGCACCACGCTGGAGCATGACAGCAGGCCGAGCACGACCATCGAGCTCGCGGCGAGCCAGAAGAAGTTTTGCGCCGTCGCATCGTGCGTCGACAGCCACCAGCCGCAGCTCGCGATGTAGATCAGTCGCGCGGTCTGCGCCAGCACCGGGCCGATCACCTTGGCCGCGCCTTGCGACGAGAAGTACATCGTCGAGGCGAGGCCGATGAAGGCGTAGAACGGCGCCACCGTCGAGAGATATTGGTGGCTGGTCGCGCGCACCGTGGCGCTGTCGGTGAAGATGTTGACCCAGAGGTCGGGGAACAGCGCGACGAGGCAGGCCGGCGCACCAACGGCAACAAAAGCACTCGCGCCTGCGATCCAGGCGACGCGCCGCGCGCGGGCGATGCGACCGGCGCCCACCGCCATGCCGATCATTGGCACCGACGCGATGCCGAACGAGAATGCGATCGAGGTCAGCAGGAATTCGAGCCGCGCGCCGATACCGTAGCCGGCCAGGATCGCGGTGCCGAACTTCGCCAGCATGTGGGTGAAGATCGAGATCGTCAGCACCGATTGCAGCGGCGAGAAGCAGGCGATCGCGCCGACCTTCAGGATGTCGAAGAACATCGCCCATTGGATGCGCAGGCCGCGCAGTTTTGGGACGACCCGCGCGCGGCCCGAAAATAGATACCAACCCATCACGCAGATGTTCATGGAGTAGGCGATCAGCGCGCCGGCGGCGACGCCGCGCATGCCGAGTTGCGGCATGGGCCCGAGCCCGAGACCGAGCGAGCCACCGAGCACGATCTGCCAGACCGCGGAGTTGAGAATGAGAAGCGACGGCAGCTTCATGTTGCCGGTGCCGCGCAGCACGCCCGCCATGGTGTTGAGCAACCAGGGCAGCACCGCGCCGCCGAAAAACACCTGCGTATAGGCGATCGCATGCGCCAGCACATCGCCGCGGCCGCCGAGCATCGTGAGCACCTGGGGCCCGAAGATCAGCATGCCCAGCATGAACACGAGGCCGAAGGTGATGCCGATCAGGAGCGCATGCGCGGCGAGCGTCCCGGCGCGCTCGCGATCGCCGGCGCCGAGCGCACGGGCGATGGCCGAGGCCACGGCGCCACCCATGGCGCCGCCCGACATGGTCATGGTCAGGATCACTGTCGGAAACACCAGCGCTATCGCAGCCAGCGCTTCCACGCCGAGACGCCCGATATAGGAGGTCTCCGCGATCACCACGCAGGTGCCGGCGGACAGCGCGACCACGTTCGGCCAGGCAAGGGAGAGCAGGGTGCGCAGGATCGGCCCGTCGGTCAGCGCGCTCCGTGCGGGGCGCGGCGGCGGCGGCAGCGGACGTTCCTGCTCATCGACCGGGATCTCGGCGATGTCCGTCATTTCCTCTCCCGGGCAACAGCGCCATTTGCGGCGCGGCAATGCATACGTGTGTTAATCAATTTCCTCGCGCGGAAAGCGCGGTGAGCCTTGTTAGCACGGCAGGCCCCGATTCCTCCTGCGCTAGCTGCAGGCGTGCATTGCGGCAGCGCATTTCAAGCGGTGGAATTACCCAACCGTCCAGACCAGCGGCGGTCGGCCGCCCGCCGTCGGGCGCAGGTGCACGCCGATGTGCCGGCCGCATCCGGCAGCGAGCCCTTCGAACAGCCCCTCCAGCACCTTGGCGCAAGCGCGGTGAGAGTCGGCGACGTCATCCATCAGCTTCCAACTCTGCTGACGGATTTCGAACGTGCCTTCGGATTGCGTGGTCTCGGCCGCATCGTCCTGCGCGGCGAACAGCGCGTTGAGGAAGGACGCGAATTCGTTGGCGCCACCGCGTGTCGTCAACAGTGCGGCTGCGACCTCATCGTAATACTGCATGCCGATCAGCTTGCCGGTGAGGTGCAGCAGATAGCCGGCATCTTCCGGCCCGAACAGCTGCACCATCACCGGTGCCGCCGTGCGCACGTACTCCATCGCGTAGTTGCGATAGGCCTTTTCGAGGCGCGGTTTCGGCCAGCTCGACACCGGCAAAGCCGGTGCGGTCTTCGCGTCGAACGTAGGGGCTTCGAGATGCCGCGCGAACACCAGGCGCTGGTCGAGCTCGAGCGGATGGTCGTATTGATGGTAATAGCCTTCGAGCCCGTCCTGGCCATCAACGCTCTGCTTGGTGCAGACGAAGCCGAGGCGGAGATCGCCGAGCGCGACGCCGTTATTGGCGTGCCAGCCGCGCAGCATCGCACGCGAGACCTCGCCGGGCACGCCGCAGATCGCGGCGCCCTTCCAGATCCAGCGCGGCGGCGGATAGCGGATCCAGGCCTTGGTGTCGCTCTCATACATGTATTCGACATGCACGCCGCCGATCCAGTTGGAGAGGTAGTGATATTGCGCCGCCGCCACCGCCGGCGGCAGATGGCTGAGGCCGAGCTTTTGCAAGCCCGGCAGGAAGCGCTCCTGCTGCTGTCGGCGGAACACGCGAAAGACGAACTCAGCGGCACCCGCCGTGCCGCGCCGCGTGACCACGGTGAGGATGAGGCCGGTGAAGTAAGCGTGATAGAGGTCGGCGACCGCGCGCCAGCGTTTCCATTGCACGTCCTGCGCGGTGTCCGCTGCGGTCATGTTCGCTCCCCGGCTTGTTGTTTTGCGGGAGTGTGTCATCGGCCGTGAGGCGACGCAACGGGGCACTCATTCGCTGTCATCGCCCGGCGAAGACCGGGCGATCCAGTATTCCAGAGACGATCGTGATCGAATCGAGAAGCCGCGGCGTACCGGACTCCCCGCCTTCGCGGGGAATGACAGCTTGGGGTGTGGCGGCTACCTACACCCGGAAATGCTTGCTCAGCTTCAACCCCTGCGCCTGGTAGTTGGAGCCGATGCGCTGGCCGTACATGGCGTCGGGGCGGGCGAGCATCTTCTCATAGACGAGACGGCCGACGATCTGGCCGTGCTCGAGGATGAACGGCACCTCGCGCGAGCGCACCTCCAGCACGGCGCGCGCGCCTTGGCCGCCGGCGCCGGCATAGCCGAAGCCGGGATCGAAGAATCCGGCATAGTGCACGCGGAATTCGCCGACCAAGGGATCGAACGGCACCATCTCCGCGGCGTAATCGGGCGGCACCTGCACGGCTTCCTTGGAGGCGAGGATATAGAACTCACCGGGATCGAGGATCAGGCTGCCGTCGGGACGGGCCGAGATCGGCTCCCAGAAATCTTCCACCGCATAGCCGGAGCGGCGATCGACATCGACCACACCTGTGTGGCGCTTGGCGCGGTAGCCGACGAAGCCCGAGCCCTTCTCGCCGGAGAGATCGACGGAGACGGCGACGCCGCCGGCGAGATCGGCATCGTCGATATCGACGAGACGCTCGGCGCCATGCAGCGCATCGAGTTCGTCGGCATTGAGGATGGCATCACCGGTGCGGAAGCGCACCTGCGACAGGCGCGAGCCTTCGCGCACCAGCACCGGAAATGTCTTCGGGCTGATCTCGGCATAGAGCGGGCCGTGATAGCCGGCACCGATCATGTCGAAGCGGCGGGTGCCGTCGGCGATCACGCGGGTGAAGACGTCGAGCCGACCGGTCGAGCTTTTCGGATTGGCTGCCGCGACGATCTCCGGCGGCAGCGCGAGGCTTTCCAGCAGCGGCACGATATAGACGCAGTTGGTCTCCAGCACCGCGCCGTCGGCGAGGCTGAACTCGTGCAGCTTCAACTGGTCGATGCGCTCGGCGACGGTGGCGCCAGGGCCCGGCAGGAAGCTCGCGCGTACGCGATAGGCGATGTCGCCGAGGCGCAAATCGAGGCTCGCCGGCTGGATCTGACTTTCGACGAAATCGTATGCGGGCAGGATGAGGCCTGCCTCCGCCATCGCCGCGATCATGCGGTCGGGCAGGATACCATTGGCGTCGGCGGCGATCGTGAAACTCAACCGGGGGTCCTCATCAGGGGGCAAGCGCATCCGGACATGCCGGAAATACGAGCCTTTTACGGCTATCCGATGGACGCCTTGACGGAAAGGCCATTGCGGAATATGAGCATCACTTATCCCGTGGTGATTTGAGCCGGCCGGCTTGCAGCCACGTTAAATAAGTCGCTAAACAGGCCGGGGACCTCTGTGATCCCGGCCCGTGGATATTTCCAGGCCGGTTTTTTTGTGACCATTTTCGATGGTCACGCAGAGGAGATCCTATGTCGAAGTCCCCGGCGTCCACCACGCACTACCGTCCCGAAACCCGCCTGGTCCATTCCGGCACCCTGCGCTCGCAATATGGCGAGACGTCGGAGGCGCTGTTTCTGACCCAGGGCTATGTCTACAACAGCGCCGAGGAGTGCGAGGCGCGGTTCAAGGGCGAGGACCCCGGCTTCATCTACTCGCGCTACTCGAACCCGACGATCGCGATGTTCGAGCGCCGCATGATCGAACTCGAAGGCGCCGAAGCCGCACGCTCGGCGGCGACCGGCATGGCCGCGGTGACGACCGCGATCCTGGCGCCGCTGAAGGCCGGCGATCACGTCGTCGCGTCTCGCGCGCTGTTCGGCTCGTGCCTCTATGTCATTCAGGACCTGCTGCCGCGCTACGGCATCGAGACCACGCTGGTTGACGGAGCCGATCTCGACCAGTGGCAGCGTGCGCTCAAGCCCAACACCAAGACGTTCTTCCTGGAGAGCCCGACCAATCCGACGCTCGACGTGCTCGACATTCCCGGGATCGCCGAGATCGCGCACGGCGGCGGCGCACGGCTCGTCGTCGACAACGTGTTCGCAACCCCGATCTGGCAGAGTCCGCTCGCCCTCGGCGCCGACGTCGTGGTGTATTCCGCGACCAAGCACATCGACGGCCAGGGCCGCTGCCTCGGCGGCATCATCCTGTCCTCGGAAGCCTTCATCGCCGAGCACATCCACAATTTCATGCGCCAGACCGGCCCGTCGATCTCGCCGTTCAACGCCTGGGTCCTGCTCAAGGGCCTGGAGACGCTCGGCGTGCGCGTGCGTGCGCAGACCGACACCGCGGCGCGCATCGCCGACGTGCTGGCGAGCCATCCCAAGATTGCGCGACTGGTCTATCCCGGCCGCGCCGATCATCCGCAGGCGGCGCTGGTGAAGAAGCAGATGCGCGGCGGCTCGACGCTGGTCGGCTTCGAGGTCAAGGGCGGCAAGGCGGCTGCGTTCCGCGTGCTCAACGAGCTCAAGCTTGCAAAAATCTCGAACAATCTCGGCGATGCCAAGAGCCTGGTGACGCATCCGGCCACGACGACGCATCAGCGCCTGAAGCCGGAGGACCGTGCCGCGCTCGGGATCGGCGAAGGCTTTATCCGCTTCTCGGCCGGGCTCGAGCATGCCGATGATCTGCTCGAGGATCTGACCGCGGCGTTGGAGAAGGCGTAACAGGCGAATGGCGAATAGTGAGTGGCGAATAGATCGAGCCCTATTCGCCTACTCGCCATTCCCTATTCGCTTCTACATCGGCCGGTACGTCCGCACGTCCGCGGGCACGTTCACGCCGAGCTTGACCTGGCCGACGGAGCGGATGATGTCGTCGCCGAGCAGCTGGGCGAAGCAGGCATAGCCCCAATCGTTCATGTGCAGGCCGTCGGCGATGACAAAGCTCTCGACCGGGAGCGACTGCTTCTCGTGCCAGTCGCGCATCACCTCGAAACGCGGGAAGATGCCGACGTGACGAAGCTCGGCGACCTTGCCGAGCAGCTTCACCATCTTGCTTGCGCTTTCGGGACGCTCGGTGACGCGCGGTGAATATTGCGGGTCGACCAGCACGATGTCGGCATCGCCGGCGGCCTGGATGCGGGTGATGCCGTCCTCGACTATCCTGGCGGTCTCGCCGGGATCGAGATTGCGCAGCACGGCGTTGGTGCCGACCTGCCAGATCACGAGATCCGGATGCACGTCGATCACCTCCGTCTGGAGGCGCTTCATCATCTCGGGCGCGTCCTCGCCGCCGACACCGGCATTGATGACGGTGATGTTGGCGGTGGGATACTGCCGGCGCAGCTGCGCGGCGAGACGGTTCGGATAGTTGAAGTCCGGCGAGCTCGCGCCGTAGCCCGCCGTCGACGACGAGCCGAATGCGACGATCACGACGGGCTGGCCGGCGACGAGCTTGTTGGCGACATGCGGCAGCGAGCCCATCGCCTTCGAGCCGCCCTTCGGCGCGTGACACGGCACGCGGCTGAAAATGTCGGTGGCGGATTTCGCGACCTGCTTCACCTTGTCGATGGCGCGCGAGGTGAGCCCGCGCTGTTCGGCGGGCGACGTCGCGGCGACGGTCGTCTGGGATGGTGATGCCGGTGCGGGATTAGCGGCCTGCGGCGGGGCGGGTGTCGCTTGGGCGGCTTGAGCGTGAGCAGGTGCCTGCACCACAGGCGTCAGCATCAGCAGCGCCGCCGCTGCGGGCACGACCAGCCATGTCGACAGGCCAAAAGGGCGGAGAGAACTCATTAACGCTAGACCTCAATTTTGCTGCTGGCCCGGCCCCAGATGGGCAGCGTCGATCACGAACTGCGCCAACGCCCGGCCGATGCAATCATGGACCTGTTTCGCGAGCTCAGGGCCGCGGGAGGGGCTGAACAGGTCGAACTGACCCTGATCATTCCACTGCCGCATCATTGCGAAACGGTCGAACAGCGGGATGTCATGCTCCTGCGCCACCACCCGCATATTATCGAGATAAGGCGGTGCCGAGATCATGGTTTCGGTACGCGGGCTGTACTGCAAATTCATCAAGACGACGTCGGCCCCTGCATTTTGCAGCGCAGCGACCCCTTCGGTCACGGCGCCGCGGAAATCATCGGGATCGATGGAGCGGATAGCATCCACGGTCCCGGTCTGCCAGATGACCAAAGTAGGTGTTTTTGCTTCCATCAGCTTAACGAAGGTTCCGGCGGCTTCCCCCGCAGTCTTCTTGCTCTGTATTTCTACGGATACGTGCACGGTCTCGGAAGGCGGCAGCTTTTCCTTCAAAATGGCCTGCATGCGCGCCGGATAAGAGCTGTCCTCCGAGGATGGAATGGTGGTGGAGCGGCTGCCGATGACGAGGATCTCGAGCGGCTTGCCTGATTTGACGGTCTCCGCGACCTTGTGGAGCTGGCTGTCGGTGGCGAGCAGATAGGGCGGTAATTCGCAGGCTGCGGGCGCGGCAGGCACGGCATCGTCCGCGCGCGCCAAAGGCGCGGCGAGGCTACCGCATAGCAGGATCAGGCTCAGGAGAACCTTCGCCTTCATCAGCCCCCTCCCGCCAGATCGGCGTTGCCGACGGCGTTTTTGGTTTTCGCACCGCTCTTGTCAGCTACGCGCTTGTACCACGAAATCACCCAGGCAACGCCCCACATGATCAGGATTCCGGAGAGACTAATTAGCGCATGCATGCCGGGGCCGCCGGAGACCTCGGCCAGGATGAAATGGCCGGCAAAGGCCAGGAAGACGCCGAGGCAGAAGATCTCCAGGGAGTGCTGCCCGCACAGGATCAGCGGCCGCAACCACGGCGATTTCAGGCCCGGCCACTCCCGCGGCAGGAAGCGCACAGTGAGCGCGGCCAGTGCCAGGAAATGCGTGAAGCGCAGCACGTCGAGGTCGGTCTTGTCGATCGGATACATCCACTGCTCGATCCGCTTCGGCATGAATTGCGAGAGCTGCGGCACGTACCAGGTCAGCGTCACGTAGAACGCAGCGACGAGATAGGCGATCGAGATCCACATCGTCACCGGTGATGCCAGAATGCGCGACATGCGTCGCGCACCTCCGAGCGCGCACCAGGCCCCGAACACGAAGAGCAATTGCCAGGCCAGCGGATTGAACGCCCAGAAGCCGTTCGGATAGGCCGAGAAGTAGAGATCGAAATCCCAGGTCACCGCATAGAGGATGGTCGAGAGCGCGAGCGTGACGTCGGGCCGCCACTTCATCGACCACAGGATCAGCGGCAGCGCCAGCATCAAGACGATATACAGCGGCAGCACGTCCATGTTGACGGGCCGGAAGCGCAAGAGCAGCGCCTGCACAATGGTGACGTCGGGCTGCTTGAGGAAATCCATGATCCCCATCTCTTCGGTGTAGAGCGGGTTCTCGAAGCTGGTCGCGACGTAGGAGATCTCGGCAAGGAAGATCGTGAACAGGAAGACGTGGGCGACATAGATCTGCCAGACCCGGCGCAGGATGCGCGCGGTGGCAATGACGAAGCCGCTCTCCAGCATGGCGCGGCCATAGACGAAGGCGGCGGTGTATCCGGAGATGAAGATGAATATCTCAGTGGCGTCGCTGAAGCCGTAATTGCGGATCGTGAACCAGGTCAGAAGATTCGGCGGCAAATGGTCGATGAAGATCAGCCACAGCGCCAGCCCGCGGAACAGGTCGAGCCTGAGCTCGCGCTCGCCGATGGCGGGCAGCGTGATCGCCGGCGCACGCGGCTTCGCTGCCACGGCTTTGGCCTCCGCAGGTTTGGCCCCCGCGGTTCCCGCGATCGTCGATCCCGTCACTTGATCGGCAATGGTCATCGGGGCCCAAAAACCCTTCCGCAAATCGCGACGTTCAAAGGAGTGTATCGGTCCAGTCGCCGCCTCGCAAAGCGGCCGGATCACATTGGGGTCTACTTCTTCGTGAATTCTGGCGGGACGATGTCGCCAGGGCCACCTGCGGCGTTTGGTTCCCGGCGGGGTTTTCGTTATGATGACGGCCATGTACCGCGCCGTGACCCGCCAGATCGAAGTGACCGTCGAGCCGAACTTTGTTCCGGAGCAGTCGTCGGCCGACCGCTCGCGCTATTTCTGGTCCTACACCATCGTCATCACCAATTCGGGTGACGAGACCGTGCAGCTCAAGACGCGGCACTGGATCATCACCGACGCCTCCGGCCGGCAGCAGGAGGTCAAGGGCGAAGGCGTGGTCGGCGAGCAGCCGACCCTGGCCCCCGGCGAGCGCTTCGAATACACCTCCGGCGTGCCCCTCTCGACGGCCTCCGGCTTCATGACCGGCCGCTACCAGATGGTCAGCGCAAGCGGCGAACGTTTCGAGATCGACGTGCCGACGTTCTCGCTCGACAGCCCGGATAACAAGCGGGTGCTGAATTAGCGCGGGTTATGGCGGTGCTACGCGTCCTCCACTCCCGCCTCATCCGGCGTGAACTCGTACACCGATGAGCAGAACTCGCAGGTCACGACGACCTTGTCGTCCTTGACCATCGCCGAACGATCGTCCGGCGAGAAGCTCTTCAGCATCGACGCAACCGCGTCGCGCGAGCAGGAGCATTGCGCTTTCAGGACAAGCGGATTGAACACGCGCACGCCGCGCTCGTGGAAGAGGCGATAGAGCAGCCGCTCGCCGGAGAGATCGGGATCAATCAGCTCGACGTCCTCGACCGTCTCGATCAACGAGCGCGCCTCGACCCAGGCATCGTCTTCAGCAACACTGTGCACCTCGACGCCATCGGGCGCGTCACCGGGATGCAGATCGGCCTGCCGCGCGCGCTCCGGCGCCTTCGGCAAAAACTGCATCAGCATGCCACCGGCGCGCCAGCGATGCTTGCCACCGTCGCTACTGCGCCACTCCTCGCCGACCGCGAGGCGCACGCGCGTCGGGATCTGCTCGGAGCGCTGGAAATATTCGTGGGCGGCGTCTTCCAGGCTGCCGCCGTCGAGCGCGACCAGACCCTGGTAGCGGCTCATATCGGGCCCCTGATCGATGGTCATGGCGAGATGGCCGCGGCCGAGCAACGCACCCGAATGCATGCCAGCATCCTTGGCGTCACCGAGGCGCTCGGCGTCAAAGCGTGCATAGGCGCGCAGGCGATCCGGCGCCTGATAGTCCACCACCAGAAACGACACCGGCCCGTCGGTCTGGGCCTGCAGGATGAAGCGGCCCTCGAATTTCAGCGCCGAGCCGAGCAGCGTCGTCAGCACGATGGCCTCGCCGAGCAGCTTGCCCACGGGCGCGGGATAATCGTGCTTGGTCAGGATCTCATCGAGTGCGGGGCCGAGCCGCACCAGCCGCCCGCGCACATCGAGCGCGTCGACCTCGTAAGGCAGCACGGCGTCGTCAATGGGAACCGCGGATGGCGCGCGAACCGGGCCTTCGGGCCCGGTTTTCATGTCAGGGGATTGGAAAACCATGGCGCTTTATCTGGGGTCGGAGAGTGGAAATGGAAGGGGGTACGAGGGCACCTCGGACGTGCGTTAGACCGCACGAATGAAGCACAAACTCAGTGTCGTCCTGGCGGAAAGCCAGGACGACACCAACACCGTGCCGAACCTACTTCACCGCGTCAAAACACCAGGCCAAAATGCCCTTCTGCGCGTGCAGGCGATTTTCGGCCTCGTCGAACACGACCGATTGCGGGCCGTCGATCACGTCGTCGGTGACCTCCTCGCCGCGATGGGCCGGCAGGCAGTGCATGAACAGCGCGTCGGGCTTCGCCAGCGACATCAGCTTCGAATTGACCTGGTAGGGCTTGAGCACGTTGTGACGGTGCTCGCCTTCCTTGTCGCCCATCGACACCCAGGTGTCGGTGACGACGCAATCGGCACCCTTCACGGCGGCCTCGGGATCGGTGCCGAGCATGATCGGCGCGCCGTTGGCCTTGATGAAATCGCGCATCACCTTCTTCGGAGCGAGCTCCGGCGGGGTTGCGACATTGAGCTGGAACTTGAAGCGCTCGGCCGCGTGCGCCCAGGACGCCAGCACGTTGTTGTCGTCGCCGGTCCAGGCCACCGTCTTGCCCTCGATCGGGCCGCGATGTTCCTCAAAGGTCATGAGGTCGGCCATCACCTGGCAGGGATGCGACCGCCGCGTCAGGCCATTGATGACGGGCACGGTCGCGTTCGCCGCGAGCTCCAGCAGCGCCTCGTGATTGAGGATGCGGATCATGATGGCGTCAACATAGCGCGACAGCACGCGCGCGGTATCAGCAATGGTCTCGCCGCGGCCGAGCTGCATCTCGGCGCCGGTAAGCATGATGGGCTCGCCGCCGAGCTGGCGCATGGCGACATCGAACGACACGCGGGTTCGGGTCGACGGACGCTCGAAGATCATCGCCAGCGTCTTGCCTTCGAGCGGCCTGACCGGCTGATGCGCCTTCTGCTTCGCCTTCATGGCGGAGGAGGCCGCGAGCATGTTCTTGAGCTCCGACAGCGGCAGCTCGTTGATATCGAGAAAGTGCTTGGGACCCTTGCTCATCAGCTTGCCGCCCGCTTGCTACCGGACAGCGCAGCGCAGGCGCGTTCGAGCCGTCCGACGCTGTCCTCGATCTCGGCTTCGGTGACGATCAAGGGCGGCAGGAAGCGCACGACATTGTCGCCGGCGCCGACGGTGAGCAGCTTTTCGTTGCGCAGCGCTGCGACCAGGTCACCCGACGGCACCACGGCCTTGATGCCGATCAGGAGCCCCTCGCCGCGGACCTCGCTGACGACATCGGAATGGCGGTCGATCACCGAGGCGAGCTTCTGCTTGAGCAGCAGCGACATCTTTTGCACGTGGTCGAAGAAGCCGGGCTTGAGCATGACGTCGAGCACGGCGTTCGCAGCCGAGATCGCCAGCGGATTGCCGCCAAAGGTCGAGCCGTGCGAGCCGGGCCCCATGCCGGAGGCCGCGTCCGCGGTCGCCAGCACCGCGCCGATCGGGAAGCCGCCGCCGAGCGCCTTCGCCAGCGACATCACGTCAGGCGTGACGCCGGTGCGGCGATGGGCGAAGAGATCGCCGGTGCGGCCCATGCCGGTCTGCACCTCGTCGAAGGCGAGCAGCAGGCCCTTCTCGTCGCAGAGCTGGCGCAACGCCTTGAGGAAAGAAGGCGTCGCCGAGCGCACGCCGCCTTCGCCCTGGATCGGCTCGATCAGGATGCCGGCGGTCTGCGGACCGATCGCCTTCTTCACGGCCTCGATGTCGCCATGCGGGATCTGGTCGAAGCCGTCCATCGGCGGACCAAAGCCTTCGAGATATTTTGCAGAGCCAGTCGCAGCCAGCGTCGCCAGCGTGCGGCCGTGGAAGGCACCTTCGAAGGTGATGATGCGATAGCGCTCCGGATGCCCCTTGGAGAAGTGATGGTGGCGGACCAGCTTGATCACGCCCTCCAGCGCCTCGGCGCCGGAATTGCAGAAGAACACCAAGTCCGCAAAACTCTCGTTGCACAGGCGCGCGGCAAGCTTCTCGCCGTCCGGGCTCTGGAACAGGTTCGACATGTGCCAGAGTTTTGTGGCCTGCTCCTGAAGGGCTTTCACCAGCGCGGGATGGGCATGGCCGAGCGCATTCACCGCCACGCCCGAAGTGAAATCGAGATAGCGATCGCCATTGGTTGCGATCAACCAGACGCCTTCACCGCGCTCAAAACCGATGTCGGTCCTGGCGAAAACGGGGAGCAAATGCGGCGCTACGCTGTTGGCCATGATGATCTCTTTGGATGTTTCGGACGGCCTGAACGTGCGTTGCGCAGCGCATCATTGGTCCGGAAAACGAAACGTGCCGCCTTTTAAGGGCGGCACGCGTGACTATCTTATGCTTGGCGCCACGAGTGTCAATGCCGCCCGGAAAGCCCCGCGAAACGCTGATTCCGTAGTCTTGCGGTGCCAGATTTGCGGAGTTTTGGCCACGGAACATGTGGAAGCGAGTCGGCGGACTCTTGCGCGTGACTCACGCCATATTGTAGCGTTTGGCTTGTCAGATACGACATCTCGTGCAGCGGTTCTGATCCCAAGAGTCCTCATGTACCGGCGTAAACGTTCGGGCGTCTCATTGCGCCCGGCGAGCCTTAAGGGATTCTGGCGGCACGGGTTTTTCGAGGCTTAGGCATTCGTTGTGCGGCCCCAGGATGGTAGGCGCGCGACGAAGGAAAGGGTGCAATGACCGTTTTGACCTGGTCGGATGATCGCGTCGAGCAGCTGAAAAAGCTCTGGGAGGCCGGACTTTCGGCCAGCCAGATCGCCGCTGAGCTTGGAAATGTCACCCGCAACGCCGTGATCGGCAAGGTGCACAGGCTCGGCCTGTCCGGCCGCGCCAAGAGCCCGTCTTCGGCAGCTCCGCGGCCGCGCAAGGCACGTCCCGCGCAGCACATGATGCGGGTGAGCAGGCCCATCGCGCGCGGCAACACCGCGCTGGCGCAGGCCTTCGAGGTCGAGGTCGAGGCTGAACCGGTCACCTACGACAACGTGGTGCCGATGAGCCAGCGGCTGTCGCTGCTCGAATTGAACGAGGCGACCTGCCACTGGCCGGTCGGCGATCCCTCGAGCCCGGATTTCTTCTTCTGCGGCGGCAAGGCGCTCTCCGGGCTGCCCTACTGCGCGCAGCACTCACGGGTGGCGTATCAGCCGGCAGCGGATCGCAGGCGTGCGCCGGCGAAGCCGGGCCCGCGCTGAGTTAGCTGATCTGGCTGATTGCATCCGTTACATGATGACGGCTCAACACGTCCGATGTCGTCCCGGACAAGCGCGCCAACAGCGCGCGCAGATCCGGGACCCACAACCGCCGCAAGATGTGGTTACGGGGACTCGGAGCTACCTTTTTCACGCAACAAGTCCTGTGGTTATGGGTCCCGGATCTACGCTTACGCTTGTCCGGGACGACACCGATGTTGCGGCAATAGCTCGCTAAATCAACTACGCCTGCTCGGCCTTCGCGAATCGATCATCGAGCGCATAACCCGCGCCGCGGACGGTGCGGATCGGGTCCTGCTCGCGGCCGAGATTGAGCAGCTTGCGCAAACGGCCGATATGGACGTCGACAGTGCGCTCGTCGATATAGATGTCGCGGCCCCAGACGCTGTCGAGCAGCTGCTCACGCGAGAACACGCGGCCGGGGTGCTCCAGGAAGAACTCCAGCAGGCGATATTCGGTCGGGCCGAGATCGATCGGCCGGCCCGAGCGCGCCACGCGGCGCTTTTCGCGGTCGAGCTCGATGTCGCCGAAAGCCAAAACGGTAGCGAGCCGCTCGGGGCTCGCCCGCCGCAGCAGGCCCTTCACGCGCGCCAGCAGCTCGGGCACCGAGAACGGCTTGACGATGTAATCGTCGGCGCCGGTCGCAAGGCCCCGCACCCGCTCGCTCTCCTCGCCACGCGCGGTGAGCATGATGATCGGCAGCTGCTTGGTGTCGGACCTCGCGCGCAGCCGGCGACACAGCTCGATGCCTGACAGGCCCGGCAGCATCCAGTCGAGCACGATCAGATCGGGGATGTGCTCCTTGAGGCGGGTGTCGGCGTCGTCGCCGCGCATCACCGTCTCGACGTCATAGCCGTCGCCTTCGAGGTTGTAGCGGAGAAGCTCGGTCAGAGCTTCCTCGTCCTCAACCACCATAATGCGTGCGCCCATGGGGTCGTCGCTCCTTAAGGATTCAAGTATTTCAAGTATTGGGGACCGTCGTAGCGAAGGTCGTCATGTCGCCCTTCGGTCGCTTGTCGGTGATGGCCTGGCCTTCGATCATGTAGAACACGGTCTCGGCAATGTTGGTGGCGTGGTCGCCGATCCGCTCGATGTTCTTGGCGCAGAACATCAGATGGATGCAGAACGAGATGTTGCGCGGATCCTCCATCATGTAGGTGAGGAGTTCGCGGAACAGCGAGGTGCAGATGGCGTCGACTTCCTCGTCGCCCTTCCACACCGCCATCGCCGCCGGCAGATCATGCGCGGCATAGGCGTCCAGCACCGACTTGACCTGCTGCTGTACGAGGTCGGTCATGTGCTCGAGGCCGCGGAACAGCTTGAGCGGATGGAAATCCGTCTCCAGCGCCGCGACGCGCTTGCCCATGTTCTTGGCGAGGTCGCCGATGCGCTCGAGATCGGTCGCGACGCGCATGGCGCCGACGATTTCGCGCAAGTCCACCGCCATCGGCTGGCGGCGGGCGATCGTGAGCACGGCGCGCTCCTCGATCTTCTTCTGGAGCGCGTCGAGCTCGGCGTCGATGGTGACGACGCGCTGGCCGAGCGCGACGTCGCGGCGGATCAGCGCGTCGACGGAATCGACGATCATGCGCTCGGCGATGCCGCCCATCTCGGCGACCAGGCGAGTGAGTTCCTGGAGGTCGGTGTCGAAGGCCTTTGCGGTATGTTCAGAACCCATGTCCCGTCTCCTCAGCCGAACCGGCCGGTAATGTAATCCTGCGTACGCCGGTCGGTCGGCGACGTGAAGATCTTGCTGGTGTCGTCGAACTCGATCAACTCGCCGAGATACATAAAGGCGGTCTTGTCGGAGACGCGCGCCGCCTGCTGCATGTTGTGGGTCACGATCGCGATCGTGTAGTTCTCGGACAGCTCCTGGATCAGCTCCTCAACCTTGGCGGTCGAGATCGGGTCCAGCGCCGAGCAGGGCTCGTCGAACAGGATCACCTCGGGCCGCACCGCGACCGTGCGGGCGATGCAGAGGCGTTGCTGCTGGCCGCCGGAGAGCGACAGGCCGGAGGCGTTGAGCTTGTCCTTGACCTCGTTCCACAGCGCGCCGCCGCGCAGCGCCTTCTCGACGCGGTCGTCCATCTCCGATTTCGAGATCTTCTCGTAGAGACGGATGCCGAACGCGATATTCTCGTAGATCGTCATCGGGAACGGCGTCGGCTTCTGGAACACCATGCCGACGCGGGCGCGCAGCAAATTGAGGTCGAGCCTGGGGTCGAGGATGTTGGTCTGGTCGAGCATCAGCTGACCGGTGACGCGCTGGCCCGGATAGAGGTCGTACATCCGGTTGAAGATACGCAGCAGGGTCGACTTGCCGCAGCCCGACGGGCCGATGAAGGCCGTAACGCGGTTGGTGCCGAGCGCCAGATTGATGTTCTTCAGCGCGTGGTGCTCGCCGTAATAGAAGTTGAGGTTGCGCACCGTCACCTTGGCGGGCGCCTCCGGCAGAACCGGCGCCTGCGGCAGTCCACCGGCCGCGCTCATCGATACGGAAAGATCACTCATTTTGCGGTCCTCTCGGCGCCAAGAATGCGCGCGCCAATGTTCAGGGCAAGCACGGTCAGCGTAATCAGCAGCGCGCCGCTCCAGGCGAGCTGCTTCCAATAAGCATAGGGGCTCTGGACGAAGTTGTTGATGGTGACCGGCAGGTTCGCCATAGTCTTGTTCAGGCCGAGGCTGAAAAACTGGTTCGACAGCGCGGTGAAGAGCAGCGGCGCGGTTTCGCCGGCGACGCGGGCGGTGGCGAGCAGCACGCCGGTGATGAGACCGGAGCGCGCGGCACGATAGGCGATCCGCTTGATCACCAACGAGCGCGGCAGGCCAAGGGCGGACGCCGCCTCACGCAGCGCGTTCGGCACCAGCAGCAGCATGTCCTCGGTCGTGCGCAGCACCACCGGGATCACGATGACGGCGAGCGCGAGCGAGCCTGCGATCGCCGAGAAGCCGCGCATCGGCACCACCACCGCGCCGTAGATGAAGAGGCCGATGATGATCGAGGGCGCCGACAGCAGGATGTCGTTGATGAAGCGGATCACCGAGGTCAGCTTGTCGTTGCGGCCGTACTCGGCGAGGTAGGTGCCGGCGAACAGGCCGAGCGGCGCGCCGATGCCGACGCCGATCACGGTCATGATCAGCGAGCCGACGATGGCGTTGCGCAGGCCGCCTTCAGTCGAGCCCGGAGGCGGCGTGTCCGTGACGAACAGATCGAGGTTGAGACCTGCCACGCCGTTGTAGAGCAGCGTGATCAGGATCAGCGCGAGCCAGGTGACGCCGAAGGCGGCGGCACCAAAGCAAAGCCCGCGGATCACGATGTCCTTGCGGCGGCGGCGTGCGTAAATCGGGTTCATGTCAGTTCCCCGCCTTCTTTTCCAGACGCATCAGCATCAGCCTGGCGCCTGCGAGCACGAAGAACGTCAGCACGAACAGCAGCAGGCCGAGCAGGATCAGGCCGGATTGGTGCAGGCCGTCGCTCTCGGCGAATTCGGATGCGATCGCCGCCGAGATCGTAGTGCCCGGCGAGAAGATCGATGACGAGATGCGGAACGAGTTGCCGATGATGAAGGTCACCGCCATGGTCTCGCCGAGCGCGCGGCCCAGCGCCAGCATGACGCCGCCGATGATGCCGACGCGGGTGTAGGGGATCACCACGCTGCGAACGACCTCCCAGGTGGTGCAGCCGACGCCATAGGCGGCCTCTTTCAGCACCGGCGGCACAGTCTTGAACACGTCGACCGAGATTGAGGTGATGAAGGGCAGCACCATGATCGCGAGGATCAGTGCGGCGTTGAACAGGCTGAGATAGGACGGCGGACCAGCGAAGATCGCGCCCAGCACGGGAACGCCGTCAAAAATCTTGATCATGAAGGGCTGGAAGGTGTTGGCCAGGAACGGACCCAACACGAAGAAGCCCCACATGCCGTAGATGATCGAGGGAATGCCGGCGAGGAGCTCGATCGCCATGCCGATCGGCCGGCGCAGCCATTGCGGGCAGAGCTCGGTGAGGAAGATCGCAATGCCGAGACCGACCGGAATGGCGATCAGCATCGCGATGAAGGAGGTGACGAGCGTGCCGTACATCGGTCCGAGCGCACCGAGCACGGGCGGATCGGCCGACGGCGCCCAACGCTGGGTCCACAGGAACGCGAAGCCGTATTCCTTCATCGCCGGGAAGGCGCCGACGATCAGCGACAGAATGATGCCGCCGAGAATGAGGAGCACCGAGATCGCGCTGAGCCGCGTGATCCAGTAGAAGGTGACATCGCCGAGCTTGAACGCGCTCAAGGCCTTGGCGCGATCATATGGTCCGGCGTCGTCGACGATATCGCTCTGAACGGCCATCTCTGCCACGCCGATCCCCTGTACCCGTTTGTATACGCTTGTTGTCGGTTTCGCGCCCCGGACGCAGCGCGATGCTGATCCGGGCCGAAAAGTCGTGCGGTCCGCGATGCGGCCGTTGGAGGCCGCAGCGCGTCCGGAGAGAAAGAGCTTAGCTCTTGATCTCGGCAGCCCAGGTCTTCTCGATCAGCTGGACGACGCTGTCGGGCATCGGGATGTAGTCGAGCTCTTCAGCCGCCTTGCCGCCGTTCTTGAAGGCCCAGCGGAAGAACTTGATGGCTTCCTGCGAGGCCGCCTTGTCGGTGGCTTCCTTGTGCATGAGGATGAAGGTCGCAGCCGTGATCGGCCAGGACTTGTCGCCGGGCTGGTCGGTCAAGATGACGTAGTAGCCGGGAGCCTTGGCCCAGTCGGCGTTGGAAGCGGCCGCCTGGAAGGCTTCGACGGTCGGCTGCACCGACTTGCCAGCCTTGTTGATGAGGCCGGTGTAGGTCAGCTTGTTCTGCTTGGCATAGGCGTACTCGACGTAACCGATCGAGTTCTTGGTCTGGCTGATGTTGCCCGACACGCCTTCGTTGCCCTTGGCGCCGACGCCAACCGGCCACTCGACGGCGGTGCCCTCGCCGACCTTGCTCTTCCAGTCCGCGCTGGCCTTGGAGAGGTAGTTGGTGAAGTTGAAGGTGGTGCCCGAACCGTCCGAGCGGCGGACCACGGTAATCGCGTCCGACGGCAGCTTCACGTTCGGATTGAGCTTCTTGATCGCGGCGTCGTCCCACTTGGTGATCTTGCCGAGATAGATGTTGGCAAGGGTCTCGCCGTTGAACACCAACTCGCCGGGCTTGACGCCCTCAAGGTTGACGACGGGAACGATGGCGCCCATCACCATCGGCCACTGCGCGAGGCCGTCCTTCTCGAGCTGCTCGGCCTTGAGCGGCGCATCGCTGGCGCCGAAGGTCACGGTCTTGGCCTGGATCTGCTTGATGCCGCCGCCGGACCCGATCGACTGGTAGTTCAGGCCGTTGCCGGTCTCCTTCTTGTAGGCGTCAGCCCACTTCGAATAGATCGGGAACGGGAAGGTCGCGCCGGCACCGGTAATGTCGGCAGCAAAGGCCGCCGTCGTCGTTGCGGCGACCAAGCCAGCAGCGACGATCGTTTTGATGAAATTCATGCTGGTCTCCATACAGGGGAGCGAAGCGCCATCAGCGCCCGATCGCGCTCCCCGCGCCGCCCCTTTAGGAGCGGTCGGCTGTGCTTTTACGAAGGTTTCGTGACAGTCGGATGACACCGTCAAGCGACTGAAATCGCTTGGTTTTTTGGTCTAAACTAAAGTCTTAGCCTGGGGAAAACAGGCGGTAAAAGTGGCGCCCTGCTTGGGCACGCTTTCGATCAAAAGACGGCCGCGGTGACGGTTAAGAATATGTTTCACCAGCGATAATCCCAATCCGGTTCCACCCTGCGAGCGGCTGTCGCCGACGTCCACCCGGTAGAACCGCTCGGTCAGGCGCGGCAGATGCTCGGGCGCGATGCCGGGGCCGAAATCGCGCACCATGACCCGGATTTCCTGAGTTCCATCAATCGCCGGCGTCGCGTTCAGCGACACGATGACGCGGCCACCGGAGGCGCCGTATTTGAGCGCGTTCTCGATCAGGTTTTCGAACAGGCGCAGCAGCTCCTCGCGGTCGCCCGCGATCATCACCGGGGTCTCAGGCAGATGGGTCTCGACCTCGACCTGGCGTTCCCGGGCCAGCGGCTCCAGCCCGTCGGCGACCTGGAAGATGATCGGCAGCAGGTCGACCAGGGTATCCGGCCTGACATGGGCCGACAATTCCACCCGCGACAGCGACAGCAAATCGTCGATCAGGCGCGCCATGCGGGTGGCCTGATTGTGCATGATGCCGAGGAAGCGCTCACGGGCCTTGGGATCGTCCTTGGCCTGGCCCTGCAGCGTGTCGATGAAGCCGGAGAGCGCGGCCAGCGGCGTGCGCAATTCGTGGCTGGCATTGGCGACGAAGTCGGCGCGCATCTCCTCGACCCGGCGCAGCGGCGTCTGGTCGTGGAAGGTCATCAGCATGCATTTGTCGGCGCCGCCGAAATTGGTCGGCACCGGCACCGGCGTGATCATCAGCTCCATCCAGCGATCGACCGGGACATGATCGAGATAGGTCGCGCGCCGCGGCTCGGTGGTCGCAATGGACTCGCGCAGCGCCGTGATGATCTCCGGCGAGCGCAGCGCGAACTGGGCGAGCTCGTTCTTGCGCAGCGCCGGCGCGAGCTGGGCGGCGGCGGCATTGAGATGGATGACGCGGCCGGCGCGGTCGAGCAGCACGGCCGGATCCGGCATGCCGGCGACGACCGCGGCCACTGCCGCGCTCTCGACCGGATTGACGCGGCGGGTGTCCTCGCGGGAGGCTGCGGTATCATGCAGCCGCCAGGGGATCAGCGCGGCGGCTGCGATGCACAGGAACACCGTCGCGGCCCGCATCACCGACAATTCGCCGAGCGAGACCACGACCGACAGCGCCAGCGCGGCGGCGATCAGGATGATGGTCGAGTGCCGCAACCGGTCGGACCAGGGCTGCACCGTGGGAGACGAGGGAGCGTCGATCGCCATCGGGGCGGGCTTCTCCTTTTTGCCTTTGCGTTCGCCTTCGCGTTCGCCTTTGCGGTCCCTTGGCGCCGATCAGGCGCCGCTGTCGCTGCGCTTTCTCACATAAGCGGCTTCAGGCGGTGGGCCTGGATCGAGCTTGAGCGCCGCCTGTTGCAGGCGCTTGGATCGAGCGCCGATGATAACCTCGCGAAACGTCAGCAAGATTACAGAGATGACGAAGGGCGAGAGATAATACAGGACCCGGAACAGCAGCATGCCGCCGAGCAGTTCCTCGCGGTCCATCTGCCAGAGGCCGACCAGCATGGCGGCGTCGAACACCCCGAGCCCACCAGGCGAATGGCTGGCGAAGCCGAGCAACGTCGCCGAGACGAAGATGACCGCGACCACGACGAAGCCGAGATTGGGTTCGTCGGGGACCAGCACGTACATCGCGAGCGCGCAGAAGCCGAGATCGATGATGCCGATGGCGATCTGCAGCAGCGTCAGCGGGCCGCCCGGCAGCACCACGGTCCAGGGGCCGCGCCCGACCGCCCGCGGCTGGGTCCAGACCCAGACCACGTAGCCGACCAGTGCGGCGAGGATCATCATCGCAAACGTCCGGTTCAGCCAGGGCGGAAGCTGGTCGATCGAGGCGGCTGCCTCCGGATGATAGGAGATGCCGAGGCCGAGCACGGCGGCATTGCCGAGCCAGAAGGTGAGACCGGCGAGGAAGCAGATTTTTGCGACGTCGATCGCGTTCAGGCCATGAGCCGAATAGATGCGGTAGCGCACCGCGCCGCCGGTGAAGACGCTCGCGCCGACATTGTGGCCGATCGAATAGCTGGTGAAAGCCGCGAGCGCATTGATGCGATAGGGCACGTGGGAATGGCCGATCGCGCGCACGGCGAACAGATCGTAGAACGTCAGTGTGAAATAGCCCGCGGCGACGAACAGCGCGGCCATCGCAATCTGCCGCGGCTCGGTGCTCTTGATCGCCTCGATCACCTCGTTCGTGTCGATGCCGCGCAGCATGTGGTAGAGCACATAGCAAGCGATGCCGATGACCGCGACGCTGATCACAACTCCAAGCTTATGCAGGATTTGCTTCTGGCGCAGCAACGTCATCGCCCTGCGTATGGCTTCCAGCATCTAGACCTCGAACAACGCTTCAGCGGCCAGGGTGGCCGGCGAACAGGCGGACGACGCACAGGCACTCAACGAACCCTCACCGCCGGCTCCGGTCTCGCGCATGCCCCCCACCCCTCCACTAGCGCGTTTTGAGGCGGAGTGGAATTCGCCAATGTGAACAAAATCACGTGCCTTCAATATTTTAGGCAGGTTTGCGGGTTCAGGGTGCACGGTTTGGCGCTTTCGGCGGCAAGCTAGAGGCGAATCTCCATGGCAATCCTGCGCAGGGGCCGTGAAGTTTTGATGATTTCGACCGGACAATGTTCCGCCACGCCTTAAGTCGAAATCAATCTATGGACCGCACCCGCCTGTTGTAAGAGGGGGACGCGCCGGCGCTGGCCGCGGCCAAGAGGAGGCCCAAGGGCAGTCAACGGGCAGCTAAGGATCACCTAAGGTGCGGTCAGGTAGCCGCGCTGATACGCGCTGGCCTGGTCGTCGAAAATCGCCATGGCCGTCGTCATATGCCGGAATCCGAGGCGTTCGTAGAAGCGCTCCTTGCCCGGCACCGCATAGAGGATGATCTTGCGACGTCCGCGGCATCGCGCCAGCAGCCGCGCGACGAGTTCGCGGCCGAGGCCTTGCCCCTGATAGTCAGGGTGCACCGCGACATCACAGAGATGAGCGCAGTCGCGGCCATCGGCCAGCGCTCGGCCGGCACCGACAAGGCGGCCTTCGTCATGGGCGAAGGCGAGAAACATGCTGTTGCCGAACACGAGCGCGAGATCGGCCGGCGCCTTGTTGCCGAGCGGGGCAATGCGGTAGAGCGCGGAGAGCTCGTCCCAGCTGACGCCGACGGGATCGTCGGTCCAGACAATTGACATCGGCAACCTCTCCCGCCTCAGCGCCGCGCAGCGGTGACGGCAGCCACGATTTCGTCGCTGTCCGGGAAGTGGCCCTTGCTGCGGCTTGCGACAATCCGCTCGCCAAGCTTGACCTGGAAGACGCCCCCCTTGCCCGGCACGAGATCCGACTCCAATGCCAATTGCCGGCGTATCGCCGCGGCCGCGTCTTTTGCACGCTTCTCGTAGCCGCACGGGCGGCAATAGATGATAGTCACATCAGACATCTCGTCCTCCTTCAAGCTGCAAGCTGCGGGCGCACTGCTTCGATGCCGGCGATCCAGCCCGCGACGGAGCGGCCGATCGCTTCGGGATGATCTTCCTGGAGAAAGTGCAGCCCGGGTCCAAGATGCAGCAGCGCGCAATGCGTCAGCGAGGCTGCGAACCCCTCGGCGAACTCGGGCGAGACGACAGCGCCCGGCGAACCCGAGAACAGCAGCTTGGGATAGGACGACGCGGCGAGCGCTGCATGCGCCGATTGAAGCGCCGCGTAAACATCGGCGGGCTCACCCGCGATCGGCAATTCGCGGGGAAGGGCCAGGACCGGACGACGGCTTTCCGGTGTCGGAAACGGCGCGCGATAGGGCGCTATCTCGTCGTCGCTGAGTTTGCGCACGATGCCACCGGGCAGTATGCGCTCGACGAAGGCATTGGCCTCGAGGATCATGGCCTCGCCCACGCTCGGCGTCCTGAATTTCTTGAAGGTCTCGCGCGCGGCGTCGGCTTGATGAAAATCCTGCCAGGTCGGCATCGGACGGATGAACTCCATGAAGGCAAGACCGCGCACGAGATCCGGCCGGCGCGCGGCGAGATGAAACGCGAGCGCGGTGCCCCAGTCCTGCGCGACGAGATAGGCGCTCGTAATGCCGCACTGTTCGATGAAGGCATCCAGATAGCGCACGTGGTCGAGAAAGCGATAGGCGATGTCGGGCTTGTCGGACTGACCGAAGCCGATCAGGTCGGGCGCGATGCAATGGGCGACCGGCGACACCAGCGGCAATATGTTGCGCCAGATGTGCGACGAGGTGGGATTGCCGTGCAGGAACAGCGCGACGGGCGCGCCCTCCGCGCCTGTCTCGCGATAGGCCATGCTGCTTCCGAGGACGGACGCTTTGCGGATCTCGATCTGCTTGGTCATGTCAGCTCCTTGAACACGGTTTGGAATGCGATGGTCTTGAAACGCTCGAGCGCTTTGGGATTGCGGTCGACCTTCATGCGCAGGATCGCGCCCTGCCAGCACGCGAGGAGGAAGTCGGCAAGCTCATCGGGCTCGAAGTCGGATGCGATCTCGCCGCAGGTCTGGGCGTCCCTGATGCAGGCGGCGAACGGCGTGCGCCATTCGGCAAAGATCTGCGCGAGGCGCGCGCGCAACAGCTCGCTGCTTCCGCTCGCCTCCAGGCTGAGATCGCCGATCAGGCAGCCGCGGCCGTAGCCGTCGGCTTCGAGCCGACCGGTGATGATGTCGAGATAGCGCCTGAGCCGCGCCCGCGGCGTCAGCGACGCGTCGTCGAGGGCCTCGGCGACCAGCCCTCTGGTGAGGTCGAAATAGCGGTCGAGCACCTCGGACGCGAACGCCTCCTTGGAGCGGAAATGGTTGGTGAAGGACCCCTGTGGCGCACCCGCCGCAGCGGTGACGTCGCGCACGCTGGTGCCGTGATAGCCGGTCCTGAACATGACCTTGAGGCCGGCGTCGAGAATGGCGTCTTTGAGTGAGGGCTTTGGCATGGACATCATAATACGTACGTACGTATTATTGTCAAGCGCCGATTTGTTGCTTCGGCAATCTCCTTGCCGATCAGTTCGTTATGGCGATTTGCGACGACAGATCGCCTGACCGGCGATGGCAAGTCCGGCGATGGGGAGTCAGGCCGCGGGCTGGCTGCGCGAGACCACCCAATAGCGCAGCCACGCACCGATGGTGCAGCCGACGAGATAGCAGGCGAACATGACCAGCCCGAGGTCGAGCCAGTAGCCGAAGCGGCCCGGGACCACATGCGCGAGCGAGGCCGCGACCAGGCCCGCGACCAGCGCGGCAAGCCAGCGCGCGGTCACCTTCGAGGTGCCGTTGCCACGCTGGACCACCGAGATCCAGCCCATGCAGAAGCCCAGCAGCACCGAGCCGATCAGCCAGCCCATATGGAACGAGACGAGATAGGGCATCGTCACCTCACCAGAAATTCGATGCGGCGGTTTTGCGCCTTGCCGTCGTCGGTGTTGTTGCCGGCGACGGGCTGTGTGCTGCCATAGCCGACCGCGGTGAAGCGGTCAGCGGGAAGCCCGGCCTTGACCAGAAAATCGATCACCATCTGTGCGCGTTTCTCGGAGAGCGCCTGGTTGAAGGCATCCTCGCCGTCGGAATCGGTGTGGCCTGCGACTTCGATATTGGTGGTCGGACAACGCAGCGCCGTCTCGATCAGATGATCGAGAATGCCTGCCGAATCAGGATCGATGTCGGCGCGCTTGGCTGCGAAGCGGATCTTGCCCTTGGTCAGTAGCTCCGAGAACAACTGCTGGCAGACGGTGCCGTCGACCGGCCCCGCCGCGGGCTTCACCGTGATTTCGGGCTTGTATTGCCAGTTTTTTGGAAAGTCCTTGCCGAGCCCTGTGCGAATGTCGTTGGCCGCACCTTCGTACAGCGCGTCACCCGACAGCTTCACCTCGCGATCGGACACGACGAGCGTGCCGGTCGACAGCCGCGACAGCGCGCCGAGCGCTGCGACCACGGCGGTGTTGAAGGAGCCGGGCGCACCGACGCTGGCCTTGAGATTGTCGACGACCTTCTCGGTGAAGAATTTTCGCGACGCGCTGGTCGCGATCGCGGCGTGCACGTTGTTGTCGGGCACGTAGCCGGTCAGCGTCACGGTGGCCGCGACTGGATCCTTGTAGGCCTGGAAGATGTAGGGCGGCGCCTGGATCTCGTTGGCGGCGATCGCAAAGCCTTCGGGCAGGTTCTTCAGCGCGGCGGCGATGGCCTCGCGGCCGCCGAGGTCGCGCGCCATGCCTGACAGATTGACCTTGGTGTCGGAGATCGTGATCTTGCCGTCCTTCAGCTTGCCGATCTGGTCGAGCAGCAGCATCGCGGCCGCCTCGAACCGCAGCGGCGCGCCACGGGCGAGCCCCATCTGATCGGCGACCTCGGTCCCGTTGACCTCCTTGCGCGCGGCCTCGGTCAGGCGCGCTTTCATCGACGGCAGCGGCGCGGAGCCCGACAGCGTCACGCGCACGACGTCGCGTTCGGCGTTCCAGACGAAGGGTTTGGCTTCGGGAGCCAGGCGGGTCTGGTCGTCGACCAGCCGTACGCCGGGAGCCATCTCGACCGAGGTCACGGCGTCGCGGCGCCCCTCCTCGGAGAAGGCATCTGCGGCCAGTCTGACGTCACGGCCGTCCACCGCGATCCGGGTCTTGTCCAGGACGGTGTCCTTGAGCGCGGCCGAGGTGCGGGCCGACAAATCGGCCTCGACCGGCAAGGTGTTATTCCAGGCCGCAAATCCCCACATGACGGCCAGGGGAATCAGCCCCGGCCACCATTTGCTGGCCCACCTGAAAAGCATCTGCATTCGACGACCCGAACTCTGGAACCGGAGACAAAACAAACCCTTGGCAGGCTGTCAAACCGGAAATGGGGCCCTTTCGGGGACCACGCGTGGACAATTGGAATAACTTTTTCTTCAAGGGTCACACCCTAAGTTGTAGGCGGAATGCCCAGGGGCGGCCTGCCGGTCATGAAACAACTCCGTAACAACGTCATTCGCGCCGGACTGGGAGCGCTCTATTTCAGCGGCGCGCACCATCTGCTGCGCCCGCTGCTGTCGGGCGTCGGCGCCATTTTCATGCTGCACCATGTGCGGCCGGCCCGTGAGGGCGCGTTCCAGCCGAACCGGCATCTTGAGGTCACCCCCGATTTCCTGCGTGCGACGCTGTGCCATTTGCGCTCGCGCGAGATCGACATCGTCAGCATGGACGAGCTGCACGAACGGCTGGTTCAGGGCCGCTTCGACCGCCGCATCGCCGCCTTCACCCTCGACGACGGCTATCGCGACAACCGGGAGCACGCCCTGCCGGTGCTGCGCGAATTTGACGCGCCCGCGACCATCTATGTCACCAGCAACTTCGCCGAGGGCACCGGACGGCTGTGGTGGGTTGCGCTCGAGGCCGTCATCGCCAAGGCGGAGCAGGTCGACGTGCAGATCGGCCATTCCGCGCTTCGGCTCGATGCGAGCACGCCTGCCGCGAAGCGGGCGGCGTTCGATCGCCTGCACGGCTGGCTGCGCGCATTGCCGGACGAGCCCGATTTGAAGCGCGAGATCGAAGCGCTCTGCACGGCGCATGGTGTCGACATGGAAGCGTTGTGCCGCAGCCTCTGCTTGTCCTGGGACGAGGTGAAACGGCTCGCGGCCGACCCGCTGGTCACGATCGGCGCCCACACCGTCAGCCATTGCAATCTCGCCAAGCAGAGCGAGGAGATCGCCGCGCAGGAGATGGCCGTAAGCCGGGAGCAGATCGAGAATGCGCTGGAGCGCCCGGTGCGGCATCTCGCCTACCCCTATGGCGACCGCGAGGCGGCGGGGATGCGCGAATTCGCGCTGGCCGCATCCGCAGGCTTCAAGACCGCGGTGACGACACGTCCCGGCATGCTGTTCGCAGAGAATGCCGGCCACATGACCGCGCTGCCGCGCGTCTCGCTCAACGGCAACTACCAGGACGCGCGAATCTTGCCGGTGCTGACATCGGGCGCCGCGACCGCGATGTGGAACGGCTTTCGCCGCTTTGCTGCGGCGTGAGTGTTGTCCCGGCCTTCGCCGGAACAACACTGAGTTGACTCCCCTCCCCGCGGCGCTCAAAACGGCGCCAACCCAAGGGAGGCACCATGTCCAACGATCTGTTTTCGCTCAAAGGCCGCATCGCTCTCGTGACCGGCGGCTCACGCGGCATCGGCAAGATGATCGCGGCCGGTTATCTCGGTGCGGGAGCTGCGAAGGTCTACATCACCGCGCGCAAGGCCGGTCCGTGCGAAGCCACGGCGAAAGAGCTCTCGGCGCAATATGACGGCGAATGCATCGCGCTGCCGATCGACATCTCGACCGTCGAAGGCTGCAACAAGCTGGCTTCCGAAATCATCAAGCTCGAGCCGAAGCTCGACATCCTCGTCAACAATGCGGGTGCGGCCTGGGGCGCGGAGTTCGACGAATTCCCCGAAAGCGGCTGGGACAAGGTGATGGACCTCAACGTCAAATCGCTGTTCTTCCTGACCAAGGCGCTGGCCACGCCGCTGCGCGCGGCGGCCTCGCACGAGCGGCCCGCCAAGGTCATCAACATCGCCTCCGTCGACGGCATCTTCGTCAATCCGAGCGAGACCTATTCCTACGCTGCGAGCAAGGCTGCGGTGATCCATCTGACGCGGCGCATGGCGACGAAGCTGATCAAGGACAACATCAACGTCACCGCGATCGCGCCGGGCGCCTTCAAGTCCGATATGAACCGCGCCGCGCGAGACCACTCGGATGAAGTTGCCAAGCGCATTCCGTCGCGGCGCATCGGCACCGACGAGGACATGGCGGGCGTTGCGATCTACCTCGCCTCGCGTGCGGGCGACTATGTGGTCGGCAACACCATCGCGGTCGATGGCGGCGTGGTGTATGCGAATGCGGGACTGGAGATTGCGGGGTAGGCGGCGCGGTTCGGTAAAGACCGCACCTCACACTCCGCTGTCATGCCCCGCGGAGGCGGGCATCCAGTACGCCGCGGCCCTTCGGCTTAATCACTACTGCCTCGGAGTACTGGATCACCCGCTTTCGCGGGTGATGACAGTCTTCGTAAGGCGCGGCCGTCGCGTCTCGCGAGCAGCCCTTACGACTCGATCTTCACGTATTCAAAATCACCCGGCTTGTTGTCGATACCGACTTTCGGCGGCGAAATCCACGAGGCGAATTTGCCGGTCTCGGTGACGGGCTGCATCAGCGAGGTAATGAAGTCGCCGTCGGCGGTCGAGGGCAGCCATTCGTCCTTGCGCTTGGCCCAGGTGGCATCGTCGATCAGAATGCCGTCGGGCGTCGCGTGCACGTCCTTGAACTCACCGATGTGGCGGTGGAAGGCGACGTTGGGCAGCGTCAGCTTGAAGTCGTAGCCCGCGGTCGAGATCACCTTGTTCCAGCGCAGCATGCCCTTGACGCAATCCTGGCTGTAGTCGTCGCGCAGGCGCATGTTGAGCGCGGTCAGCGCCGGCTCGTCGACCAGCTTGATCTCGCCGTTGATGAACTTCAGCACCGGATAGGTGGCGTTCTTGAGCTGATGATCGTCGTCGATCTGGGTCTCGTGATAGCGGCCCTTGATGCCGGTGTTGAAGGCGTTGGCCGCGTTGGTCGAGACCTCCGAGCCGAACAGATCAAGCGACAGCGTGTAGTGCAGGTTCAGCTTCTTCTGGATGGTCGGAAGGTCGATCACGCCGAGCGCGCGGACCTTTGCGATCTCGGTCGGATCGGTGATGCCGGCTTCCCTCATCGCGTCGCAAGTGCGCTGCACGACGCGGGTGATGCCGGTCTCGCCGACGAACATGTGGTGCGCTTCTTCGGTCAGCATGAAGCGGCAGGTGCGCGACAGCGGATCGAAGCCCGATTGCGCGAGGCTGTGCAGCTGCATCTTGCCGTCGCGGTCGGTGAAATAGGTGAACATGAAGAAGGACAGCCAGTCCGGCGTCGCCTCGTTGAAGGCGCCGAGCATGCGTGGGCTATCGGCATCGCCGGAGCGGCGGCGGAGCAAATCGTCGGCTTCCTCGCGACCGTCGCGGCCAAAGTACTTCTGCAGCAAGTAGACCATCGCCCAGAGGTGGCGGCCTTCCTCGACGTTGACCTGGAACAGATTGCGCATGTCGTAGAGCGAGGGCGCGGTCTTGCCGAGATGGCGCTGCTGCTCGACCGAGGCCGGCTCGGTGTCGCCCTGAATGACGATCAGGCGGCGCAGCATGGCGCGATATTCGCCAGGGACTTCCTGCCACGCCGGTTCGCCAAAATGCTCACCGAAGGGAACGACGCGGTTCTCTTCCTGCGGCGCGAGCAAGATGCCCCAGCGATAGTCGGGCATGCGGACGTAATCGAACTTGGCCCAGCCGCGCGGATCGACCGAATAGGCGGTGCGGAGATACACCAGCGATTCCTGGAAACCTTCCGGCCCCATGTCGCTCCACCAATCCATATAGCCGGGATGCCAGCCTTCGAGCGCCTTCAACACCTGACGGTCTTCGGCGAGATTCACGTTGTTCGGAATCTTGGTCGAGTAGTCGACGTTCATGATGTTCATGGTGGACCTCCCGTGGGGCACTTACTCGTTTGAAGGGTCACGAATGGCGAATGGCGAGTAGCGAATGAGATCCCTGTTCGCCATTCGCCACTCCCTATTCGCTACACTCTCGTCATATCGAATTTCGGCTTCTGGCCGCTGCCGTAGCGGCGGAGCGCGCCTTCTTCGCCGACGGCGTTCGGACGTTGGAAGATCCAGTTCTGCCACGCGGTGAGCCGCGAGAAGATTTTCGATTCCATCGTCTCCGGGCCGACGAAGCGCAGGCTCGCTTCCATGCCGGTGAGGCTGTCGGGCGAGAAGCTCGCGCGTTCCTCCAGGAAGACGCGAACCTCGTCGTCCCAATCGATGTCGTCGAGTGCGAAGGTGACGAGGCCGAGCTCCTCGGCCTGCTCGGCGTCGAGCGCGGTGCCGAGCGTGGCTTCCGCTCGCTCCACATCCGCCGGATCGGCCTGGAAGCGCGACTCCAGCCGCGTCAGGCCGTGGCTCATCGGATACGGACCGAAATTCATCGCCGACAGCTCGATCGACGGCGGCGGCTGGTTGTCGCCCTGGCGCGTGCCGATCAGCATGTAGGAGCGGTCGGCGGCGAAGACGAGCTCGGCGAGCGTGCCGGCGAAGCAGGAGCCGGGCTCGACCAGCGTCACCAGCGTGCGCGAGGTCACGTCGATGCGCTTGAGCACGCGCTTCCAGTAATGGCGGATCTCGTTGACCAGCCAGTGCGCCTTGTGAGTTTCGAGGAAAGCATCGGATGCGAGCACCTGGGCGCGATCGCCATGGCTCTTGAACACCAGCATGGCGATCTCGAGCTCGTTGATGCGCAGATGCAGGATGGCATCGTCGAGCTCGCGCGCGACCTGCAGCGGCCAGAACGACGCGCCCTGTGCCATCATGCCGTCGATGTCGGCAGGCGGCGCCGTCTCCGGCGCCTTGATCGAGATGGAGGCGATGCGCGCGGCGCGGTCGACATCGACCATGACGAAGCCGTAGCGGATGCTGGTTTGGTCGATGACGCGCTTGAGCGGCGTCAGCGCAACGCCCTTGCCGCTGCCCTTGCGCTTGGAAGCTGCCGCGAATTCCTTGGCGCGCTCGGCGATCTTTGATTCCAACTTGGAGTTCGGCGCGATCTCGTCAACGAGACGCCACTGCACGGCGCGCTTGCCCTTGACGCCTTCCTCGATGGTGCAGAAGAAATCGGCGTGGTCGCGGCGCACCTTGCGCTTGTCGACGACGCGGGTGAGACCGCCGGTGCCGGGCAGCACTGCGAGCAGCGGCACTTCGGGCAGCGCGACAGCAGAGGCGCCATCGTCGGCGAGGATGATGTGATCGGTCGCGAGCGCCAGCTCATAGCCGCCGCCGGCGGCGGAGCCGTTCACCACGGTGATGAAGCGCTGGCCGGAATTCTCGCTGGAATCCTCCATGCCGTTGCGGGTCTCGTTGGTGAACTTGCAAAAGTTCACCTTGTGGGCGTGGGTCGAGCCCGCGAGCATGCGGATGTTGGCGCCGGCGCAGAACACACGGTTCTTGGCCGAGCGCATCACCACGACCTTCACCTCGGGATGCTCGAAGCGCAGCCGCTGGACCACGTCCGCGAGCTCGATGTCGACGCCGAGATCGTAGGAATTGAGCTTGAGCAGATAGCCCTCGAACAGGCCGCCATTCTCGTCGACGTCCATGGTCAGCGTCGCGACGTCCCCGTCGACCGCCAGCTTCCAGTGCTTGTAGCGGGACGGTTCGGTCTGGAAATCGATGAATGTCGCGCCGCCTGCGAGGCGCCGATCTTCCCCGGCCATGGGCCACCCTTGAGCTTGTCTTGGTTTTACCGTTAGATGCACAATAGTGCATATTTTTGGGCGCGTCTAGTCATTAACGGATGCGGTATGCACTTTGTTTCATGAAGATTGGGACGGCCGCAAGCTCACGCGGCGCGTCCCTGCAGCCCTTGATCGTCGCGCAGAGCCGCCCTTGCGAATTGCTCGATCGCGTCAAGCGTCGCTGCGGGCGCGTCACGATGCGGGGAATGCCCCGCGCCTGAAATGACTTCCACGTCGACTGGGCAGTAACATTCCTCCCGCGCAATCTCGACCTGACGCAGAGTGCCATATTGGTCGTCCACGCCTTGCACGACCATGACGGGGACGCGGATATAGGCGAGGTATTCGGAGATGTCCCAGTCTCGGAATTTTGGATCGAGCCAGGCGCCGTTCCAGCCGTAGAAGGCGTTGTCGACGTCCTTGTGCCAGCGCGCGAGCTTTGGCTTGAGGTCGGTGGTCTCATACGTCGTTTTGATCGCGGCGATCGATGTCACCGAGATGTCCTCGACGATGAAATGCGGCGCGATCAGCGCGATGCCTTGCAGGCGATGATCCTGATGCGCGCCGGCATAGATCGCAGCGATCGAGCCGCCGTCGGAATGGCCGAGCAGGAGGCCGCGCTTGAAGCCAATCGCATCCAGCACTTTCGGCAGCACGTCGAGCGCCTCGCGCTGCATGTAGTCGAGCGGCCGCGGCAGCGCGACCGGGCTCGACTGGCCATAACCTGCGCGCGAATAGACGAAGATGCCGGTGCCGGTGGCCTGCTGCAGTTTCTCCGGAAAGTCGTTCCACAGACCGACGGAGCCGAGGCCTTCATGCAACATGACGATGGTCGGCGCGTCGGGGACTAGCGGCGCCAGCCATTTGTATTCGAGGCTGGCCGTGCCAATGCTGAGGAAGCCGGTGGGGGCGAGGTTGGTCATGCTGTCATTTCCATCCATTCCGTCATTCCGGACAGCTCGCAACGCGAGCTGATCCGGAATCTCGACATTGCAGTCTTTAGCTCGAGATTCCGGGTTCGCGCTTCGCGCGCCCCGGAATGACGGATCCGCTCAATTCGCCCCTTCCCGCAGCTTGAACCGCTGGATCTTCCCCGTCGCGGTCTTCGGCAGCGACTCCACCACGTCGATCCAGCGCGGATATTTCCACGGGCCGATCTTCTGCTTGACGTGCTCCTTCAGCATCTCCTGCAGATTCGCCGTCTTCACGCCCGGACGAAGCACGACGAACGCTTTCGGCTTCAGCAACCCTTCCGGATCGGCCTCGGGCACGACGGCGGCTTCCAGCACGGCCGGATGCGTGATCAGCGCGCTCTCGACCTCGAAGGGCGAGACCCAGATGCCGGAGACCTTGAACATGTCGTCGGCGCGACCGCAGAAGGTGTAACGGCCGTCAGCGTCGCGGACATATTTGTCGCCGGTGCGGGTCCACGGTCCCTCAAAGGTGCGGCGGCTCTTATGGCGCTGGTTCCAGTAACCTTCGCCGGCCGAGGGCGCATCGACCAGGAGCTCGCCGACCTCCCCGTCGGCCACATCCTGCCCAGCCTCGTTGACGAGCCGCACCGCATAGCCCGGCACCGGCTTGCCGGACGAGCCGTATTTGATGTCGCCCGGCGCATTCGAGAGAAAGATGTGCAGCAGTTCAGTCGACCCGACGCCGTCGAGAATGTCGACGCCGAAGCGTGATTTCCAACTATTGCCGACGGACTCCGGCAGCGCCTCGCCGGCCGAGGTGCAGATGCGCAAGGCGCCGCCGCCACGCTCGCTCTTCATCGCCTCGTCGTTGAGCATCGCCGCAAACAGCGTCGGCACGCCGTAAAAGATCGACGGCTTGTACTTGTTCATCAGGTCGAACATGCGCGCCGGGGTCGGCCGCTCGCTGTTCAGGATCGTGGTGGCGCCGACCGACATCGGGAAGGTCAGCGCATTGCCAAGGCCATAGGCGAAGAACAGCTTTGCCGCGGAGAGGCCGATGTCGTTCTCGCGGATGCCGAGCACCTGCTTCGCATAAGTGTCCGCCGTCGCCTGCAGATTCGAATGGATGTGGCGCACGCCTTTGGGCATGCCGGTCGAGCCGGACGAATAGAGCCAGAACGCCGGCTCGTCCGGATGCGTGGCAGCGGTGGCGAACTGATCGCTCTCGCCCGAGATCTCCTCGGCGAGCTGCCTGTGGCCGTTCTGCTTGGCGCCGGACACGACGACATGCTCGAGATCCGGCATGCGGCCAACCACGTCCTTGATGACGGGATAGAGCGCTTCCGAGACGAACAGCACGCGCGCGCGGCAGTCGGCGAGGATGTAGGCGTACTGGTCCGCAGTCAGCAGCGTGTTGAGAGGCACCGGCACGATGCCGGCGCGGATCGCGCCCAGAAACACGATCGGGAAATCGACCGTATCCAGCATGATCATCGCCACGCGCTCTTCGCGGCGGACGCCGAGACGGCGCAGCATGTTGGCGGCGCGGCGGGTCTCACGCTGGAGCTCGCCATAGGTGAGCCGCGAGACGGTGTCGTCGAACACGATCTTGTTGCCACGGCCCTCCTCGACGTTACGGTCGAGCAGCCAGGTCACCGCGTTATAGGATCCCTCGCTCACGGTCGTCTCCCCCGAATTTAGAATTATAATTCATAGAAAGACACTGTGACAGCTTGCTGTCAATGCCAGCAGGCATTATGTTTCATTAAAACGCGCCGCAGGACCTCCTTTAAAGAAGGCATCCGCTAAAGAAGGCTCATGACCGACAGTCCCGACGCCGAATCCCGCTTTCTCGAACAGCTCGGCCAGCGCGTGCGCACCATGCGCGCGCTGCGCGGCATGTCGCGCAAGGTGCTCGCCAAGGTATCAGGAATTTCGGAGCGCTACATCGCGCAACTCGAGAGCGGCAAGGGCAACGTCTCGATCGTGCTGCTGCGCCGCGTCTCCGACGCGATGGGCGCGCATCTGGAAGACCTGCTTCCCTCCGCCGATCCGACGCCGGACTGGCAGATGTTTCGCGACCTGCTGCGCAAGGCAACGCCGGCGCAAATCGCGCAAGCCAAGGATCTGCTTGCCGGGGGCAGTGCCTCCGCGCCCCGACGCGCCCCGTTCTGCGGTATCGCACTGATCGGCCTGCGCGGCGCCGGCAAATCGACGCTGGGAAGAATGCTGGCGAAAAAGATCGGCTGGAGCTTTGTCGAGCTCAACAAGGAGGTCGAGCAGCAGAACGGCCTCTCGGTCGCCGAGATCATCGCACTCTACGGCCAGGAAGGCTTTCGCCGCATGGAGCAGGCCGCGCTGCAACAGCTGCTCGCACGCAACGAGCTGATGGTGCTCGCAACCGGCGGCGGCATCGTCTCCGAGCCGCTGACCTTCGACCAGATCCTGTCGTCGTTCTACACGATCTGGCTGAAGGCCGAGCCCGAAGAGCACATGGCCCGCGTCCGCCGCCAGGGCGATCTCCGCCCGATGGCGGATGACCGCTCCGCGATGGCCGAGCTGCGCAACATCTTGCTCAGCCGCGAGCCGCTCTATGCACGCGCGACGGCGGTGGTAGATACGGCGGGGCTGTCGGTCGACGCAGCAGCAGCCCGGCTGATCGACGCGGTGCGCCCGGTGCTGCAGAACGAGGCCCGCAGCTTCGGCTTGCGCAGCGTGGCGCTGTAGTGCAATTGCTCTCGCCTCGTCGGGATCGCTGAAGCAGCGTTGCGCTGCGTGCCCTTGGTCACGCGCGCCCGCATCGCTATGTTACGCGCCAAAGCAGTGAGACATGCGATGGACGCAAGCGTAGTTCCCGATGTCATCCGCCGGCCGGCCACGCCGGACCTTGCGCATCTGGTGTCCAGCATATCGTTCTACCGCGAACGTGGACTTGGCTTGGCCGGCTTCCGGCACGCGGCGCCGCTCGCGTTGCCCTTACTCGTGAACCTGGGAACACCATTCCGCATTGCGCTTGGCCGCCGGCCGAAGAGTGAAGACGGTCGACCGAGCTTTGCGGCCGGGCTTTTTCCCGGACCCGTCCTGATCGAGTCGGACGGCCGCGCCGAGTGCGTCCAGGTTGATTTCACTCCGCTCGGCGCCTACCGCTTCTATGGCGGAGCGGTGCCCGATCTGACCGCGCGCATCGTCGGCCTCGACGACGTCCTGGGGCGTGCTGGAGAAAGCCTTGCCGCCCAGGTGGCCGAGGCTGCGGGATGGCAGCGGCGATTCGAGATCGTGGAAGACTTCGTGCTGCGTCGGGCCGTGCATGAGCCGTCGCCGGCAATTGCCTCGGCGCTCGACATGTTGTGGCGGAGCGCGGGCTCGACGCGGATCGCTGACATCGCCGCCGACATCGGCTGGAGCCGCAAGCATTTCACCCGCCGCTTTCACAACGAGATCGGCGTGGCGCCCAAGATGCTGGCGCAGATGCTGCGCTTTCACCGCGCCTGCCGGCTCGCCCGCTCCGAGGCCGTGGACGGCTGGGCCGCCATCGCCGCGGACGCAGGCTATGCCGACCAGGCGCATCTTGCCCGCGACTTCCGCGTGTTTTGTGGCGAAACCCCGACCGGATGGGCGGCGCGGCTGGAACGCGCAGACCCACGACTGCTGCGCGACGCCGGCGGATAGAGCGTTTTCGAGCGAAGTGGACGCTGGTTCGCGTGAAGAAAACGCGTCAAAACAAAAAAATCTAGAGGTTCGGTTCTGATTTAATCAGAACCGAAGCTCTAGGTCCCATTTGTTCAAGCCGGCCGATGCGAACGGGACTAGCTTGGTCGCGCAAACGATCTGGAGAGTTTCATGAACCAGCAGAATGGCAACGAACCGCCGCGCCTCTACCACACCATGCGTTGCAGGGACGCCGAGGCCATGATCACCTGGCTGAAGGACGTGCTCGGCTTCACCGAGCGCGTGATCTATCGGAGGGACGGCAAGGTCATCCACGGCGAGCTGATGTTCGGCTCGTCGATCCTCATGCTCGGCCAGGATCGGGACAACGAGTACACCAAGCTCGTGGGCGATCTCGGCGGGCGACGGACCGATGCAGTCTATCTTGCGGTCGACGATCCCGACGCGCTCCACGACAAGGTCAAAGCCTCCGGCGCTCGGATCGAGATGGAATTGCGCAACACCGAGTATGGCAGCCGCGATTTCGCGGCCCGCGATCCCGAGGGCGGACTTTGGAGTTTTGGCACCTATTGGCCCAAGGTCGCCGAAGAGCCGCTGCCGGGCTGAGCCGCACCCCCGACTAGACCGACCAGTAGTTCGGATGCGGGTAGGGCTGCGAGCGGTCGCCCCAGTCGAATGCGTCGCCGTCGAACTCGCACGGGCCGCTGCTGAGTTCCTCCAGCGTCAGCGCGACCTGGAAGGCCTGATGGCTGGGGTCGTATTTCAGCGCACCCCACTGCACCGGATAATGATGGCGAGTGCCGAGCAGCCCGCCGGTCTTGATGACCGCGTAAGTGACCGTTCCGCTCACCTTGTCGAGCATCAATCGCTCGATCGTGCCGAGCTTGCTGCCGTCGCGTCCGTAAACGGCGACGCGCTCGACGCGATCACTGGGAACCATGGTGTGTTGCATGGCGTCCTCCTCGATTTCTGGTATTTTCCGCATTATAGCGCTTTCGCTCGGATCAGCGAAGCCGGTTGTAGGGTGAGCTACAGCAATTGCGACCGCACCGCCTCGGCGCCCTCGCGCAGCAGCGGCAGGAAGCGATCGAGCAGTTCCTGCGCCGGCACGCGATCGACATGGGCGCCCATGTTGATGGCGGCGACGATCACGTCGTCATAGCGGCGCACCGGCACCGAGATCGAGCGGAAATGCGGCTCAGCCTCGCGGTCGACCAGCGAATAGCCCTGCGCGCGGTCGGCGGCGATGCGCGCGAGCAGCGTCTTGGCATCGGTCACGGTCTCCAGCGTCAGCGCCTCGCGCTTCATCTTCTTCAGGCGCGCGAGACAATCGGCGTCACCGAGCTGGCCGAGCATAGCGCGGCCGACCGAGGTGCAGAACGCCGGCAGCCGATAGCCGATTTCCAATCCGCCGGCGAACATCCGGGCCGGGCTGCTGCGGGCGACGAACACGACGTCGTCGCCGTCGAGCACCGCGAGCGAGGAGATCTCGTTGGCCGCAATCGCGACGCGATCGAGCACTGGCTGCAGCACCGTGACCAGCTGGTTGGAGCGCAGATAGGACGCCGCCAGGGTCAGCACATGCGGCGTCAGCGAGAACAGTTTGCCGTCGCCACTGACGAAGCCGCCGCGCTGGAGCGTGAACAGCATGCGCCGCGCGGTGGCGCGCGGCAGCTCGGCGGCGCGAGCGAGATCGCTCAATGTCATCGGACCCGCGTTGGTGCCGAAGCATTGCAGCAGCCGCAGGCCGCGATCGAGGGCTTCGACGAAATCTGTCTTGCGCTCGTCAGTCTCGCTCGGCTTCAGCTTGGGCATGGCGTCGGGGTTCCTGCAAAATAGTGCTTGCTGCCGGTCCAAGGCATGTCATAATTCGCCCATTCGTTCAATAGGCGAACAAAACGCCCCTCGAGAAAAAGGACGCGACCGCCATGATGAGCCAGGAGCAGAACGACCTGATCACCCGCACCGGGCCGAAAGATCCGTGCGGCAAGCTGATGCGGAGCTACTGGCAGCCGGCAGCCCTGGTCGACGAGCTCGAGGGCGAGCGGCCGATCCGTCCCGTCAAATTGCTCGGCGAGAACCTGGTGCTGTTTCGCGACGAGACCGGACGCTACGGCCTGATCGATCGCCACTGCGCCCATCGCGGCGCCGACCTCGCCTTCGGACGGCTCGAGCATGGCGGCCTGCGCTGCGCCTTCCATGGCTGGCTGTTCGACGCCACCGGCCAGTGCATCGAGACGCCGGCCGAGCCGAAAGATTCAAAACTCTGCCAGAACATCCGCCAGCGCTCGTATCCCGTGGTGGAGAAGAGCGGCATCCTCTGGGCCTATCTCGGCGAGGGCGAGCCGCCGGCATTCCCGGAGCTCGACTGCTTCGTCGCGCCGGGCACGCACACTTTTGCCTTCAAGGGCCACATGGCCTGCAACTGGCTGCAGGCGCTCGAGGTCGGCATCGACCCCGCGCATGCCTCCTATCTGCATCGTTTCTTCGAGGACGAGGACACGTCAACGGCCTACGGCAAGCAGTTCCGCGGTGCCTCCGCAGGAAGCGACCTGCCGATGACGAAGATCCTGCGCGAATACGACAGCCCCATCATCAATGTCGAGCACACCGAATACGGCCTCCGGCTGATCGCGCTGCGCGAGATCGACGAGGAGCGGACGCATGTGCGCGTCACCAACCAGCTTTTTCCGCATGGCTTCGTTATCCCCATGAGCACGGAGATGACGATCACGCAGTGGCACGTGCCGGTCGACGACGAGAACTGCTACTGGTACGCGATCTTCACCAGCTATTCGAACCCGGTCGACAAGAAGAAAATGCGCGACCAGCGGCTCGAGCTCTACGAGCTGCCCGACTACGTCTCGCGCAAGAACCGCAGCAACGATTACGGCTTCGATCCGCACGAGCAGCAGACCGCGACCTTTACCGGCATGGGCAACGACATCAACGTCCACGACCAGTGGGCGGTGGAATCGATGGGCGCGATCCAGGACCGCACCAGGGAGCATCTCGGCTCGAGCGACAAGGCGATCGTGCAGTACCGCCGCCTGCTGCGGCAGGAGATCGAAAAGGTCGGCGGCGGCGAGAAGCCGATGCTGTTTTTGGACGAGGCCAATGCACGCAGCATCCAGGGCCCGGCGACGATGGACGGCATCGGGCCGACGCGCGGCTGGGAGAACTACTGGATGGAAGTCGACGTCAAGCGCCGCCGCGGCGCGCCGTGGACCGCGCCGGTGCCGAAAGAGATCGCCGACAACGTGCACCGGCTGACGGCGGCGGAGTGATTTTGGGACATCGTCATTCCGGGGCGATGCGATAGCATCGAGCCCGGAATCTCGAGGTTCCGGGTCTGGTCCTTCGGACCATCCCGGAACGACAGCTATCGGGGAGTAGCACAGTGACTTTCGTCGCGCGTCATGCGCTGTGGTCGGATGAACAGAACGACGCCGCGGCGCGCATGCGCCGTGTCGTCGAGGACAAGAACCTCGAGGTCATCCGCCTCGCCTTCCCGGACCAGCACGGCATTTTGCGCGGCAAGACCATCATCGCCTCCGAGGCGATCGCCTCGCTGGAGAACGGCTGCTCCATCACCACCACCATGCTCGCCAAGGACACCTCGCACCGCACGGTGTTTCCGGTGTTCACATCAGGCGGCGGCTTCGGCATGAAGGAGATGGAGGGCGCGGCCGACGTGCTGATGGTCGCCGATCCTACCACGTTCCGCGTGCTGCCCTGGGCGCCCGCCACGGGTTGGGTGTTGTGCGATCTCTACTTCAATGACGGCCGCCCGGTGCCGTTCGCGACGCGTGTGCTCTATCGCAAGGTGCTCGACGAGCTCGGCCGCCGCGGCCACGATTTTGTCGCGGGGCTCGAAGTTGAATTCCACATCTTCAGGCTCGACGACCCGCACATGCGCCCGGAAGACGCGGGACAGCCGGGCACGCCGCCGTCGGTGAGCCTGCTCTCTCACGGCTATCAATACCTCACCGAGCAGCGCTTCGATCAGATGGAGCCCGTGCTGGAGATCCTGCGCCGCGACATCGTCGCGCTCGGGCTGCCGTTGCGCTCGGTCGAGGTCGAGTTCGGGCCGAGCCAGTGCGAATTCACCTTCGCGCCGAAGAAGGGCCTGGAGCCGGCCGACAACATGGTGCTGTTTCGCAGTGCCGTGAAGCAGATCGCACGCCGGCACGGCTATCACGCCACCTTCATGTGCCGGCCAAAGCTCCCGAACCTGTTTGCGAGCGGCTGGCACCTGCATCAATCGGTCGTGTCGCGCGCAAGCGGCGAAAACCAGTTCATGGCCAAGCAAACAGCAAAGGACGGCGAGCCGCTCAGCGCCTTTGGCAAGGCCTGGCTCGCCGGCCTGCTCGACCACGCCCGTGCGGCCACCGTGTTCACCACGCCGACCATCAACGGCTACAAGCGCTACCGCTCCTATTCGCTGGCGCCGGACCGCGCGATCTGGGGCCGTGACAACCGCGGCGTGATGATCCGCGTGCTCGGCGGCGCCGGCGATGCCGCGACGCGCCTGGAAAATCGCGTCGGCGAGCCCGCCGCCAATCCCTATCTCTACATGGCCGCCCAGATCCTCGCAGGCCTCGACGGCGTCGACCGCAAGCTCGATCCCGGCCCTTCCGCCGACATGCCCTACGAGACCAAGGCGCCGCTGCTGCCGAAGAGTCTGCGCGATGCGGTCTCCGCGCTGAAGGATGATCCGTTCTTCCGCGAAAAGTTCGGCGCCGAGTTCGTGGATTATTACACCCACATCAAGAACGCCGAGATCGACCGCTTCCTGTCGGAGGTGACCGACTGGGAACACCGCGAATATTTCGAGATGTTTTGAGGGGAGAACCGCCTCACGGCCCCGTGAGGCGATTTCGTCCCGTCTGTTCCGACGACACCACTCCGTGCTGCGACGAAGCCGTTTTCCCTGCGCCGCGACAATCGCGTGAAATGCACAAGGTCTATTGTTGCGTTGGTGTTCAACACTGGAGTGCGACCATGTTGAGTCAATTGTTCAGCCTGATCTATCGCCTGTCCTGCCGGACCACCCTGATCGAAATCGGCGTGCATCATCTCGCCCGCTAAGCACGCGAGCAAGTCAGGTCAGACGAGTTGACCAATTCAAGGAGGCTTCCATGCGCAAGCTGATCCTGATTGCGACGATGTCGCTCCTGGTGACCCAAGCCTATGCTGGCGGTTCCCGGAGCCTCAGTCTGGCTGCGACCAACGCGAGCCAGGCGACCGAGCAGCCGGCAACTCAGCCACAGGCCAACCAGGCCCCGACAGCAACGCCGCCAGCGAGTGTGCAGACGGCGACGACGACACCAGCTTCAACTTCGCCGGCCGCACCGGCGCAGACCGTGACAGCGGCACAACCAGCTGCTGCGCCCGTTGCCGAGACGGCCAAGCCGAAGCACCGCCAGCCGTCCACCGAAGCGCGCGTGATCCGCGAATTGCATCGGCACGGGATTTATTGGTGAGGGCTCTCGCCCGCTCCTCCGTCATTGCGAGGAGCCCTTGCGACGATGCTGGTCCCAACTCGCAATGACGGCGAGAGAACGGGGCTAAATCCCCAAATACTTGTGCTGCAGATCCGGCTCGGCCATCAGCTCGTCCGACGTGCCGCTCCATACAGTCTTGCCGCGCTCGATGATGAAGTGGCGGTCGCAGATGCGGGCGAGGTGGTCGACGTTCTTGTCGACGACCAGGATCGACTGGCCACGGCTCTTCAGCAGCGACAGGCAGTTCCAGATCTCTTCGCGGATCAGCGGCGCCAGCCCCTCGGTCGCTTCGTCCAGGATCAGGAGTTTTGGATTGGTCATCAGCGCACGGCCGATCGCGAGCATCTGCTGCTCGCCGCCGGAGAGCTGGTTGCCCATGTTGGCGGCGCGCTCGGCGAGCCGCGGGAACAGCACGTAGATCGCGGCGAGCGTCCAGGGATTGGCGCTGTTGAAGCGATCAGCTGCGGCAGCAACCAGGTTTTCGCGCACGGTGAGGTTCGGGAAGATCTGGCGTCCCTCAGGCACCAGCCCGATGCCGAGCTTGGCGATCCGGTACGACGGAAGCTGCCGGACTTCGGTACCCGCAAAGCGGATTGCGCCCGATCGCGCCGGCGTCAGGCCCATGATCGCTCGGATCGTCGTGGTTTTGCCCATGCCGTTGCGGCCCATCAGCGAGACCATCTCGCCGGGCTTGATCGACAGCGACAGGCCGAACAGCACTTGGCTGAGGCCGTAGCAGGTCTCGATGCCGTCGACGTCGAGTAGCGCGTCAGCCATGGTGCGTCACCACATGCTGGTCGCCGAGATAGGCGCGCTTGACGTCCTCGTTGGCGCGGATCGCGGCGGGATCGCCGGAGGCGATGACGCGACCATAGACCAGCACCGAGATGCGGTCGGCAAGCGCGAACACAGCGGGCATGTCGTGCTCGACCAGCACGATCGAGACCTCTTTGCGCAACTCCTGGAGCAGCTGCACCATGCGCTGGGATTCGGTGACGCCAAGACCCGCCATCGGCTCGTCGAGCAACAAAAGCTTTGGCTTGCTCGCAAGTGCGACTGCAAACTCGATCTGGCGCCGCTCGCCATGGCTGAGCCTGGACACCACGACATCGGCGCGATGCAATAGGCCGACGCGGTCGAGCGCGGCATGCGCGGCATCGCGCAGGCCCTTCTCTTTGCGCGCATTGGCGAAGAAGCGGAACGAATGGCCGGCCTGCGCCTGGGCTGCCAGCGCCACATTGTCGGCAGCGGTGAAGTCGAGCAGCAGCGAGGTGATCTGGAACGAACGCGCGAGGCCCAGCGCGCAGCGGCGATAGGCCGGTAGAAAAGTGATGTCGCGGCCACCGAGCGAGACGCTGCCGGAATGGGGTTCGAGATGCCCGGTGAGCTGGCTGATCAGCGTGGTCTTGCCAGCGCCGTTCGGGCCGATGATGGCGTGCAGCTCGCCGCTCGCAACGTCGAGCGAGACGTTGTCCGTCGCGGTGATGCCGCCGAAGCGGCGCACCAGCTTTTCGACGCGGAGCAGCGGTTCAGCCACGATTGAGCCTCCCCAGCAGGCCCATGATGCCGCCACGACCGAACAGCACGATCAGCAGCAGCAGCGGGCCCATGATCAGCGCCCAATATTCGGTGAGCTGCGACAGAAACTCTTCCAGCAGCAGATAGACCACCGCGCCCATGACAGGGCCGAACAGCGTGCCCATGCCGCCCAGGATCACCATCACCATGAGATCGCCGGAGCGAGTCCAGTACATCACGGCCGGGCTGACGAAATCGGTGTTGTTGGCGAGCAGCGCGCCGGCGAGCCCGCACATGGTGCCGGAGATGACGAAGCAGACCAGCTGGTAGCGCTTTGCCGGGAAGCCGATCGCCTGCATGCGCTGCTCGTTGGAACGCAGGCCCTGCACGACGAGACCGAAGCGCGAATTGACGATGCGCCAGATCAGGAAGATGACGCCGAACAGGCAGGCAAGGCAGAGATAATAGAACTGCGTGCGGTTCGACAGGTTGATCAGGCCGGAGAAGTCGCTGCGTTTGTAGACGGTGAGGCCGTCATCGCCGCCGTAGCGCGCGAGGCCCGAGGCGACGTAATAGGCCATCTGCGCGAAGGCGAGCGTGATCATAATGAAATAGACGCCGCGGGTGCGCAAAGAGAGCGCGCCGATCACCAGCGCATAGATCGCAGACGCTGCAAGCGCGACGGGAAGCTGGATGAAGCCGGAGCCGACACCCTCTTGCGCCAGCATGCCGACGGCGTAGCCGCCGATGCCGAGATAGGCGGCGTGACCAAAGCTCATCATGCCGCCAAACCCCATGATGAGGTTGAGGCTTGCCGCCGCCAGCGCCAGGATGACGATGCGGGTGAAAAGCGTCAGGATGAAGATGTTGCCGGACAGATACGAATAGAGCGGCAGCAGCACGAGTCCCGCCAGCATCAGGGCCGTGACGGCCTTGCTCGCCGAGAAAGTCTTCATCGACGGTTGGCCGGAAACAGCCCCTCCGGCCGCACCACCAGCACGATCGCCATCAGCAGATAGATCAGCATGGACGACAGCGCGGGCGCGGCGGTGGAGGCGGCGGCGCCGCTCAGCACCTGCCGCAGCAGATTGGGCAGGAAGGCGCGGCCGAGCGTGTCGACCATGCCGACGAAGATCGCAGCGAGGAACGCACCACGGATCGAGCCGATGCCGCCGATCACGATGATGACGAAGGCGAGGATGAGGATGTTCTCACCCATGCCGATCTGCACCGTGAGGATCGGCGCCTGCATCATGCCGGCCAACCCTGCGAGCGCCGCACCGAGCCCGAACACCAGCGTGTAGAGCAGCTTGATGTTGATGCCGAGCGCGCCGATCATCTCGCGGTTGGAGGCGCCGGCGCGGATCAGCATGCCGACACGGGTGCGCATCACGCCAAGATAAAGCAGCAGCGCCACCAGCAGCGCGACGACGATGATGGCGAGGCGGTACGCAGGATAGTGAATGCCGGGCAGGATCGGCACCGGCACCGTGAGCCAGGCCGGCAGCGGCAGCGCGAGGCCCGCCGGGCCCCAGATCAGCCGCACGGCCTCGTTGAAGAACAGAATCAGGCCGAAGGTCGCGAGCACATGGTCGAGATGGTCGCGCCCATAGAGATGCCGCAGTGCGCTCATTTCCAGCACGATACCGAGCACAAGTGTCGCGCCGAGCGCCAGCAACGCGCCGAGCAGGAAGCTGCCGGTCCACGCCGCGAAGGTCGCGGCGAAATAGGCGCCCATCATGTAGAGCGAGCCGTGCGCGAGGTTGACGAGATCCATGATCCCGAACACCAGCGTCAGGCCGGCGGCGAGCAGGAACAGCAGCAGGCCGAACTGCAATCCGTTCAAGAACTGTTCGACGACGAGCAGCATCAAAACTCTTTCAGACGCATACGGACGCGCGCCGATGTTCGGACACAGTCGCCATCAGTGAAAGAGCTCCCCCTGCCTCTACAAGGCGGAAAAATGGGTAATGGCAGTATCGTTCCGAGGCAAGAGCGATTCGACACCAAACATGCACTTTGTTGCATGCCGATGCATGCGATCCAAATCTACCTTGCAGAAATCTGCCCTGCAAAAAGGCTGCCGCGCTGGGTGGGTCAGCCTGCCGCACCCAAACGATCACCCTCCCCCCCGGCCTGAACATTGCCGGGGAGAGGGTGCGATTGAGATCGGAATAAGAGAGTGACGTCTAGTGCGACGTGACCTGGCGAGGAAGATCGTCCGTGTCGTTGAGCTCGCTGTTGGCCGTCGAGGCCTCCAGCGCCGCCATGCGGAACAAATAGGCCAGCGTCGCCAGCCCGGTGTCTTCGGCCATCTGCGCCAGCTCGAACGCCATGTCGGACATGTAGCCGAGATTCTCGTCCTTGGTTTGCGCCATGATCTGGCTATCTCGTATCATATTCGACATCTCAGGCGCTCTTTCGTTGGGCGGCGGTGCGGCCGCAGAGGTTGGCACGGGCGACAGCGTCCAGACGCGGGCCGTCCTGTTGAACGATCGAAGTCATGCCGATGCGACCATGCAGGGCATCGACCGTCTGCTGACGAATGTCGATGGTTGCTGCCATAGTCCAGGCGTTCTCCACCAGCGCCGGCAGGCCGAGCGGAGTCACGACGAAGCCGGACTCGTGAAAGCGCGGCAGCCACCAGGTTTCCATGATTGCGCTGACTTGTGCGATGCCCTGGCCGAGACAAAACTCCTGTACCGCCGCCATCAGTTGAAGGTTGAGCGCGCCGTCGCGGCGATCACGGACGACGAAGTAACGCGACCATTCCCAGATCAGCGGATCCGAAGGGCAACCGCGAACCGACGCCAGATGCGGGAAGACCTCGCTCATCATCGAGGGCTTGGTGGTGGGGTAGAGACGGTGGCCGCCGACGACGCGCCGGCCCTCCAGCGCAAGGAGATAGACGGTATCCTCGTCATCGTAGGAATCGATCTCGCGGCAATCAGCCCTGCGCAAGGTCTCCCAGTGCCGCTCCTCGACGAAGACGTCGTGGCGCAGCCGGAAGTGCTGTTCGAGTACGTCTTCGTAAAGGTGACGATTGACGGCGGAAATTGCGTGAATCATGCCCCCCCATTCAGCCTCAATGGAGGTCAGCCTCTGCGAAAAGAGGCGGGTTCGATATTGGGAAATTTCCCAATACGTCGCCTAGGGATTGATGATCTTGTGCCTGATCGCCAGCGCGACCGCATGCGTACGGTTGACGGCGCCGAGCTTGCGCGCGGCAGTTGCAAGATGCTCTTCGGCCGTGCGCTGCGTGATGTGCAGGATTTCGCCAATCTCCCAGGCTGACTTGCCCTGCGAAGCCCAGGAGATCACCTCGCGCTCGCGCGGGGTGAGACGCGTCGCTGAATAAGGTGTCGGCGCGAGCAGGCGGCGAATTTGGTCAAAGCCGTACATCGCCATCAGGTGCAACGCCGGCTTGCTGCGAGGATTGAGGTCCAAATGAACGCCACCGAGTGACACCGCGGCTTCATAGCCCGTGAGTCCGTGGATCGGCACGATGAAACCGCGCGACATGCGAAAATCAGTGGCGCGGTTCATCACCTCGGCTGCGGTCGGCTCGAGCTCGGCATTGTAGGGCGCTTCCGACCACTCGAACGGGTTAACCGATTGCCGGCACAGCCGCACCACGGGATCGGCGCGATCGTAGTTATTCTGGGTGTAGAGGCTGAACCATCCCGCCGGCCAGCGCTTGGCGAGTACCATCTGCGCAAACCGCTGATCGGGATTCGGCAAGCCGGTCACGATGATGGTCTCGAAGCCGAAACGACCGAAGGCCGTTTCAAGCGCATTCATAGCGTCCGGGACCCTGCCATAGGCTCCCAGCCCTTCGATGAAGTCCAGCGCTTCCCGGCCATAATCCACGGCGGACATCGGTGCGTTTCCTGACGCTCGCCGGTCCGTATAGCACGTCTTTGGGGGCTGCCTCTATTTACCGCTTCCGTAGTTCTCCGGTGAGTCCTTAACGCGAAGATTTAATCTACTTGTGGAGAAGTGACGCCAAGTTACACCTAAGGCGTCTAAAGCGGGAAAGCCACGATGGAAGACGAGAACATTGCCCTCAACAGCGTGCTCGGCCTGGAATTGAACCGCGTGTTTTTCGCCGTGCGCGATACGGCCAACAAGCAGAAGATCATCGAGTTCGCGCGCGACGTGCTGCAAAGCGAGCGTCCCAAGCTCGTCGACAGCGCTTCGCCGGAGAGTCCGGCGGGCTAGGACACAGGTCGCATCAGACCGCGCCGATGCAACAGATCGCGCGACGATGCCCTTCGATTTGAACGCGCGGATTTTGGTCGACACACCCTGACTGCGAAGTCATCCGGCCTTCTGCTCCCACTAAAGCCCCGCTTGAAAGCCCTACTTGCCGCTGGATGACGTCACGGCTCTCGTGAGATGATCGCCGCCGCGATCTCTTTCGGATGCCAGGGACATTTCAAGACCATGATGACGCTGCGCCAGGTTGAAGTGATCCGTGCCGTGATGGTGACGGGCACCATTGGCGGCGCGGCGAAGCTGTTGAACGTGTCGGCGCCGGGGATCAGCCGGCTGGTCAAATACACCGAGCGCTCGCTCGGCATCCGCTTCTTCCAGCGCCAGAACGGCCGCTACTTCCCGACGCCCGAAGCCGAGAACATTTTCGAGCAGATCAACGGCGTCTACAAGAAGGTTGACGATCTCTCCGAGATCATCTCCAAGATCGGCCGCGGCGGATTGTCGGAACTGCGCATCGGCTCGGTGCCGAGCATCTCGCAGGTGATGGTGCCGCGCGCGATCGAGCGCGTCCGCCGCCGCTATCCCGATCTCGGCATCGACATCAACATCCTCAAGATCGAGGAAGCGATCGACTATCTCATGCTCGGCCGCGGCGAGTGCGTGGCGATGAGCTACCGGCTGGAACACTCCGGCCTCGACTTCATGCCGCTCGCCTCGGGCGAGCTCTATTGCATCGTGCCGCCCGGCCACGAGCTTGCCGGCCGCAAGCAGGTCTCCGCCGCCGAGATCACCCGCTATCCGCTGATCGGCATCGATCCCAACGACCCTTACGGCCGGATCATGGCCGAGATTTTTGCGCGCAACCGGCTGGAGTACAACATCACCATCCGCGCGCGGTTCGGCACCACGGTCTGCGCGCTGGTGAAGGCCGGCCTCGGCATCGCCATCATCGACCAGTTCACGGTCGCCCATGGCGGCTATCCCGGCATCGAGCTGTTGAAGATCACCGAGCCGACCCGGTTCGACACCTACATCGCAGTCAAGCGCGGCGCGCCGCTGTCGCTCCACGTCGAGCATTTCATCGAGTCCCTGCGCGCCGAGATGCGCGCGGTCGAGCCGTCCCGCGGCAACGGCAAGGCCGGCTCGGCGCGTGGACGCAAAAAATAACATAATGTTAGGTTTGCCGGATAAATGGGTAATTGTGTTAGGCAAGGGAAAGACTATCGTCCCTCTTGGAATGGCGCGGATTTCCCCGCTAATGGCCGGACATCAACGCGCCCTCAAGACGATAATGGATCATGTCTAGCCGCGGACCTGCTGCCCCCAAAAAACTGCTGACGGGCCTGATCGGCGCGCCGATCGCCCATTCCGCCTCCCCTGCCATGCATGAGTGCGCCGCCGAGGCACGCGGCCTGCGCGGCCATTACCAGCTCATCGAAGTCGCCGGCGCGGATGCGAGCGGTCTCAGCATGATGCTCGAGGGCGTGCGGCGGCTCGGCTTTGCAGGCGTCAACGTCACCTTTCCCTACAAGGAGGCGGTGGTCCCGCTGCTCGACGAGCTGGCCACGACTGCGGCCACGATGGCGGCGGTCAACACCGTCGTCGTCAAGGACGGCCGCCTGATCGGCCACAATACCGACACCACCGGCTTCGCGCGCGCCGTCAAGCCGCTGCTGGCTCCTGCCGGGAATGCAGTGGCCGTCATCGGCACCGGCGGCGTCGGCAAGGCGATTGCCTTTGCGCTGGCAAGCCTTGATGTGGCTGAGCTTCGCATCTTCGATAGCGAGCCGGCGCGGGCCGAAAAACTCGCCGCGCTGCTGGCCGGGCATGGCGGCGCGCGGGTGGCCAAGAGCGTCGAGGACGCGCTCGACGGCGCAACCGGCCTCGTCAACGGCACGCCGGTCGGCATGCTGCCGAACCGGGACACCCCGGTCGCGCCGGCGCTGCTGCGCCAGAGCCTGTGGGTCGCCGACGCCGTCTATTCGCCGCTGATCACGCCGCTCCTTGCCGCAGCGCAAGCGATGGGCGCGCGAATCATGACCGGGCGCGAGCTTGCGATCTACCAGGCTGCCGACGCCTTCGAACTGTTCACAGGCCTTGCCCCGTCGACCGAAGTCATGGGAGAGGCTTTTGACGCCGTGATGGCCGCGCGCAGCGCCGCCTATCAGGCAGCTTGAGGCGAAGCGGCCGGACACAAGGCCGCTTGCGAAATTGAAACGGGAGGAGAGGACGATGAAATCAACGCTACTGGTGGGCGCGCTGCTCACCGCAATCACGACATCGGGCGCCTTGGCACAGGCGATCAAGCTTGCCGACGTCGCCGAACTCTCCGGCGGCGGCGCCACCGTCGGCACTAACTGGAAGAACGGCATCGACCTCGCGATCGAGGAGATCAACGCCAAGGGCGGCGTGCTCGGACGCAAACTTGAAGTCAGCCATGCCGACTCGCAGTCCAACCCCGGCGTGGCGCGCGCGCAGGTGCAGAAGGCGCTCGACGCCGAGCCCTATGTGCTGCTCGGACCCGGCTATTCCGGCTCGGTGAAGGTCACCGCCCCGCTCGCCGCAGAAGCCGGCATCGCGCAGATCATGGGCGGTGAAGCCGCCGAGCTGACGCAGGCCGGCAACAAGTTCCTGTTCCGCACCTCGTTCGGCCAGCAGTCCTCGATGCCGAAGGTCGCAAAGTACATCCACGACGACATGAAGGCGAAGTCGGTCGCGGTGATCTGGGTCAACAATGACTTCGGCCGCGGCGGACGCGACGTCGTGGTCAAGGAGCTGGAGCGGCTCGGCTCCAAGGTCGTCGCCGATCTCTCCACCGAAGCTGGGCAGGCCGATTTCGCCGCCGACGTCGGCAAGATCAAGGCCGCCAATCCCGACGCCGTGTTCGTCTATCTGAACGAGGAAGAGAGCGCGCGTATTCTCAAGGAGCTCAAGCGCCAGGGCGTCACCGCACCGCTGATGGGCGAGACCACGCTGATCGGCCAGAAGGTGATCGAGCTCGCCGGCGATGCCGCCAACGGCGCGCGCGGCCATGTCGGCCTCACCACCGATGCCCCGGTCGATTTGATCAAGGGATTCCGCGATCGCTTCTCGAAGAAGTACAATTACGTTCCTGACCATAACGGCCTGAAGGGCTACCTCGCCGTCTACATGGTGAAGGCAACCACCGAGAAGATGGGCAAGGTCGATTCCAAGGCCTTCGCCGACACGCTGCATGGCTTGACCATCAAGGCCACGGACGAGCCGGGCATTTTGATGGACGTCACCTTCAACGAGACCGGCGACATCGACCGGCAGAGTTTTCTGGTCGAGGTGGTCGAAGGCAAGCAGGTCGTGAAGCAGGTGCTGCCGAAGGTGAAGTGAGGTTCTTCGCCTCTCCCGCTTGCGGGGAGAGGCCGGAATTTGCGCAGCAAATTCCGGGTGAGGGGAGCCTCCGCGAGTCCAACTGTCACCATTCTCGCGGAGGCTTCCCCTCACCCAACCTCTCCCCGAGCGGGGCGAGGGAGAGGAGAGAGGGGAAAATGTCCAATCTGTTCGATCTTCTGGTCGCGGGACTTGCCACTGGCGCGATCTATGCGCTGGTCGCGGTCGGGTTCACGCTGCTGTGGCAGACGTCGCAGACCATCAATTTCGCGCAAGGCGAGTTCGTCATGCTGCCCGCGTTTTTGATGCTGGCGGCGATGCATGCCGGCGCGCCGTTCTGGCTCGCGATCATCCTTGGCATCCTGCTCTCGATGATCCTGCTTGGGCTGGGCTTCAAGATGCTGCTGGTCGATCCGATGATGCGCCATGGCGTGCTGCCGCTCGCCATCGCGACCATGGCGCTGGCGATCGGCATCAAGGAGGCCGTCAAGCAATTCTTCAGCGCGGAGGCTTCGCCGTTTCCGTCGATCGTGCCGACCGGCGACATCTACATCCTCGGCCACGCCGTCTCGCTGCAAAGCATCGGCGTGCTCGTCGTCGCCATTGTTGCCGTGTTTGGCCTGACCACGCTGCTCAACCGCACTTCGCTCGGCCACCAGATGCAGGCGGCTGCCCAAAACCCGACGGTTGCGCGCATCATCGGCGTGCCCGTCGAGCGCATGATCCTGCTGACCTTCCTGATCAACGCTTTCCTGGTCGCGCTGGCCTCGCTGCTGATCACGCCGATCTATCTCGCCAAGTTCTCGTCCGGAGAGGTGCTCGGCCAGGCTGCCTTCGTCGCTGCGATCGTCGGCGGCTTCAACCAGGTGCGCGGCGCCATCGCCGGCGGCCTCCTGATCGGCGTGCTCGACAATCTCGCGGCCGCCTATGTCTCGACGCAGTACCGCGCCGCCGTGCCGATGATCTTCCTGATCGTCGTCATCCTGTTCCGGCCGCAAGGACTGCTCGGCCGCGCCGAGGAGCGCACGGTATGAGCAGCTTCGCCAAACCCCTGAAGATCGCGCTCGGCCTCATCGTCATTGCCGGCCTGATCGTCATTCCCATGAACTTCAACCGCTACGGCCTGTTCATCCTGAGCCAGTGGGCCGTGATGACGATCGCCGCGATGGGGCTCAACCTCACGCTCGGCTATGCCGGCCAGGTGTCGCTGGCGCAGGGCGCCTTCGTCGGCATCGGCGCCTATGCTTCTGCGATCATGACGAGCCATGGCTGGCCGCTGCCGGCCGCCATCGTGGTCGCGGTCGTGCTCGCCTTCGCGGTCGGCTGGGTGCTTGGCTATCCCGCATTGCGCGTGCAGCACCACTACCTTGCCTTCGTCACGCTCGCCTTCTCGACGCTGGCGTTCCTGGTGTTTCGCAACGAGAGCTGGCTCACCGGCGGCATCTACGGCATTTCCAATATTCCGCGGCCGCACTTCTTCGGCATCGCGACCAACAAGCCGCTCCCTTTCTATTATGTCTGCCTAGGCTCGCTCGCGATCGTGTCCGTCGCGGTCTGGTGGCTGATCCGCTCGCCCTGGGGACGGGCCTTCATGGCGCTGCGCGAGAACCCGCTGCGCGCCCAGTCGCTCGGCATCGATACCCGCCGCTACACGCTGATGGCCTTCGCGATCGGCTCGGCTCTCGGCGGCGTGGCTGGCGCGCTCTATGCGCCGCTGACGCAATATATCGATCCCGTGCCGTTCAACCTGTCGCTCTCGCTCGATCTCCTGATGATGGTGATCGTCGGCGGCGCCGGCTTTTACTTCGGTCCTTTCCTGGGGGCGATGATCGCGGTGCTGCTGCCGGAATGGCTGCGCTTCACGGAAGGCTATTATCTGATGCTCTACGCGATCGCGGTGATGGGGCTTCTGATCTGGTCGCCGACGGGCATCTTGGGAATCCTCGACCGTTATATGGCCGCGCGGCGCACCAAGGCGGCCTCCGCGCTGCGCGCCGTCGCAAAATCCCGACTGGAGACGGCGCAATGAGTGCGGTCCTCGAAGTCACCGACATCAAGAAGAGCTTTGGCGGCATCACCGCGGTCGACGGCGTCTCGTTCGATGTGCGTGAGGGCGAGATCCTCGGCCTGATCGGCCCGAACGGCTGCGGCAAGTCGACCTTGTTCAACTGCATTCTCGGCCAGCTCACGCCATCAGGCGGCGAGGTCAAGCTCGACGGCAAGGTCGTCACCGGCCTACGTCCCTCCGAGCTCAACAAGCTCGGCGTCAGCCGCACCTTCCAGCTCCTGCAGGTGTTTCCAAAACTCTCGGTGCGCGAGAATTTGATCCTCGCAGGCCAGGAGCATCAGGGCAACATGGCCTCGCGCTTGGCCGGCCGCTCCGATGCCGGACTGACGGATACCGCCAACCAGATGATCGGCTTCTTCAAGCTCGATCATCTCGCAGCGGAACCCGCCGGCGGTCTCTCCTACGGCCAGCAAAAGCTGCTCGATGCCGCCATGGCGTTCATGGGCGGCCCGCGGCTGGTACTGCTCGACGAGCCCGCCGGCGGCGTCAATCCGACGATGCTGTCGGATTTGAAGGAACGGCTGGTTGCGATCAACCGCGAGAAGAACGCGACCTTCGTCGTGATCGAGCACAACATGGAGTTCGTGATGTCGCTGTGCTCACGGGTGATGGTGATGGCGGAAGGCAAGGTGCTGGCGATGGGGCGGCCCGACGAGGTCCGGAAAAACCCCGCCGTGATCGAAGCCTATCTCGGACATTAGGGAAAGCGAGCCATGAGCGATCCGATCCTCTCGGTTCAAAATCTCGTCGGCGGCTACGGCAAGATGACGATCCTGAACGGCACGACATTCTCGGTGCCGCCGGCGACCATTACCACCATCATCGGCCCGAACGGCGCCGGCAAGTCCACCGTGTTCAAGGCGATCTTCGGCCTGCTGAAGCTGCGCGAGGGCAAGATCAGTTTTGCCGGTCGCGACGTCACCAGCTTGGGCCAGCGCGCGCTGCTCAATGCCGGCATCTGCTACGTGCCGCAGGGCCGTAACATCTTTCCCGAGCTCTCAGTCCGCAGCAACGTCGAGCTCGGCGGAGTCTCAGCCGGAAAAGGCATCGACCTGCCCACGCGGATCGAAGCGGCGCTCGACCTGTTTCCCGCGCTGCGCCGCAAGTCGACGCAGCAGGCCTCGACCCTCTCGGGCGGCGAGCAGAAGCAACTCGAGATCGCCCGCTCGCTGCTGCTCGAGCCAAAGCTCGTGCTGATCGACGAGCCCTCGATCGGCCTATCGCCGCTGATGGTGCAGCAGACTTTCGACATCCTCAAAAGCCTGCGCGACCGCGGCGTCACCATCCTGATGATCGAGCAGAACGCGCGCTCGGCGCTGGAGATATCGGATATCGGCGTCGTGCTCGAACTCGGCCAGACCCGCATGGTCGACAAGGCGGAACCCATTTTGAATGATCCGCGCATCGGACAATTGTTCCTTGGGGGCGCGATGGAGGACAACGCAGCATGAACAAGCGCTCGATCGCGACCGTTTCCCTCTCAGGCGCACTCGACGAAAAGCTTCGCGCCATCGCATCCGCCGGCTTCGAGGCGGTCGAGATCTTCGAGAACGACCTGCTGTCGTTCGGTTCGAGCCCGCGCGACATCGCAAATCTCTGCAAGGACCTCAATCTCGAGATCTGCGCATTCCAGCCGTTCCGCGACTTCGAGGGCATGCCGGAGCCGCAGCGCTCGCGCAATTTTGCCCGCGCCGAGCGCAAGTTCGATCTGATGCAGGAGCTCGGCACCGATCTGCTGCTGATCTGCTCCAACGTCTCGCCGGCCTCGCTCGGCGGCATCGATCGCGCCGCCGATGATTTCCGCGAGCTCGGCGACCGCGCCGCCGAGCGGTCTTTGCGCGTCGGCTACGAGGCGCTGGCCTGGGGGCGGCATGTCAACGACTATCGCGATGCCTGGGAGATCGTGCGCCGCGCCGATCATTCCGCGATCGGCGTCATCCTCGACAGCTTTCACGCGCTGGCGCCCGGCTTCCCGGTCCGCGCGATGGCCTCGATCCCCGGCGACAAGATCTTTCTGGTGCAGTTGGCCGACGCACCGAAGCTCGAGCTCGACATCCTGTCGTGGAGCCGACACTTCCGCTCCTTTCCCGGCCAGGGCGACCTGCCGGTCGTCGAGTTCATGCAGGCGATCGCGGCGACCGGCTATTCCGGTCCGTGGTCGCTGGAGATCTTCAACGACCAGTTCCGCGCCGGCTCGGCGGCGCAGACAGCCGTCGATGGCCTGCGCTCGCTGATCCTGTTGCAGGACCAGCTCGCCCCGGATTGGCCAAAGCTCGTCGGCGAGCCCTTGGCACCGAAGGCCAAGAGCAGCGGCACGGGCTTCATCGAGTTTGCCGTCAACGAGACCAAGGCCGGTGAGCTCGCGCATCTATTCTCGCGGCTCGGCTTCCGCAAGACCGGCAAGCACCGCAGCAAGGCGGTGGAGCGCTGGTCGCAGGGCGAGGTCGAGCTCGTGATCAACTCAGAGACCGACGGCTTTGCGCATTCGCACTATGTCACGCATGGCCCGGGCGTCTGCGCCATCGCGCTCGACGTCGACAATGCCGGCCTCGCCATGCAGCGAGCCGAAACGCTGAAGGCACGCACCTTCTATCAGCCGGTCGGGCCGGGCGAGCTGGAGATCCCCGCGATCCACGGCGTCGGCGGCAGCCTGCTTTATTTCCTCGACCAGGCCGGCAAGAACTGGGACACGGATTTTGCGCCGGTTGCGAGCGAAGCAAGCGCGGATGCGCTGCTCGCCATCGACCACATCGCGCAGTCGATGCCTTATGACGAGATGCTGTCCTGGCTGCTGTTTTACACCGGCATCCTCGACCTCAAGCGCCTGCCGCAGATGGAGATCGCCGACCCCCGAGGCCTCGTGCAGAGCCAGGCCGTCATCAACGGTGACCAGAGCCTGTGCTTCGTGCTCAACGGCTCCTCGGCCAACCGCACGCTGCCGGCGCGCTTCATCTCGGAATTTTTCGGCTCAGGCGTGCAGCACGTCGCGTTTGCGTGCAAAGACATCTTCGCGACCGTCGCCGTGATGCGCGCCCGCGGCGCGGATTTTCTCGATATCCCTGACAACTATTACGACGACATCGAAGCCAAGTACGACCTCGCGCCCGACATCATGGCAAAACTCCGCGCCAACCACATCCTCTACGACCACGAGGGCGACGGCGAGTTCTTCCAGGTCTACACCCACATCTTTGATGAGCGCTTCTTCTTTGAGATCGTGGAGCGACGGAGCTACCAGGGATTTGGCGCCGCAAACGCAGGGATCAGGCTCGCAGCGCAGGCTCGTGAGGTGCGCCCCGCGAGCATGCCAAGGGTGTAGGCTCCATCCACGCCGTCATTGCGAGCGGAGCGAAGCAACCCCGAGTATTTCCACGGAGGGATTCTGGATTGCTTCGCTACGCTCGCGATGACGGAGGAGAGTGCTGAGAGCTCCCTCCCCGCATCCGCCTTCGCTAAAGCTTCGGCGGGACAAGCGCGGGGAGAGAGGCAAAGCCTCACTTCATCTTACACTTGTCGTGGAAGCGATCCTGGTCGTTCTCGACGATGGTGGCAACCGTCTTCAGCGAGAGCTGGCCGTCGCCGTCCTTGACGACGTCCTGCAGATAGAAGCTCTGCACCGGGATATGGTTGTTGCCGTATTTGAACGAGCCGCGCAGCGACTTGATGTTGGCCTTCTCCATCTCGGCCTTCATCGCGTCCTTCTTGCTGGTATCGCCTTTCACCGCGACCACAGCGCTGTTGATCAGCTGGGCCGCGTCATAGGCTTGCGCACCGTAATAGGTCGGGCGCAGGCCGGTGTACTTCTTGCGATAGTCGGCGACGAAGCGCTTGTTCTGCTCGTTGGGGAGGTCGTTGACCCATTCCTGCGCCCCGGGAACGCCGAGCGCGTTCTCCTTCTGCAGCGGCAGCGAGAGCTCGTCGACGGTGAACGCCGTGTAGAGCGGCATCGTGCTCTTCAGGCCCGCCTGCGCATATTGATTGAGGAACTGCACGCCGGCCGGACCGGGATAGAATACGAAGATCGATTCCGCGCCCGAGGCGCGCGCCTTGGAGAGTTCGGCAGAGAAGTCGAGCTGGCTCGGCCAGACCGTGTATTCCTCGCCTTTGACCTCACCCTTGAACGTGCTCTTCACGCCCGCGAGCATGTCCTTGCCGGCCGCGTAGTTCGGCCCGATCAGGAACACGCTCTTGACGCCCTTCTGGTTCATGTAGAGGCCCATCGCGGCCGGCGTCTGGTCGTTCTGCCAGGAGGTCGAGAACACGTAAGGGCTGCACAGCTCGCCCGCGAGCTGCGACGGGCCGGCGTTGGCCGAGATCAGGAAGGTCTGCGAGTCCACCGCGGTCTTGAGCGAGGCGAGCAGCACGTTCGACCAGATGTAGCCGGCGAGGAAATCGACCTTGTCGGACTGCACCAGCTTTTCGGTCTTCTGCTTGCCAACATCGGGCTTCTGGCCGTCGTCCTCGTAGATCACCTCGACTGGCTTGCCGTCCATCTTGCGGCCCATGTGATCGAGCGCGAGCTCGAAGGAGTTGCGCATGTCGTTGCCGATCACGGCGCCCGGGCCGCTGAAGGTCGAAACGAAACCGATCTTGATGGTGTCGCCGGCGAATGCTGGGCTCGCCAGCGCGAGCGCAGCCGCACCCGCCAGCCAGAATGCTGTCTTCATAACCACTCCCCTCCTTATTATTGATCCCGGAAACATTATTGATCCCGGAAACGGGGTGATCGCCGCCCCGGGTCTGTCGCTATTGAACGCAAAATCTGTCGCGCCGCCAATGGCTCAGCGCCCGCCCCTGCACCATATTTCGCCCCAATCGGGGATGGCAAGAAATATAATTCTACTCACTTCGACCAAGGCTGCGGCGCTTTTTCGCGGGATCGATACATCAGGCCTATCCTCCGATTGATAACGGCTATTGGACCACGGAGGCCAATCCGCACTTAAATGAGAGAGTAGAGCAGCGAGATTCGAGGGTACATCATGACCACGACACCGCATCGCGTCGTCATCGTCGGCGCCGGCTTCGGCGGACTGGAGACGACCTACCGGCTGGCGGGCGCGCCGGTCGAGATCACGCTGATTGACCGCCGCAACCATCATTTGTTTCAGCCGCTGCTCTACCAGGTCGCGACCGCCTCGCTCTCGACCAGCGAGATCGCTTGGCCGGTTCGCCACCTGATGCGCGACCGGCGCGAAGTGACGACGCTGTTTGCGACCGTCAGCGGCGTCGATGCCAGCAGGCGCTGCGTGCTGATCGACGACGGCAGCGAGGTGCCCTACGACACGCTGGTGCTCGCCACCGGCGCGCGCCACGCCTATTTCGGCCACGACGAGTGGGAGACGTGGGCGCCCGGCCTGAAGACGCTGGAAGACGCGACCACACTGCGCCGTCACATCCTGGTGGCGTTCGAGCGCGCCGAGCGCGAGACCGATCCGGCGAAGCGCGCGGCGCGGCTGACCTTCGTCATCGTCGGCGCCGGCCCGACCGGCGTCGAGCTCGCGGGCACCATCGCCGAGATGGCGCACCACACCCTGCCCGCCGATTTCCGTAACATCGACACGACCAAGGCGCGCGTCGTGCTGATCGAGGCCGGCCCGCGCGTGCTCGCGGGCTTTCCAGACGACCTCTCGGCCTATGCGCAAGCCTCGCTGGAGAAGATCGGCGTCGAGGTCGTGCTCGGGCAGGCCGTCACCGAGATCAACCGCGACGGCGTGGTGTTCGGCGGCGAGCTGCTCGAGGCCAAGACCAGGATCTGGGCCGCCGGCGTGCGGGCCTCGCCCGCTGCGGAGTGGCTGGGCGCCCCGGCCGATCGCGCCGGACGCGTGCAGGTCGAGGACGACCTGACCATTCCCGGCCATCCCGAAATCTTCGCGATCGGCGACACCATCAACATCAATGCCTGGGAGGGCAAGCCGGTGCCTGGCATCGCACCGGCGGCGAAGCAGCAGGGCCGCCATGTCGCCGAGACGATCAAGGCCCGCCTGCGCGGCGAGAGCAAGGGAGCGTTCCGCTACAAGCATTCCGGCAGCCTTGCGCAAATCGGCAAGCGGCTCGCGGTGATCGACTTCGGCAGGATAAAACTGCGCGGCACCATCGCCTGGTGGATCTGGGGCATCGCCCACATCTACTTCCTGATCGGCCTCCGCCACCGCCTCAGCGTCGCGCTGAGCTGGCTCTGGATCTACGCCCGCGACCAGCGCGCGGCACGGTTGATCACACAGGGGAGCAGCAAGGTGGTGTAGCTTCTTTCTTCCTTCTCCCCTTGCGGGAGAAAGTGGCATAGGCGGCCTTCGGCCGCCGTCCTTAAGAACGCCGAAGCTTAGCTTCGGCTATGGCGCCGGATGAGGGGTTCTCTCCACTAGCAAGACCATTCGTGAGGAGAGGACGCTCACCCGGCTTCGCTTCGCGAAGCTGAGCAACCGCCGACATAGGTGACGGTTCAGACCGACGACGTGGATAACACAATTCTCGTTTCGTTCAGGTCGGTTGCCGCCGGCAGCGTCAGGCCGGCGTGATTGTCACCGGCAGGGTGTCGGCGACAGCACCTTTGACAGCACCGCGCGGGTGCGGGTGTGCTCGGGCGGATCGGCCTCGAGGATCAGGCTCGGCGGCCGCCACGGCGTCTCCTTCTTGAAGTCGGACAGGCCGACGCCGCGGCTGGAGCAGAACGTCGCGGGATCGTTCAGAACCGCATGAACCTCGGCATAGCGCGCCACACCATAAAGCTTCCATTTGTCGAGATAGACGACCGGCCCTGTCTCGCGCAGCAGCTCATGCGTGGGATAGGGGTCGGCAAAAAAATTCAAATCGAAGGGGTCGACGTCGAGATGCGGGACGCCTGATGCGGTCGAGCCGGGTGCGCTCATAAAGATCCTCCCTCATTTTGATCTTGTGAAAGGGCGGCGCTTGCCCTTAGGTCGTTGGGCCCGCCGCGAGACAGATTCCCGATATGCCGCCTTCGACCAGATCCCGCCAAAAACCTGCGCCCGCCGACGTCGGGCCGACGCTCGATCTCGATCGTTACGTCCCGGCGTTCATCACCTTTATCGCCAACAAGCTCTCGAACAGCGCGACTGCGCGTTATCAACGGCAGTTCGGCGTCAACGTCACGGAATGGCGGATCATGTCGCTGCTGGCGATCGAGCCCGGCATCCCCGCCTCGCGCATCTGCCACGTCATCGGCTTCGACAAGGGCCCGGTGAGCCGCACGCTCGCCGGCCTCGAGAAGCGCGGGCATGTGTCGATCCGCACCGATCCGAACGACGGCCGGACTCATTCGATCTCGCTGACCGCGAAGGGCCGCGCCACCCATGACAAGGTGATCGTTGCTGCGTTCGAACGGGAGCGGCGCCTGCTGTCCTGTCTGAGCAAGGACGAGCGCGAGGTGCTGATCGACCTGCTGCGCCGGTTGCACGAAAATCTCGGCGCAGTGACCGGCGGCAGCGGGGCCTGACGGGCCACGCGCCGGGCGCAATTCGCCTCCAGGCATGCGCTGGCATTTGCCCGCGGCACCCTCTCTGCCGAGCATCGTTTCCTCCGATCAGACGCAGCGGTTCCTGCGCCGTCATCCCTGTCCGGAACGGTTCGCACGAAATAGTTGCTTCGGCAACAAAAGAAGCATGCAGGATATTGCCGCAGAATGGCTGGCGTGTTTGGGCGAGCTGCTGCTCCATCCCCCGTCATTGCGAGCGAAGCGAAGCAATCCAGAGTCTTTCCGCGGCGGGATTCTGGATTGCTTCGCTGCGCTCGCAATGACGATGGGGGACGAGCCTGCCTAACACCGGGTTGATCAGCAACTAGCTACAACCCGATCCACTCACCCGACGCGTCATCATTCAACCGCGCCACGGCATCCGCGCGCCGCGTCAACACCGCGCGCTGGTTGATGTAGCCCTTGTCGGTGATCTCGCCGCCATCGACCGACGGCGGCTCGGCGAGCAGCAGCGCGCGCGTGGCGTGGCCGGAGGAATTGGCCCCCTGCTGCTTCAGTCTTGAGAGCCCCCGCACGATGGCAGTCCTGACCTTGTCATGGGCCAACACATCACTGACGCCTGCCGCCTCCGGCAGACCGGAATGAGCGCGACAGGCGCCGATGTTCGGAAACACCAGAAACCGCACCTCGTCGCCGCCGTGACCGGTGACGACGATGTCCTGCGCCAGAGGCGCAAGGGCTGCGATGCCCGCGACACGCAAGGTGCCGACGCTGACCCAGGTGCCGGAATTGAGCTTGAAATCCTCCGCAACACGGCCGTCGAAGAACAGGCCGCGCTCGGGCCGGCCGACGTCCGCAAGCTTCACGGCATCGCCGATGAGATAAAAGCCTTCCTCATCAAAAGCCTGCCTGGTCAGCTCGGGCGCCTTCCAGTAGCCGGGCGTGACATTGGGGCCGCGCACGCGCACCTCCAGCTTGTCGCCGGAGGTAACGAGCTTGAGCTCCGTTCCGGGAATCGGCACGCCGATATTGCCGGAACGCTCAGCAAGGAAATGGCAGTCGGTCGCCAGCGGCGAAGTCTCGGTCGAGCCCCAGGCCGAGACCATCGGCAGCGCACGGCCGACAGTCTCGATCGAAAGCTCTGCGAGTGCGTCCCACAGATTTTGCGGCAGCGCGGCGCCGGCATAGAAGGCAAACTTCACCTCGCCGAAGAAACGCCGGCGCAGCTCCTCGTCGGCACGGAGCGCGGCAATCAGCATGTCGAAGCCACGCGGCACGTTGAAATAGACCGTCGGCATCACGCTTTTCAGGTTCGCAAGCGACGTCGCAAACAGTCCGGGCGCGGGCTTGCCGCCGTCGATATAGAGTGCGCCGCCGTTGCGCAGCACCAGATTGAAATTGTGGTTGGCGCCGAAGGTGTGGCTCCAGGGCAGCCAGTCGAGGATGACGAGATCGCCGCGCCCCTGTTCCAGAAAGGTCCAGGTCTGCGCCTTGGCCTGCTGGCTCGAGGTCAGCATGCGCTGGGTGTTGATGACCGCCTTGGGCGTGCCGGTCGAGCCCGAGGTGAACAGGAATTTTGCGACCGTGTCAGGCGTGACTGTGGCAAAGGCCGTTGCGACATCGGGAGTTTCGGGCGTTGCCGCGACGGTGCGGAAGGCGAGCGCATCGACGTCGCCAGCATTTCCGCTGATGATCTGCGCCTTGTGCAGCGGCTTGATCGCGGCCAGCGCCGCCGCAAACGGCTTTGTCGCGGAAACATAGATCGCGCCCGGCTCCAGCAGCGCGATCATGCTCTTGAGCTTGTCGAAATCCTTCGACATCAGCGAATAGGCCGGCGATATCGCGGCCGTGGGAACGCCGACGTGCTGGGCGGCCAGCGCGAGCAACGCATGATCGATACTGTTGTCGGAGAGGATGACAATGGGGCGCTCGACGCTGAGCCCTTGCGCCAGAATCCAGGTTGCCGCCGCGCGTACCCGCCGTAGGGCACCCGCGTAGGTCACGGTGGCCCACGGCGTATCGGCGCTGTCACGCTCGGCGAGGAAGATCTTGTCTGGCGTCTGCCGCGCAAAATGCTCCAGCCAGTCGCCGATGCAGCGCGCGCAGTCGCCCAAGGGCTCCGGCGAGCGCAGCACGATACTGCCGTCGGCGCGATGCTCGGCGACGGTCTTTGGCATTGCGAACAGGCTCGAAGCGTCACCGCGAGTGGCTGACGTCATGGTTTCCTCCTCGCCCCGGGAAACGTCCGGCTCGGCGACAGCCTCGTTCCGGGCTGCTTTGGCCATAATGTTGGGTACGGCAATTGTTGTCGTCAACAACAATCTTCCGCTGGCACCGTCGAGGCGCTAAGGTCGCCCGGCAGGAGACACGATGTGACAGCCAGCGCAGTCCAGACTTCTTTCCGCAAGCACACCGGCAACGGCACGACGCCGCGGATCGACGCGGACGAGATCGGCCTTGATGCGCTGCTCGGTCACGCCGGGTACGCGGTGCGGCGCTTCCAGATCTGGATTTTTCAGGATTTCATCAAGACGCTCGGCGACGTCGACATCCGGCCGACGCAATATTCGGTGCTGACGGTGATCGGCGCCAACCCCGGGCTTTCGCAGATGGCAGTGGCAAAACGCCTCGGGATAGAGCGGGCCCGTTTGGTGCATCTGCTCGACAGCCTCGAACAGCGCAAGCTGGTGAAGCGGATCAAGTCGAAATCGGACCGGCGCGCGCACGCGCTGCATCTCACGGGCCAGGGTGAGACGGCGCTGGCCAAATTCAAGCGGCTCGCCGCCGAGCACGAGCGGCATGTCGAGGAGAAGATCGGGAAGGCGAACCGGGAGCGGCTGCTCCAGATTCTCGCTGGCTTCACCTGATCCGGACTGCTCATGATTTGGGCAAATGCCCGCAACAGGGCCTTGGCATGCCCGCCCAATCGATCATCGAGACATCCCACAAGCTGCTGATCTTTCGATAATATCCGGAGCGACCGCGCTGCCCGGATAATGTACACAATGGCACATCGCTTGCTTCATTCCGGGTGAAGACAAGTTGCCGGAGTTTTATCGCCATGGGGGCTGAATTGGGGGCTGAGCAGCCTGAAACGATCGCCGCGATTGTGGCCGCGCATCGCGCTGGCACGGTCACGCCGGCGCAGACGGTCGCGCGGACCTATCAGCGCATCCGCGACCACAACGACCCCGCCATCTTCATCAGCCTGCGCGACGAGAAGGACGCGATCGCGGATGCAGAGAAGCTCGCCTCGAAGGATGCCGGCAGCCTGCCGCTCTACGGCGTGCCGGTCGCCGTGAAGGACAATATCGACGCGCTGGGCTTTCCGACCACGGCGGCCTGCCCGGCCTTCTCCTATACGCCCACGCACGACTCGACTGCGGTGGAGCGGCTGCGCGCGGCCGGCGCCATCATCATCGGAAAAACCAATCTCGACCAGTTCGCAACCGGCCTGGTCGGCGTGCGCTCGCCCTATGGCATTCCCAAAAATGCGATTCGTGAGGACCTCATTCCCGGCGGATCGAGCTCGGGCTCGGCTGTGGCGGTCGGCGCTGGCCTCGTGCCGCTATCGCTCGGCACCGACACGGCCGGCAGCGGGCGCGTGCCGGCGATGCTCAACAACATCGTCGGGCTGAAGCCGAGCCTCGGCATGATCTCGACCGCGGGCCTGGTTCCGGCCTGTCGCACGCTCGACTGCATCTCGGTGTTTGCGCTGACGGTGGATGATGCCGCGCTCGCGCTGTCGGTGATGACGGGGCCTGATCAGGCCGATCCGTTCTCACGCGACCGGCCGCTGGGCACGATCACGCCGTTCCCTATAAATCTGCGCTTGGGCGTGCCGCGCAACGGGCAGCTGATCTTTTTCGGCGACAAGAAGGCGGAGGCCGCTTACGGCGAAGCCTTGAAGCGCTGGACCGCACTCGGCGCCGAGCTGGTCGAGTTCGACCTCGAGCCTTTCTACGAGACGGCGCGGCTGCTCTATGAGGGGCCGTGGGTTGCCGAGCGCTATCTCGTGATCAAGAATCTGCTGGCCTCAGCGCCTGATTCGATTCATCCGGTGACGCGCGAGATCACCGCGGCGGGCGCACGGCTGACGGCGGCGGAGACCTTCTCTGCACTCTATCGCTTGCAGGGCCTGCGCAAGATCGCCGAGCGGACGTTTGCGAATATCGACGCATTGGTGCTACCGACGGCACCGACGGCCTATACGACCGCGCAGGTGATGGCCAATCCGATCGAGCTCAACAGCCGGCTCGGGACCTACACCAACTTTGTGAACTTGCTCGATCTCTGCGGTCTCGCCGTGCCGGCGGCGATGCGCGCGGACGGCATTCCGTTCGGCATCACGCTGCTGGCGCCGACGGGACGCGATGCGCAGCTCGCGAGCATCGGCCGCGTGTTCCATGCGGATACGAAGCTCACTGTCGGCGCCAAGGGTGTTGCGCAAGCACCGCTCGCGCCGCTTCCCGCAAACAGCGGCGACGAGATCCCGATCGCCGTGGTCGGCGCGCATCTCTCCGGCATGGCGCTGAACGGCGAGTTGAAGACGCTGAACGCAACGCTGATCGAGGCGACCAGGACCGCGCCGGACTACAAGCTCTACGCGCTGAAGACTACGCCGCCGAAGCCTGGCCTGCTGCGCGTCGAAGCCGGCACGGGTGCGCCGATCGAGCTGGAGATCTGGTCGCTGTCGTCATCGGCCTTCGGCAAGTTCGTCAACGCGATTCCCGCGCCGATGGCGATTGGCACGATCCGGCTTGCGGATGGCCGCAGCGTGAAGGGGTTTCTCGTCGAGCCGGAAGTGCTGGGCGAAGCGCGGGATATCACGGCGTATGGCGGCTGGCGCGCGTATATGAAGGAAGCCGCGACAGCATAGGCCGTATCACACCGACACCGCGTAGATCTCATACTCCCCGCGCACCAGCTCGATATGCGCGCGCATCGCCGCCGTAGCGCCCTGCTTGTCGCCGCGCATGATGGCGACGACGACGCGGTCGTGCTCGGCCTGCGATTTTGCGAGACGGCCGAGATTGCGGAACTGGGCGCGGCGGAACGGCTGCACGCGGACCCGCGTCGCCAGCGTGATCTCGGCGATGTAGCCGTTCTGCGATCCCGCATAGATCGCGTTGTGGAAACGCTCGTTGACCTCGTGGAAGCGGTCGGGATTGCCGGCGTAGCTGAGCACGCGCAGCTCTTCGTGGATGGCTTCGAGACCGTGACGCTCGGCAGCCGACATGCGCTCGGCGGCAAGACCGGCGCACAGCGCCTCCAGCTCCGCCATCGCCTCGAACATGCTTGTCAGCCGCTCGACCGAGGGTTGCGCCACCACCGCACCGCGATGGGCCCGCGATTCGACGAGGCCGCTCGCGACGAGCTGGCGCAAGGCTTCGCGCACGGGCGTGCGGGAAACGCTGAAGCGCCGCGCGATGTCGGTCTCGTCCAGCGGCGCGCCGGGTGCGAGAGTTCCACGCACGATCTCGTCGGCAAGCTGGAGACGCAGTTCCTCGGCGCGCGTGACCTTCTGCACCGATGGCGAGGCACGGTCGACGCGCGGCACCACCGGCTCGGCCGGCAGTGTCCCGGGCGGAAAATCGTCAAGCGTCATACGGTCAGGTCTCTTTCGACTCGTCGATGATGCTGACATGGGCCGCGACGACGCGCCAGCCCTCCGGGAAGCGAATCCAGGTCTGCATCTGCCGGCCGACCCTGCCGGGAGCCGTGTCGCGATAGAACAGAGTGGAGGCAACGGCCGTGTCGCGACCATAACTCGAAATCACGGTCTTGGCGGTGCGTCGGTTGAGGCCGACCGGCGAGCGGCCCGCGCGGAAGCCGGAGATCGCCTCATAGCCGTAGAGGTTCTCGCCGATGCCGTAGCGCAGCGTGCGGGGATCGTTGCGAAGCAGCTCGCCGAGCACGGCGACGTCATTGCTGACGAGGGCCTGCTCATAGCGCTCGAACGCGGCTTTGACTTCCGCGATCACGTCGGGGAGATCGATCTCCATCTCAAATTCCTCTTAAAGTCCCCTTGGCGACGGCGCGGCGGCAACGCCCATCTTTTCCAAAGCGTAGGCGACGCGCAGCGCGATGTCCTCGCGCCAGGGCGCAGCAATGATCTGCACGCCGATCGGCAGTGGCTCGAGCGGCACCGGCACGGCAACCACGGGCAAGCCGATGAACGAGATCGGCTGGGTGTGGATGCCGATATTGGCGCGCACCGGCAACTCGACGCCGTCGAGGTTGAAGTTGACCTGGCCGAGTTTTGGCGCGGTGCAGGGCGTCGCCGGTGCGATCAGCACGTCGACGGACTTGAAGATCTCTGCGAATTGCGCGCGATACCAGCGGCGGAATTTTTGCGCGCGATCGACCAGCGGCGCGGGCACCATGGCGCCGGCGATCAGCCGGTCGCGCACGGCCGGATCGAAATCGTTCGGGCGCCTGCGCAGGCGATCAAGATGCAGCGAGGCACCTTCCGTGGTGGTGATGACGTAGGCTGCTGCGCGGGCGCGCGCGGCTTCGGGCACATCGACCACTTTCGTCGCGCCAAGCGCCTTGGCGATACGGCCGATGGCTTCGACAGCTTCCGGAAACACGTTCTTCTGAAAATAGCCCCCGGCGATTGCGATGCGCAAATCCGAAACCGGATTGGCGATCAGCGGCAGCGTCGGTTCCAGGCCACGCGTGGTGCAGGCGGCATCGTCGGCATCCGGGCCCTGCATCGCGTCATAGGCGAGCGCGAGATCGGTGACGGATCGGGCGAACGGGCCGAGATGATCGAGGCTTGCCACGAACGGGAACGAGCGCGCCCGCGACAGCCGCCCATAGGTCGGCTTCAGGCCGAAGATGCCGCAGAACGAGGACGGCACGCGGATCGAACCGTTGGTGTCCGAGCCGAGCGCGATCGGCACCAGCGCGCCGCCGACGGCGCTCCCCGAGCCGCCGGAGGAGCCACCGGTCATGCGCGTGGTGTCATGCGGGTTGCACGAGGGACCGTCATGGACGTTCTCGCCGGTGAAGTCGTAGGCGTATTCGCCCATGTTGAGCGCACCGACCAACACGGCGCCGGCGGCTTCCATGCGCTCGATCAGCGTGGCGTCGCGCTTGGCGGGCGCAAGATCGCGGTTGATCTTCGAGCCGGCCCGCGTGGGCAGACCCGCGACGTCGAACAGGTTCTTCACGGCAAAAGGCACGCCGGCGAGCGGGCCGACGGTCTTTTCGGCCGCGATATCGGCATCGATCGCGCGCGCCTTCGCACGCGCGCGGTCGGCGGTGACGTCGGTGAAGGAATTGAGAATGCCGTCGTGCTGCTTGATGCGCGCGAGCGCCGCTTCAGTGGCATCGAGCGCCGACATCTTGCCGCCCGCAACCGCGGTCGCAATCTCGGAGGCCGTCATCTCTGGCTTGGTGGTCATGGCAGCGTCAGACCGTGAAGATCGGCGCCGGCTCGGTCTCGTCCGGCAGCACGAATTCGTCGACCATGCGGCCAAGCCGCAGCGACACTTCGAGATTGGCGCGCACCGCGGGCCGCCAGGCCTCCTTGACCGGCAGCGCCAGCGCTTTCGATACGGCGTCGATATAATCGTCCAGCGGCTCGGCCATCACGCTCCCAAACAATCAGTGCACTCTCAGTGTACCTGCAACGGCGGATGCGGGATCGCCGTCAGCAGCTCCTTGGTGTAGTCGTCCTGCGGATCGCTCAAGACCTTCTCGGAACAGCCCTCTTCGACGATCCGCCCCGTCCGCATCACAATGACACGATCGCACAACAAGCGCACTACATTCAAATCATGCGAGACGAACAGATAGCTCATACCTAGCCGCGCCTTCAGGTCCTGAAGCAGATTCAGGACGACAGCCTGCACCGAGACGTCGAGCGCCGCCGTCGGCTCGTCCAGGATGACGAGCTTTGGATGCAGCGCGATGGCGCGGGCGATGCCGACGCGGGCCTTCTGGCCGCCGGAGAGCTGGTGCGGGAAGCGATCGAGCAGATTGTGCGGCAGGCCGACCATGGTGGCCAGGTCCTCGCAGCGGGTGCGGAGCCCGTCGCGGCCCCTGATGCCGCCGAGCTGCATGATCGGATCGACAATGGCGCGCGCGGCGGTGAAGCGCGGGTTGAGGCTGTCGGTCGGATCCTGGAACACCATCTGGATGCGGCTGCGCTGCGGCAGCCGGGCAAACGAAGTTGGCGCGATGCCGCCGATGTCCTCGCCGTCGAACTGGATCAGGCCGGAGGTCTGGTCCAGGAGCCGCATCAGCATCATCGACGTGGTCGATTTGCCGCAGCCGGATTCGCCGACCAGGCCGACGCTCTCGCCATGGCCGATCGCGAAGCTGATGCCGTCGACGGCACGGAACACATCCGGCTCCACAGGCGGCTTGCGGCCGAACAGTTTTCCGAGCGTGGCGGTGGCGCCCTGGCGGGGGTATTCCTTGACGAGCTTTTCGATGCGCAGGAGGGGTGTCTTCTCCCTCGCCCCGCTTTGCGCGTCGGCCTCTTCCCGCACGCGGGGAGAGGCGAAGGCAGCGCCCTCCTCTTCGGGCAGCAAATCCCGCAACGACACACCAAGCCGCGGTGTCGCGCGCATGAGCTTCTTGGTGTAGGGGTGCTGCGGATTGGCAAAAATGTCGGCGGCCTTGGCGGTCTCGACCACCCGGCCCTTCTCCATCACCACGACGCGGTCGCAATAGGCAGCGGCGAGGCCAAGATCGTGGGTGATCAGGATGGTCGACATCGCCTTGCGCTTGGTCAGCTCGACGATCAGATCCATCACCGCCTTCTGGGTGGTGACGTCGAGGCCGGTGGTCGGCTCGTCCGCGATCAGCAATTGCGGATTGCAGGCGAGCGCGAGCGCGATGACGACGCGCTGGCACATGCCGCCGGACAGCTCGAACGGATAGGCGTGATAGCGCTCGCGCGGGCGGGCGATCTTGACCTGCTCCAGCGCCTCGATCGCCTTCTCGCCGCGATCTGTGACCTGGGCCTGCTGCACATGGGTGCGCAGCACGTCCTCGATCTGGTCGCCGACCTTGCGGATCGGGTTGAGCGCCGCGCGCGGGTTCTGGAAGATCATCGAGACTTCACGGCCGCGCAGGTCGCGCATCTGGTCTTCGGTCGCGGCCTTGACGTCGATGCCGGAAAACATCACCGAGCCCTCGGCGATCCTGCCGGCGCGGTCGAGGATGCGCATCACCGCGTAAGACGTCACCGACTTGCCGGAGCCGGACTCGCCGACGATGGCAAGCGTCTCGCCCTTGGCCACGGAGATGTTGACGTGCTGCACGGCCTTGACGATGCCGCGGCGGGTGGTGAATTCGACCGTGAGGTCCTGGACGTCGAGCAGTGGCTGGGCGGTCATGGATACCTCCCCTCGCCCAAGACGCTCAAAAACAACCCCATGCACAGTAGAGCGGCATTGGAATCATTGAAGAATCTTCGCGGAAAATCGACCATCACGTCCTCCGCTGGGGATCGACGATATCGCGCAGGCCGTCGCCGAGGAGATTGAAGCAGAACACGGCGATCATCAGCGCGAGGCCGGGGAACAGCGCGATCCACCATTCACCGGAGACCATGAAGCCCGCCCCTTCCGCGACCATGATGCCCCATTCGGCGGTCGGCGGCCGGACACCGAGGCCGATGAAAGACAGGCCGGCGGCATTCAAAATGGCGTAACCCATGGTCAGCGACATCTGCACGATCATGATCGGCATGATGTTCGGCAGGATATGCACCAGCAGGATGCGGAATTCGCCGTTGCCCGACAGCCGCGCGGCTTGCACAAAGCCGGCATTGCGGCGGACGTTGGCTTCGGCGCGCGCGACGCGGGCATAGAGCGGGAAGTTGACGATGGCCGTGGCCAGAATGATGTTCTGCACAGTGTTGCCGAGCGCCGCGACGATGCCCATCGCCAGCACGAACAGCGGGAACGCCATGATGGTGTCGGCGATGCGGCCGACGATACGGTCGGTCCAGCCGCCGAAATAGCCCGCCGCGATGCCGGCAAGCCCGCCCATCAGGAACACCAGCACGACGGAGGCGACCGCGATGAAGGTATCGAGCCGCGTCGCCACCACGACACGGCTGAAGATGTCGCGGCCGAGCTGATCGGTGCCGAACCAGTGCGCGGCCGACGGTGCTTTCAGCGCCGCCGCCGTGTCCGAGGCGAGCGGATCGTACGGCACGACATACGGGCCGAAGACCGCGGCAAGCAGAATCACGATCAGCAGGGCGAAGGAAAAGCCCGTGACCTTGTTCTCGCCGAGAACGTAGCGGGTCTGGTCGAGGATCGCGACCAGACCCGAAGTTCGCGCGGGACCGGCGGGTTCGACGGCGGGTGCAACAGAGCTCATGGTTCAGCCCTCAAGCCTGACGCGTGGATCGATCACGCCATAGAGAATGTCGATCACGAGATTGAGCAGCACGTACATCACCGCCATGGTCAGCACGAAGCCCTGCACCGGCGCGAAGTCCGACGAGATCAGCGCTTCCACCGCGTAGGAGCCGATGCCGGGCCAGGCGAAGACTTTTTCCACCAGCACGTTGGCGCCAAGCAGGAAGGAGAACACCATGCTGAGCGTGGTGATCACAGGCAGCATTGCGTTGCGGAACGCGTAGGTGACGATGACGGTCGCCGGCGACAGGCCGCTGGCGCGCGCGGTGCGGACGAATTCGGATGACAGCACCGCCAGCATCGAGGCGCGCGTCATGCGCGCGATCGGCGCCAGCGAGAAGATCGCAAGCGTCGTCGCCGGCAGGATGAGCTGGCTCAGCGCCGAGCGGAACGCCTCGAGGTCACGCGCGATCAGCGTGTCGATCAGATAGAAGCCGGTGACCGTCGACGGCGCGCTGTAGAATACATCGAGCCGGCCGAGCGGCGCGGGCGACCAGCCGAGCTGGAAGTAAAAGACATAGACCAGCACCAGGCCGGTGAAGAACACCGGCAACGACACGCCGGCCGTTGTCGTGACGCGACATAAATGGTCGATCCATGACCCCGGCCGCGTTGCTGCGAGCACGCCAAGCGGGATGGCGATGACAATCGAGACGATCAGGCCGAGCAGCGTCAGCTCGGCGGAAGCCGGAAGGCGGTTGCGAATTTCGGCAGCGACGGGCTGGCCTGTCGTGAGCGAGTTGCCGAAATCGCCATGCGCGAGGTCGTTGGTGTAGCGGAAGAACTGCTCGATCAGCGGCTTGTCGAGGCCGAGCTTCTTGCGGATCTGCTCGACCGCTTCCTTGGTCGCGGCAGGCCCCGCAAAATACGCGGCCGGATCACCCGGCAGCGCGCGCGTCAGCAGGAAGGTGACGATGACGACGCCGATGAGCGAGGGGATCGCGAACATCAGGCGCTTGCCGATCATGGTGAGCATGGGGCTCGCTCCGCTCGCGCGAATAGCGAATGGCGAATGGCGAGTAGGCGCTGGTGGCGGCTCCTGATCACTGTTCGCTACTCCCTATTCGCCATTCGCTATTCGCCCCTCTCACCCCTTCGCCATCGCGCGATAGTCGAGGCGGCGGTGGAACCAGTATTGGTAGCCCGAGATGTTCTTCTGCATCGCGACGTTGACGAAGGGCTGGTACAGCGGGATGCGCGGGATGTCGGTGTAGGCGAGATCGACGAAGCCTTTCACGTCGGTGTCGTAGGTCGCGATGTCGCCGATCGCGGCGGCGTTGCGCGCGCCGTCGATGAGCTTGTCCATCTCCGCCGACTTGTAGCTCATGGTGTTGAAGACGGAATTGTTGCCGTGATAGCACCAATAGAAGAAGTATTCGGGGTAATCGAGCCAGCCCGAGAACACGTTGGTGAAGAGCGGCATCTCCTTCTTGTTCAACTCGGTGCGCCAGTTGGCGCCGGGCACCTTGTTGATGGTGGTCTTGATGCCGATCTGCGCGAGACTCTCCTGCACCAGCACGCAAAGCGGCTCGTTGACGCCGCCGAAATTGAGGTCGAACGAGATCGTGGTCTCGAAGCCGCCCGCGAGGCCGGCTTCCGCCATCAGTGCCTTCGCCTTCTCGATGTCGGTGTTGTATTTGTGCGGCTGCGGCCAGGCGACTTCGGTCGGCTTGTCCTTTGCCGCGCCGAACATCGGGTTCGCCAGCCCGAACATCACGGCGTCCATGATCTTCTGATAGGGCAGCGCGTAGGCGACTGCCTGACGAACTTTTGGATTGTCGAAGGGCGGCTTGGTGACGTTCATGCCGATATACTGGATCCCGTTGGAGAACGGCAGCGACACCACGTTGAGCTTGCCGCTGGCCTTCATCTCCTGGAAATCCTTGTTCGGGAGCTCGTAGGAGATATCGGCGTCACCGCGCTCGAGCAGCGCGCGGCGGTTGCCGGCCTGCGGCACCATGCGCCAGATCACGCGCTTGATCTTCGGCAGCGGACCGCAGACCCAATCCTCGTTGCGCTCCATGATCACTTCGGTGCCGGCCGTCCACTTCGTCACCTTGTAGGCGCCGGAGCCCGCGGTCTGCTGTTTGGTAAATTCGAGACCCCAGGGATCCTTCTCGTTGGCGTTCTTCTTCACCAGCTCGGAGTTGACGATGCAGGGCACGATCACGGCGAGATCGGGGATCGTCAGCCTGTCCTTCTTCAGGAAATCGACGCGCACGGTATAGTCGTCGATCACGACGAACTGCTCAGGCTTGGTCAGCGAGCCCGCACTCATCTGGAAGGTCGGGAAGCCGCCGACGCTGACCGCGCGATCGAGCGACCACTTCACGTCCTTGGCGGTAACCGGCGTGCCGTCGTGGAATTTGGCGTTCTTGCGCAGCTTGAAGGTGACCGACATCTCGTCGATCTTGAACTCCTCGGCGAGCTCGCCCTTGAACTTGTCGCGGTCGTAATAGGGCACCCCGCCGGGGCCGACCTTCATCTCGTGGCTGATCAGCCGGTCGTAGCAATTCCAGGACACTTCATAGCCGGGCACGTTGGTGCCGACGCCGTGGATGTCGAGATTGTTCGGGCCGCCTTCCGAGACGATCAGCAGCGTCTCCGAGCGCGCGTCGGCATAGGCCGAGGACATGACCTGCGGCATCGCCGGAAGCGCCGCGCCGGCGGCCAATCCGGACACGGACTTGAGAAAATCGCGACGCTTCATGAAACGGCTCCAACTCAAAGTTTTTGGTTGGAACCGGATTCGCAAGGTTCGTGCCAAGGCTTAATGGGATCTTAAGCCTGATATAACGCATTGATATTATGCAGTTAATGGCGGATTTGCGGCATGATGCCTCGACACCCAAGCCTTTCTTCTTGCATACAAAGAGGATCAGAGTGCTCAAAAATTAGGCTCAAATCTACATCGGCTTATTTGATAGGCGACATATCTCACTCCGCCCAGATCAAATCCTGCAGCGCGACCAGATCGTCCGCCTTGTCTTGCCAGCCCTCGATGCAGATGTGGCTGTTGAGGTCGCTGGCCGAGTGCAGCAGCATCAGGGCCATCAGGCGCCGCTTGAGCGCGTAGTCCGGCTTCGCATAGCCAAAACCTTCGAGCAGGCTGCGGACCCTCCCCGGCCAGCCCGCCGACATGAACGCGCTCGGGCCGAGCAGATCGTAATCGCGCCAGCCCGCCCGGACGTCGCCGAAGTCGAACAGGCCGGCGAGCGACCAATCGCCATTGTGGCAGGCGAGCAGAAAGTTCTCCGGAATGTATTCGCCGATCAGGATCACCGGCGGCGCGTCCTTCGGAATCAGCGTCGCGGCGTCGCGCAGCAGATCGTCGAGGCCTTCAAGGAATTTCGGGGCAAGGCCGAGACGGGTGTGCCGCGCGCGACAGCCCTGCATCTGCGTGTGCATGAACGCATCCCACCGCGGCTCGATGTGCGCGAGCGGGCCGAGCGGCGCGCGCTGCACGGCAACAATGGTCTCGCCGATCTGGCGCAACACGCGCTCCTTTTGCGCTTCCGGCAGTTGCTGCCAGACTTCCGAGCCGAGCGTGCCGGCGAGGCGCGTGATGATCAGATAGGGCCAGCCGTCGCGCTCGCCCTCCGCGACGATCTCGGGGATTGACAGATGAAGCCGGCCCCTCAGCTGCATCAGCGAGCCGCGTTCCGAGACGAATTGCGCGCGCAGCAGCGGCGGGAAGATCTTCAGGATCAGCTTCTCGCCGAAGCCGACCACGAGATTGGTGCCGGTCGCGAACACATGTGGCGAGCTGGTATCGATGCCATGGCTGCGCGCGATATCGAGCGCGATCGGCAGCCATTGCGGGGGCTGGGAGCGCCAGACGCGAAAGCCCTTCGCGTCGGCGAAAGCTGGTAGCGACGGAACGTTGATCATCCGCCCTGGCTCATCCGAACAAGCTTCGTGGAGTCGATGCAAGCCGAGCAGACAGTGCACCTCTCCCGCTTGCGGGAGAGGTCGTGCCGAAGGCACGGGGGAGGGAGCGCACCTCGTTCGTGGCTACAACGAGTTCTAATCCCACGGCCACTACCGCTCCGGGCTGGCGCGCTCGAACTGGCGCAGCAGCTTGTTGCCGCGCTCGACCGCGGCATCCAGCGCGGCTGGCGCGCTCTTCTGGCCGGCGAAGGCCTGCTCCAGCTCCTCCTCGATCGCGCCGCGGATCAGGTTGAAGGAGCCAAGCCTTATGCCCTTCGAATTCTCGGTCGGTGGATGCAGCGTGATCTCCTCGAACGAGATCGCCGAGCCCGGATTGCGCTCGTAAAAACCCTGCGCGCGCGTCAGCTCGAAGGCAGCGCGGGTGATCGGCAGGTAGCCGGTGTTCTGGTGCCAGGCCGCCTGCACGCCGGGCTGCGACAGATAGGCGAAGAACCGCGCTACGCCCTTGTATTCCTCGCGCGGGCGGTCGCGCAGCACCCACAGCGTGGCGCCGCCAATGATGGAATTCTGCGGCGCGCCGTTCACGTCGGGCCAGTACGGCATCATGCCGTAGCCGATCTCGAACTTCGAATTGGCCTTGATGTCGGCGCGCGTCGCCGAGGAGCCGATGAAGATGCCGCACTCGCCGTTCTGGAAGCGCGGCTCGGCCGCTTGCCCGCGGCCGCTATAGTCGAACAGTTTTGTCTTCTGCCATTCGGCAAGCTGGGCGATGTGCTTGACCACGACCGGATTGTTGATGGTCAGCTCGGCATCCAGGCCGGCAAAGCCATTGGCGCGCGTAGCCAACGGCAGATTGTGAAATGCCGAAAGATTCTCGACATGGATCCAGGACGGCCAGGACGTGGTGAAGCCGCAGACGGCACCGCGGTCACGCAGGCGCTTTGCAGCGGCGCCCAGCTCGGGCCACGTCTTCGGCGGCGTCTCGGGATCGAGGCCGGCGTCGCGAAACATGGTCTTGTTGTAATAGAGGATCGGCGTCGACGAGTTGAACGGGAACGACAGCAAATTGCCGCTCGCATCGGTGTAATAGCCGGAGACCGCCGGAAGATAGTCGTTGAGCGAGAACGGCTCGCCCATGTCGCGCATCATGCTGTAGACCGGATAGATCGCGCCCTTGGCCGCGGTCATGGTCGCCGTGGCGACCTCGTTGACCTGGACGATCGCGGGCTGGCTGCGCGAGCGGAAGGCGAAGATCGCGGCCGTCACCGTCTCGGTGTAGCTGCCCTTGTAGCTCGGCACGATGCGGTAGTCCGACTGCGAGGCGTTGAAGTCGGAGGTGAGCTTTTCGAGCTGCTTGCCGAGCTCACCCGACATGGCGTGCCACAGCGCGATGTCGGTGGCGGCATGCGCCTGCGAACTCAGGATGAGAGCCAGGGTGGCGGCGGCGACCTGCAAAAAGCGCAATGCTGAAGTCACGATGGCTCTTCCCGGATCAAGCGCCAAAAGGCGACCGCACCCTGCTTAAGGCGCGCGACCATCGGTTTCAACCGGGAATGAAAGCGGGCCGCAGCGCACAATCGCCCCGGCGACCCTGCCCGGGATGGCCTTCCCTCTACCATCTGCTAGATTGCATTGAACCTTTTGCTCCCGCCATAGACTCCACCACTGAGGGGCTGAGTGTGCCAGTGTTGAGCCGTGCCGAACTCTCGCGGACCGGGGTGATCTTCGTCGCGCTTCTATTCGCCATTTGCGCGACGAGCGCCGCTGCGCGCGAATTCCGCGCCGCCGACACCCAGACCGAGGATTACCCAACCGTGCAGGCGCTGCGCTACATGAGCGCCCTGATCGCGGAGCGCACCGGCGGACGCCACGAGATCAAGGTATTTCACTCCCGCCAGCTCGGCGAGGAGAAGGAGACGATCGAGCAGACCCGCGCCGGCGCGATCGACCTCAACCGGACCAATGTGGCTCTGATCGGCAATTTCGTCCCGGCGATGAACGTGCTGGCGATGCCGTTCCTGTTCCGGTCCATCGAGCACATGCAGAAGGTGCTGGACGGGCCGATCGGCAACGAAATCCTCGGCAGCTTCGAGCCCTACGGCTTCGTCGGGCTCGCCTTCTACGATTCCGGGGCACGCTCGATCTACAATGCGATCCGCCCCGTGAAGAGCATCGCGGATCTCAGGGGATTGCGGATCCGGGTGCAGCAATCGGAGTTGATGAGCCAGATGATCCGCTCGCTCGGTGCCGAGCCGGTCGAATTGCCCTATGCGCAGGTGCTCACGGGGCTTGCGACCCATCTGATCGACGGCGCTGAAAACAACTGGCCATCCTTCGTGACCACAGACCATTACAAATATGCCGGCTACCTTGCGCTGACCGAGCACACGATGAGCCCGGAGGTGCTGGTGATCTCGCTCAAGGCCTGGCGCAGCCTGTCGACCGACGACCAGATCATCTTCAGGGAGGCCGCGGTGCGCTCCAGCCAGTTCATGCGCGAGAAGTGGCGTGACCTCGAGGAGCAGTCGCAGCTCAAAGCGGAGGCCGCCGGCATCACCGTCATCAAGGATATCGACCGCAAGCCGTTCGAGGATGCGATGGCGCCGATCTACGCCAAGGCCGCGAAGGATCCCGCCGCCGCCGCGCTGATCGACCGCATTCGCAAGGTGGAGTGACCCTTCTGGCCGCGCCAGGACACAGCGAACTCGCAGAGCGGCCACCGGGCCCGATCGGGCGGCTGCGCGCGCGCCTTGTCGGCGCGCTGCGGGCGGTGCCGATCCGCTGGCGCATCCTGTCGATCGCGGCGCTGAACTCCGCCGTCGTGATCGTGCTGGTGGCGATGATCTGGAACGGCGCGCAGGTGCTGTCCTCGGCCTGGGACGACGTCCGCCAGGTCCGCGAATCCGACCGGATCCTGGCGCTGCTCGAAAGCGAGACCGGGCGCCTCCAGAACCTGATCCACCGCTACATCAATCAGCCGAGCCCGGACCTGTTCGCCGAGATCCTGCTGCTGCGCGAGGCCGTGCTGGGCACGCTGACCGACCGCGCCGCCAAGGACCCGATGCTGTCGGGCTCGGTCGAGGAGCTGGAGCGCACCACCGACCGCTTCCTCAACGGCTTTGGCGAGCTGCGCAGCGTGCAGTCCACCATCGCCAGGACCTATGAGGAGCAGGTACAGGGCCCGGCCAGGGACATGGCGGGCCTGTACTCCATCATCGAGGGCGCCACCGGCCATCGCGACGCGCTGATCTGGCCCTCGCTCGGCAAGTCGCGCGAGGCCTTCACCGCGATGCTGGTCGCGGCCAATTCCTATTACCTGTCGCTGTCGCCCGGCGCCGCCGACGATGCGCGCCGCAACACCGAGACGATCGAGAAGACCATTCCGGTCATGATCGATCTGGCCGACAACGATCTCCAGCGCATGGCGCTGCAAAAGCTCGGCGCCCGCACCACGGCGCTGCGCGAGGGCTTTGCAAAGCTGTCCGAGCAGCTGACCAGCCGCACTGAACTCCTGCGCAACACCATCGATGCCAGCCAGGCCGAGGCGATCGGCGCCATCGACGATCTCTCGACAAAGATGCGCCAGCGCGAGCAGAAGGCCCAGGCGACGTTTGACCGCACGCTGGCGGATATCTCGCGCCGTGTGCTGTCGATCGCCGTGATCTTCCTCGGCATCATCCTCAGCGCCGGCGTGCTGATCGCGCTGTCGATCCGGCTGCCGCTGCAGCAGATCATGGCGGCGATGCGCGCGATCACGCTCGGCGATCTCGGCCGCGAGGTGCAGGGCACCAAGGCCCGCGACGAGGTCGGCGCCATGGCGCGCGCGGTGGAGGTGTTCCGCGAGAACGCGATCGCGAAACGCGAGACCGAGGACGAGCTGCGGGCGTCGAAGGAAAAGGCCGAGAGCGCGCTGCTCGAGCTCAACACGGCGCAGCAGAATCTGATCGACGCAGAGCGGCTCGCTGCACTCGGCGGCCTCGTCGCCGGCGTCGCGCATGAGGTCAACAACCCGATCGGCATCAGCCTGACGGTTGCCTCCAGCTTTGCCCGGCGCAGCGAGATCTTTGAGGCCCAGCTCAAGGGCGATGGGGGCTTGCGCCGCTCGCAGCTGGAAGAGTTCGTGCAGTCCTCGCGCGACGCCTCGCAGCAGCTGGTCGCCAACCTCACCCGCGCCGGCGAGCTGATCCAGTCGTTCAAGCAGGTTGCGGTCGACCGTTCGCACGCCGAGCGGCGGCAATTCTCATTGAGCGAAGCCACCGACCAGATCATCGCGAGCCTGCGCCCGGTACTGAAGCGCTCGCCGATCACGCTCCAGGTCGACGTGCCCGAGGGGCTCTTGCTCGACGGCTATCCCGGCTCCTACGGCCAGATCCTGACCAATCTGTTCCTCAACGCCGCCAACCACGCCTTTGCCGACGGCCGCGCCGGCACCATCACGATCTCGGCGCGGCCGCGCGGCACCGATGATATCGAGATCATCTTCGCCGATGACGGGGCCGGCATGACCCCCGACGTGCAGCGCCAGGCCTTTGATCCATTCTTTACCACCCGGCGCAATGAAGGTGGCACGGGACTGGGCTTGCATATCGTCTATAACCTTGTCACCCAGCAGCTCGGTGGGCGGATGATGCTGGAATCCAAGCTGGGACAAGGCACTACTTTTCGGATTATCATGCCGCGGATCGCCAAGGGCGGCGCGGAAAGCACAGAAAGCGACGGGACTTCTCAATGGCCGAACAGGACGATGTCCTCCACCTGATCGACGACACCGGTACCGCGTCGGAGGATATGGACGCGCGGAAATGGAAGATCGCCGTGATCGACGACGATCCGGCCGTGCATGACGGCACCCGCTTCGCGCTGTCCGACTACAGCCTGAACGGCCAGGGGCTGGAAATCCTCTCCGCCCATTCCGCGGCGGAAGGTCGCAAGCTGATGGCCGCGCACAACGACATCGCCGCCGTGCTGCTCGATGTCATCATGGAGACCGACGTCGCCGGCCTCGACCTGGTCGAATACATCCGCAACGAGCTCAAGAACGAGACCGTGCGTATCATCTTGCGCACCGGCCAGCCCGGCCAAGCGCCGGAGCGCCGCGTAATCGTGCAGTACGACATCAACGACTACAAGGCCAAGACCGAGCTCACGGCCGACAAGCTGTTCACCTCGCTGACCGCGGCGCTGCGCTCCTACCAGCAGCTCGAGCGCATGGTGCAGACCAGGCGCGGGCTCGAGATCATCATCGATGCGGCGTCGACGCTGTACGACTTCAAGTCGATGCAGCGGCTCGCCGAGGGCGTGCTGACCCAGCTTGCCTCGCTGCTCAATGTCGATTGCGCCGGCATCCTGGTTTTGCGCGACAATGGCGGCGTCGATCCCGAGCTCTCGGTGCTCGCCGGCAGCGGCTGCTACAGCCGCTTCATCGGCACGACCTCGTCGAAGGCGCTCGACCCCGATCTGCGTCAGATGGTGGAGGACGCCTTCCAGCGTCGCAAGAACGAGTTCGCCGACCACCGCAGCGTGATCTATCTGCGCACCGGATCTGGCCGCGAGGTCGTGGTGCTGCTGCAGGCCGAGCGCGAGCTGTCGGAGACCGACCGCTCGCTGGTCGAGATCTTCTCCAGCCGGCTCTCGATCGCGTTCGACAACGTCATCCTCTACCAGCAGCTCCAGGACGCCAACACCCAGCTGGAAGACCGCGTCGCCCAGCGCACCCGCGCGCTGATGCAGGCCAACCGGCGGCTGTCGGCACAATGGCTGCGGCTGCAGCGCGCCAACGGCTTCAAGAACGAGATCCTGGGCACGGTCGCGCACGATCTGAAGAACCCGCTCGGCGTCATTCTCGGCCGCACCGAGATGCTGAAGGAGCTGATCTCGACCGGCGCCTCGTCGAGCGGCGTGGTCGCCCAGGTCGATCACATCCGCGATGCCACCAAGCGCCTGACCACGATGGTCGACCATCTGATCTCGGACGCGATGGCTGACGCCTTCGACATCACCATCCGCCGCGAGCCGGTCGACGTCGCAGCCCTGGTGAAGGAGGTCGCCGAGGCCAACCAGCCGCTCGCGGTCAACAAGCAGCAGGCCATCCACCTCACGGCGCCGGCCAATATCGTCACCATGTGCGACACCGACCGCATCCGCGAGGCGATCGACAATCTCATCAGCAACGCCATCAAATACTCACCGATCGGCGGCAAGATCACGGTTGCGGTCAGCCATGAAGGCCACGACACCATCATTCGCGTCAGCGACGAGGGCGCCGGCCTGTCGCCGGAGGATCTCGGCCGCCTGTTCGGCCGGTTCCAGCGGCTATCCGCAAAACCGACGGCAGGTGAGAGCTCGACGGGGCTTGGGTTGTCCATCGTCAAGCGTATTATCGACATGCATGGCGGCGAGGTCACCGCCGAGAGCGACGGCCCGGGCAAGGGTTCGACCTTCACCATCACCCTGCCCGCGACCGAGATGGCGTGATTTGAGCACCGAGATCTGCAAGATTCCGAAGTGACATGACACAAAGCCAGCACATCATGATCGTCGACGATGAGGCCCCGGCCCGGGAGATGGTCGGCGATTACCTCAAGATGCACGGCTTCACCGTGACGCTGTGCGACGGCGGAAAGTCGCTCCGCGCCGCGATCGACGGCGGCATGCCCGACCTCGTCGTGCTCGACCTCAACATGCCCGAGGAAGACGGCCTCTCGATCATCCGCGACCTCAAGAGCCGCATCAACGTTCCCGTCATCATGCTCACGGCGACGGCGAGCCCGATCGACCGCGTCGTCGGTCTCGAGCTCGGCGCCGACGATTACGTGGCAAAACCCTGCGAGCTGCGCGAGCTGATGGCGCGCATCCGCTCGGTGCTGCGGCGAAGCACGCCGGCGAAAGCCGCTGGCGCCGACGCGACGCCCGCGAAATCGGACAAGGACCAATTGGTGCGCTTCGGCACCAAATGGCTCGACCTCGAAGCCCAGGCCCTGCGCGATGACGAAGGCAACGAGCATCCGCTGACCGCGTCCGAATTCGGGCTCTTAAAAGTGTTCGCGGCGAATCCGAAGCGCGTGCTGTCGCGCGAGCGCCTGCTGGAGCTGGCCAATGCGCGCGACGCCGAAGCGTTCGACCGCGCCGTCGACCTCCGCATCATGCGCATCCGCCGCAAGATCGAGCCCGACCCGACCAAGCCTGCCGTGATCCGCACCATCCGCGGCGGCGGCTATCTGTTCTCGCCGGCGGGCGAGAAGGCGTAAGGGGCGAGCGGCACCAAACGCAAGCCCCAAAAATTCGTTCCCCCCAGTCCAACTCCGCAGTACCGCATTTTCCAACCGTTGAAATTGCACGCTTTTTTGGTCCGAATGTTTCGTCGCGATTTGTTTGACGAAACAATTTGACGGCGCACGAAACCATTTTCCGCTTTTCGTGCAGACGTCCCGAAACGTTGGCTCATTAACACTTTGGTCCAAGGAAACGCCGCTCGGTTGCGGCGCACCGGGGAGCCAAGTCAATGCCGAACGTCATCGCCATCAACGCCCAAGCCAGCCAGAGCATCATTGCCGCTCAGGCGACCTCGGACGATATGCTTCTCGAAAGCATTGCCGACGGCAACCGGACGTCCATGCACATCCTTTATTGCCGTCACAATGTGCGTGTGTACCGCTTCATTCTGCGCATCGTCCGCGACGCCACCACGGCGGAAGATCTGGTCAGTCAGGTATTTCTGGACGTGTGGCGGACCGCCGGCCAGTTCCAGGGCCGCTCGCAGGTCTCGACCTGGCTGCTGTCGATCGCCCGCTTCAAGGCGCTGACCGCGATGCGCCAGCGCCGGTTCGAGGACATCGACCAGGAAGACGTGCGCCAGATCCCAGATGGTTGCGACACGCCCGAGACTTCGCTCGACCGCAGCGACACCAGCGCCATCCTGCGCGCCTGCGTCGCAAAGCTGTCGCCCGCACATCGCGAGATCATCACCCTCGTCTACTACCATGAGAAGTCGGTGGAGGAGGTCGGGCAGATCATCGGCATCCCCCAGAGCACGGTGAAGACCCGGATGTTCTACGCCCGCAAGCAGCTCGCCGATTTGCTTAAGGGTTGCGGCGTCGACCGTTTCGCCGCCTAAGGTCAAGGATTTCAATCGGATAGGGCCGGATTTCCAGCCCCGTCCCGGGACACGAAAGCGTTACCGCCGACGAAACAAATGAAACAAAGCACAACATCAGGCGGAAAAACTTGGTCCCTATAAAGACCAATACGGTTTTGCTTAAGCCTCCCAAGACCTCCAACGACCCGGACGGGATGCCCCCCTCCGGGTCGTTTTTATTTGGGGGCTGTCGCCGCGGGCCCCCGCCCGCCCCCTGTCACGAGCGCGTGACATCGCGTAACGACCGCAGCCTCCATCCCGAACTGCCCTCGTGAACTCCATCACGAGTGCCCCATGCTCGAACTCCTCTTCGCCATCCTCGCCGGTGTCCTTACCATCGCCGCGCCCTGCACGCTGCCGATGTTGCCGATCCTGCTCGGCGCCTCGATCGGGCGCTCCTCGCATCTGCGCCCCGCGATGATCGCGCTCGGTTTCGTCGCCTCTTTCTCTGCGGTCGCGCTGCTGCTCGGCGCGCTGACGCGGCTGTTCGATTTCGATCCGAATGTGCTGCGCGAGGCGGCGGCGATCCTGCTGCTCGGCTTTGGCCTGTTGATGCTGTGGCCGGCGCCGTTCGAGTGGCTGTCGATCCGGCTCAATGGCTGGCTCAATCTCGGCGCTGCCGGCGGCGTGCAGCACGAGGGCGCGCTCGGCGGCCTCGTGCTCGGCACCACGCTCGGCCTGGTCTGGACGCCATGCGCCGGCCCCGTGCTCGGCTCGATCCTGACACTGGTCGCGACCTCGAAGAACCTGGCCTGGGCCGGCACGCTGCTGGTCGCCTACGCGATCGGTGCGGCGATCCCGATGCTGGCGATCGCCTATGGCGGGCAGGCCGCGACCACGCGCGTGCGCAGCCTCGCCCGCATCTCGCCGCGGCTGCAGCAGGGCTTCGGCGTGATCGTGATCGCCTTCGCGCTCGCCGCCTACTTCCAATACGACACGCTGATCGTGGCGTGGCTCACCGGCTTCTATCCCACCGGCCAGGTCGGCCTGTGATCGCTTCATATCTCAACGGAGGACGCTTCCATGACTTTCAAACTGCTCGCCGTCTCCGCCGCACTGATTGGCTTCGCCGCGACCGGCGCCGTCATCCCCGGCATCTGCGACGAGGCCACGCCCGCGGCGCCGGTCAAGGTTGCGGCCGCCAGCCAAGCGGCGACCGCACCCGACTTCGCCGGTATCAGCAACTGGTTCAACTCGAAGCCACTCAACATCGCCGATTTGCGCGGCAAGGTCGTGCTGGTCGACTTCTGGACCTATGGCTGCGTCAACTGCGTCAACACGCTGCCGCACGTCACCGACCTCTATGCCAAGTACAAGGATAAGGGCCTCGTCGTGGTCGGCGTGCACACGCCGGAATTCCCGTTCGAGCGCTCGGCGTCCAACGTGCAGGCCGCGCTGAAGCGGCACGGCATCACCTATCCGGTGGCGCAGGACAATGATTCCAAGACCTGGAACGCCTACCGCAACCAATATTGGCCGGCGCAATACATCATCGACCAGAGCGGCAAGATCGTGTTCCAGCACGAAGGCGAAGGCCGCTACGACGAGATCGACCGCACCGTGGCCAAGCTGCTGAACGCCAACAGTTGATTGCACATCCGGCGGCGTTACCGTTGTTGCTTGACTCCACGGACCCGTCCGTGGAGTTTCGCAGCCTCGAAATCAGCCGCCGCAATGGACGACGCGACCACCAGCAACGACATCCGCCTTCGCGAAGGCTCCTCGATCGCGCAGCGGCTCGTCGTGGCCGGCTCTGCGGCGGCCGTCGCGCTTTGCTTCACGCCGGGCCTGTTCACGCACGATGCGCTGGAGGTGATGATCTCCGTGGTCGCGCTGCTGGCGGGCGCAGCGTTCGTCGGCGTCGTCATGCTGACCCCGGCCGTGGTGTGGATCATCACGCCCGACGAAATCTTGATCGGACGGCAACGTCCGTTCGGGAAGCTCCAGACCAGGATCGTCGCGAAAGACGACATCACAGGACTTCAGGTTCCCGGCAGCAAAACCGCAAAAGCCCGCTTCCAGCTGGCCTTCACGCTCGCCTCAGGCGAGCGCCTGATCTCCCCGCCCCTCGCAGACGTCACGCATGTTCGCGACACCGTGGCGCGGATCGCCGCGCAATTCGACGTTCCCGACGTCGAGGCGCCGGTCAATCCGCTCGATGCCAGCAATCCCGAGATGCGTCTTGGCGAACCGGTCGAGCCGTTTTCGCAGCGAGACATCCGGATCGCGGCCCTGATCGCCGTCGCGCTGAGTGTCGCACCCTATGCCTACAAGCTCTGGCGGGGATTGCCGCCCAATCTGATCGACATCATGCTGCTGCCGCTTGGCGTGATCGCAGCTTTCGCGGTCTACCGATTCGCCAATCTCGTGACCGGCGCCTTCTGGATCATTCGCGAGGGCGATATCCGCGTCGAGCGCCTGTGGGGCAACGGCCAGCCGCGCGCGGACCATATCGAGGGGCACGACGTGAAGGCGATCGCGGTCGAACGCCGCGGCCGGTCCGAGGATGAGCACTGCATCGTGACGATCCGATTGCAGTCCGGACGCCGGTTTGGCAGCCCCCGGATCGGCTCGCGCAACGAAGCCCGCGCCGTGGGCGCCGAAATCGTCCGGCGGCTCGGGATCGGGCCGAAGGCCAGCCAGATCTGATATCGGTGCATGTTGACACGAGTGGTCTGGCCGCGGGCTCGATCACCTCTCCCGCAGGCGACCGTCAGAACGGAGAGAGGGACTAGAGCCATTTCCGTTCCGATGGAATCGGAACGGGGCTCTAGATTCTTGTTTTGACGCGTTTTCTTGACGCGAACCGGTATCCACTTCGCTCGAAAACGCTCTAGATCAACCGCACACCTGAGATCGCCGACTTCAGCCAGCGCAGGGCTTGCGGTGGCTGCGCGGCGAGCGGGGCGGTCGCAACCTTCTCAGTACGGCACTTCTCCAGCCCCGCGACGAAATCCGACGACCATTGCTGGATAGTGTGGCCGCGCAACGTCTTCATCATCGCGTCCCAGCGCATCTTGCGCTCGGTGAGCGGCATCGCGGCGGCGACCGCAATGGCGCGGGCCATGCCGTCGATGTCGTGCGGATTGACCAGCAGCGCGGTCTCGAGCTCGTTGGCGGCACCGGCGAATTTCGACAGCACCAGCACGCCGGGATCGGCCGGGTTTTGCGCGGCGATATATTCCTTGGCGACAAGGTTCATGCCGTCATGCAGCGGCGTCACCACGCCGACCTGCGCGGTGCGATAGAGGCCTGCCAGCACGGTCTGGCTAAAACCCTTGTTGAGATAGCGGATCGGCGTCCAGTCGACCTCGCCGTGGCGGCCGTTGACGTCGGTGACGAGGCGCGCGACCTCGTTCTGGAGATTGCCATACGCTTCGATCGCGCCACGCGACGGGTTGGCGATCTGCAGCAGCGAGATGCTGCGCGCAAACTGCGGCTGGTCGGTCCAGAGACGGTCGAACGCGCTGATGCGGTTGACGAGGCCCTTGGAATAGTCGAGCCGGTCGACGCCGATCGCGAGCCGCTCGCCGTTGAGGCTGCGGCGCAGGCGCGAGACGTCCGGATGCGACGCCGACTTCGCGGCATAGGCTGCGAACTTCTCCGCATCGATGCCGATCGGGAACACTTCGCAGCGCGTTCGTCCGTGCTGCGAGAGCACGATGCCGTCCTCGACGATGAGGCCGAGCTCGCCACCGGCATAGCCGAGAAAGTTCTGGCAATCTTCGTCGGTCTGAAAACCGATCAAGTCATAAGCCAGCATCGCGGTGATCAACTCGCGATGATTGGGCACGCCCTGCATCACCGCAGCGACCGGCCACGGCGTGTGCAGGAAGAAGCCGATCGGATCATCGACGCCGAGATCGCGCAGCTCCGCGCCGAGCGCGACGAAATGATAATCTTGCACCCAGAATGCGGTTCGCGGCTTGCGGAATCGCATCAAGGCACGCGCCATGAACGCGTTGACCTCGCGATAGCTGACATAGTCGTCGCGCGAGACGCGGATCAGGTCGCTGCGCGAATGCAGTGCCGGCCACAGCGCCGAATTGGCGAAGCCTTCATAGTAACCGCCGTAATGCGCCGCCGGCAGATCCAGCGTCGCAATTGCACCCGATCCCAGCGCCTCGATCTCGGCGAACGGTTCCTTCTGATGGCCGTCGCGCACGCGGCCGGAGGAACCCACCCAGATGGCACCCGAATGCTCCACGACAGGAAGCAATGCCGCAGCAAGGCCGCCCGTCATGGGCTCGTTGGGTTTACCGCGCGCAACTCGATTCGAAACGACGACTAAATTCACAGGTCGTCCCCTCCTGTTCATTCCACCCCGTTTAACTGCCGTTCATCAATATGGTTCCTGTCATCATTTCTACGAAATGAAACCAAAGTCAGGCGCGCGCGTTGGAACTCGTTTTCTTCGAGGGAACCCGGCGTTTTTCACTTGGGAAAGAAAGTCTTGGCGTCAGTTCACGAAGCACAAGCTACGCCCGCAATGGGACTGCGCGCGCGTAACAATGTGGCTCTGCGATGACGGTGCCTTATTCCAACCTTGTATCGTCTTCCAACCTTGGATCGTCTTCCAGCCTTGTATCGTCGAGCAGGCGCGCGAGGAACGCACGCACGTCGTTCGGCGCATCAAAGTGACCGTTGACGCCGATGGCGCGACGGCCGACCGAGAAGGAAAGCCCGTTCATGTCGGGCATGATCGCGAACACGGTTTCGTCGGTGACGTCGTCGCCGATGAAGATCGGACGGCGCCCCTTGAAGGGCTCATGCTTCATCAGCTCGCGCACGCCGGTCGCCTTGGTGAAACCGGAATGCTTGATCTCGCAGACGAACTTGCCGGGCAGCACCTCGATCGGCGCATTGGGCAGATCGGCGCGGATCAGCGAAACGGCTTCGTAGATCGCCTTCTCCGCATGCGGCGCGAGGCGGTAATGCAGCGCCAGCGAATAGCCCTTGTCCTCGAGCAGAATGCCGGGGCTGAGCTTTGCGATTGCGGCCAGGCGCCGCTTCAGCTCCTTATCCATCGGCGGCGCGTGCACGTCGTCGGCTTCATTGCCGATCGACAGCCGCATTTCCGCACCGTGACCAGCGACGGCGCGAAACACATCGGGCGCAAAGATCAAATCGATGTCGTTGAGCGAGCGGCCGCTGACCATGGCCAACGCGCCCGAGGTGCGCTCGGTCAACCGGTTCAGCGTTTCCGACAAGCCCGGCGGCACCCACACCTCGCGCGGCGTCGGCATCAAATCGAGCAGCGTGCCGTCGATATCGAGCAGGATCGCGGTCTCGTCGAGATGCGGCACGAGTGCATGCGGCACTGGCACGGCGTCGGGCGTTTCATCGACGGACATGGTGTGTTTCTGGTCCAGTTCAGCGAGTTCCGAGTTCATAGTCTACTCCATAAAGGCGAGCGGCCGCGCGACTTGTTCGAGCGATTGACGCTCCGCGGAGATGGCATAGCGCCACGCCACGATCGCAGCCGCGATCATCAGGAAGGCCCCCAGCAAATAGCCGGCGAACACGCTGTTGCGTGATCCCGTGTCGATCAGGACGCCGAACAGCGCCGGGCCTACGACGCCGCCGATGCCGGTGCCCACCGCATAAAACACGGCGATCGCCAGCGCGCGAACTTCGAGCGGGAATGTTTCGCTCACCGTGAGATAGGCGGCACTCGCCGCAGGCGAGGCAAAGAAGAAGATCACCATCCAGGCGATGGTCTGCCCCTGCGCGCTCAGCGCGCCGATCGAGAACAGATAACCCGACACCGCCAGCAGCAGGCCCGAGACGCCATAGGTGAACATGATCATGGCGCGGCGGCCCAACGTGTCGAACAGACGGCCGAGCAGCAGCGGCCCGAGGAAGTTTCCGGCCGCGAACGGCAGTAGGTACCAGCCGACATGATCGGCGCTGATGCCGTAGAAATCGGTCAGCACCAGCGCGAAAGTGAAGAAGATCGCGTTGTAGAAGAAGGCCTGCGCGACCATCAGCACGAGGCCGACCAGCGCGCGCTGACGATAGGTGAAGAACAGCGTGTGCACGACCTCGCTGATCGGGGTGTGATCGCGCATCTTCAGGCGCACCTTGGGGAATCGAGTGCCGCCCACGTCCTGGTCGTGTCCGATCACAGAGCGCTCAATGTCGTCGACGATCTTGTGGGCCTGGTCCGGGCGGCCATGGATCATCAGCCAGCGCGGGCTTTCCGGGATCCACATCCGCATCAAAAGCACGACGAGACCGATGGTTGCGCCGATGAGATAGGCAAGACGCCAGCCGAGGTCGGGGTCGATCACCGCGGGGTCAAGCAGCACGATGGCTGCGACCGCGCCCATCGCCGCGCCGATCCAGAAACTGCCGTTAATGACCAAATCAGTCCAGCCGCGGTAGCGTGCGGGTACCAGTTCCTGGATGGTCGAGTTGATCGCGGTGTATTCGCCGCCGATGCCGGCACCCGTCAGGAATCGGAACAGCGCATAGCTTGCGATATCCCAGGACAGTGCGGTCGCAGCCGTCGCGGAGAGATAGAGTGCGAGCGTGATGAAGAACAGTTTTTTGCGGCCGATGCGATCGGTCAGCCAGCCAAAGCCGAGCGCGCCAAGGACGGCGCCTGCAAGGTAGGCGGAGTTGGCGATACCGAGATCCAGATTGGAAAAGTGCAGCGTCGGGCTCTGCTTCAGCGCGCCCGAGAGCGCCCCGGCCAACGTCACCTCAAGCCCGTCGAGAATCCAGGTGATCCCAAGCGCCAGCACCACACGGGTGTGAAAGCCGCTCCAGGACAGCGCGTCGAGCCGCGCGGGGATGCTGGTCTCGACGATGCGATCGGTCGCAGCCGCCGGCGAGACTGCAGGTCCATCATTCAGCGCTGGGCTCTGCTGCAATTCCATTGCGTTGCTGGGTCATGGGGTGCGGCATTCCGCCTGCCACCTGCGACAACGTCCGCGGCAAGGGCTGGTTCCCTTAGGAACGGCGCCGAATGCCGGCCGTTTCTGCTGGAGCCGCAAGGAGTTGACGCATGGCTCATGTCAGAAAGACGACACATTCGCGCAAAACCGCGAGCCGCAAGAAGACCAGCGCAAGGCGCAGCACCACACGCAAGAGCACAAAGCGCGCCACGCCAAAACGCTGGTCGCAGCGTGTGACAAAGGAGAGCGACGCGCTCGACCTCAAGCGCGGCGTGTTCAAGCTTACGAGCCCGAAACGGATCGCGGCCTCGCTGAAGCGCTCCGCCGAGCACAGCACGCGCCGCAAGACCGGCGCCTATCGCTCGGCGCTGTCGATGCTGACGTTCTATATCAATCGCGCCGGCAAGACGTTGCCGAAGACGCAGCGTGAGCGGCTGGAGAAGGCGAAGGTGGAGTTGAAGCGGGCGTTCGGGAGGGAGTGAGACGATCCGTTCGCCAGGACGACAATGGAGAGAACCTACGCCGCCCGGATGTTCGCCATGAAGCGGTCGAGTTCGGCACGCAACCGGGTACTTTCGCTCGACAGCGTCTTCGCCGAGTTCAGCACCTCTTCCGAGGCCGAGCCGGTTTCGGCGGCGCCGCGGTTGACTTGGCCGATGTCGGTGGCAGCGGTCTGGGTGCCCAGGGCGACGGTCTGGACGCTGCGGGCGATCTCCTGCGTCGCGGCGCCCTGCTGCTCGACGGCACTCGCAATCGAGGTCGAGATCGACGAGATCTGGCCGATGGTGGCGCCGATCTCCTTGATCGCGGCGACCGATTCGGCAGTGGCGCCCTGCATCCCTGTGATGTGCGACGAAATCTCGTCGGTGGCTTTCGCCGTCTGGCTCGCCAGCGACTTCACTTCGCTCGCGACCACCGCAAAGCCGCGGCCGGCTTCACCAGCGCGGGCCGCTTCGATGGTGGCGTTGAGTGCCAGAAGATTGGTCTGCTCGGCGATCGCCGTGATCAACTTGACCACCTCGCCGATCTGCTGGGCGGCATGCGACAGTTTGCCGATGCGGCTGTCGGTTTCCTTGGCCTGCGTGACGGCGGCTTCGGCGATCCGGCTGGAATCGCGGACCTGACGACCGATCTCCTCGACCGAGGCCGAGAGCTCTTCCGTGGCGGTTGCCACCGACTGCATGTTGCTCGAGGCCTGCTCGGAGACGCCGGCGACCTGGCTCGACAGCGTCTGCGTGGTCTCAGCGGTGCGGGTCAGCGTGGAAGCCGAAGATTCGAGCTGCACGGCGGAGGCCGAGACATTCGACACGATGGCACCGACGGCGCTCTCGAAATCATCGGCAAAGCGGATCAGCTCGCCGCGGCGGCTGGCTGCCTGCTCCTTGTTCTGGGCTTCGCTGGCGGCGGCATCGCGCTCGGCCTTGGCCACGGCCTGAACCTTGAACTCCTCGACCGCACCGGCCATTTCGCCGATCTCGTCCTTGCGGCCGAGGCCCGGCAGCACGACGTCGAAATTGCCCGAGGCCAGCTCGCGCATCGCCTTGCACATCGCGATCATCGGCCGCGAGATGCCATTGCCGAGCATCAGGGCCAGCACCGCGCCGACAGCAAGACCACCCAGCGCCAGCATCAGCATCAGCCGCTCGGTCTCCCCGATCGTCACGTTGGCGCTCGCCTCGATGCGCTGCTGATCGGCCGACAGGTCCGACCGCAACTCGCCCGAGAGCTTGAGGATGGACGCGGCCGTCTTGGTCATCTCGCCGTTCGACTTGACGATGATTTTCACGTTGTCTGAGAGCTTTGCAAACGACGTGCGATATTGCTTCAGCAGACCACCGATCTCGGTGACACGGTCGGTAATCTTCTGGTCGTTGGCATAGATCGAGACCAGCAGCGTCTCCAGGAACTTGATGCGGGCGACCACGCCGTCGGCGGTTTTCGGCTCCGGCTTGGCGACGAAGGAGCTGACCGAGGTGGAGACCGCGAGATATTGCGAGGTGATGTCCTTGGCCGTGGTCTGGACCGATGCGAGCCCGGCAAGCGCCGCGGTATCCGCGAGGTCGTCGAACTTGAAGCGGATCTTGTTGCCGACGCTGTTGAGCTCGTCGGTCGCAATTTTGTTGTTCTCACGCGTCAGCGTGATGATCTCGCCGAAAACCTTTGCGAAGCGCTGGAACTCGGCCTCGAGCTTGCTGACCTGCTCGCGACGCGCCGCGCCTGTCGTGGCCGACATCGACTTGGCGATCGCTGCCTTGAGATTCTCCTCGGCCGTTTTCGCCGCCGTTTCGTCGTCTGCGGCGCCGGTCAGCGTGTAGGCCCGGGTCAGCCCCTGATAGCCGATCAATTCGCGATCGATGGTCCGCGCCAGGTCTGCTTCCGCCACGCTGGTCCGGTAGGAGGCGACGGCGCCTGCGATTCGCTCGAAGCCGAAATAGGCAAATGCCATGCTGACGGCGAGGATGGCCAGCACCGCCACGAAGCCGAGGATGATTTTTGCACGAAAACGCAAGGTGAAGAGCTTCGATGAGCTCGGCTTCGACGTCACGGACATTCCCCCACCCCATTCCATTCGCGGAAAACCAGGCGCAGCCGGGAAGCAGCCCGCTCCCCGACTCAAATGCACGGTAAATGGCAAAGGATAAGCTGCGGTAAATTTACCGCGCCGCAACTTGCGGGCCCGACCCGGTCCCTATGCCGCCCGGATATTCGCCATGAACCGATCGAGCTCGGCGCGGAGACGGGTGCTTTCGCTGGAGAGCGTCTTCGCCGAGTTCAGCACCTCTTCCGAGGCCGAGCCGGTTTCGGCGGCGCCGCGGTTGACCTGGCCGATGTCGGTGGCGGCGGTCTGGGTACCCTGGGCGACGTTCTGGACGCTGCGGGCGATCTCCTGGGTCGCGGCGCCCTGCTCTTCCACCGCGCTGGCGATGGAGGTCGAGATCGACGAGATCTTGCCGATGGTCGCGCCGATCTCCTTGATCGCGGCAACCGACTCGGCGGTCGCGCCCTGCATGCCTGTGATGTGCGAGGAAATCTCGTCCGTCGCTTTGGCGGTCTGGCTCGCCAACGACTTCACTTCGCTCGCGACCACGGCAAAGCCGCGGCCGGCTTCACCAGCGCGCGCCGCCTCGATGGTGGCGTTGAGTGCCAGAAGATTGGTCTGCTCAGCGATCGCCGTGATCAGCTTGACGACCTCGCCGATCTGCTGGGCGGCATGCGACAATTTTCCGATGCGGCCATCAGTCTCCTTGGCCTGCACCACGGCGGCTTCGGCGATCCGGCTGGAATCGCGGACCTGACGACCGATCTCTTCGACCGAGGCCGAGAGCTCTTCCGTGGCGGTTGCGACCGACTGCATGTTGCTCGAGGCCTGCTCGGAGACGCCGGCGACCTGGCTCGACAGCGTCTGCGTGGTCTCAGCGGTACGGGTCAGCGTGGAGGCCGAGGATTCGAGCTGCACGGCGGAGGCCGAGACGTTCGAGACGATGGCACCGACGGCGCTCTCGAAATCATCGGCAAAGCGGATCAGCTCGCCGCGGCGGGCAGAGCTCGCCTCCCTGTTCTGGGCTTCGCTGGCGGCGGCATCCCGCTCGGCCTTGGCGACCGCCTGAACCTTGAACTCCTCGACCGCACCGGCCATCTCGCCGATCTCGTCCTTGCGGCCGAGGCCCGGCAGCACGACGTCGAAATTGCCCGAGGCCAGTTCACGCATCGCCTTGCACATCGCGATCATCGGCCGTGAGATGCCGGTGCCGAGCAGGAAAGCGAGGATCGCGCCGAGCAGCGTGCCGCCGACGGCGAGCATCAGCACCAGTTGCTCGGTCTTCCCGATGGTCGCTTCCGACTCCGAATCCAGCCGCTGCTGTTCGGCGACCAGGTCCGCCTTCATGGCAGAGGCGCCCCGAAGGATCGCGCCCGCCGAGCCGCTCATCTCGGTGACGAGGTCATCGACCAACTTGGCGTTGGCGATCAGCTTTTCAAGCGCGTCGCGATAGGCGACGAGGATGGTCTTGGCGTCCTTCAGGCCGGCGACGATCTTGTCGTCCATGGAATAGACCGCGCCGAGCGAATTCTCGACGAATTTCAGCCGCGCCAGTGCGCTGGTCGCGGTCGCCTGGTCGGACGTCAGCACGAAATTGGTCGCCGCCGCGCTTGCGGTCTGGAACTGGGCGTTGACCTGCTTGGTGCCGAATTCGATGGCCTGGGCCTCGGAGTCGGAGGCGTTGTTGCCGATATCGTCGAGCTTGTATTTCAGGAGATTGGCGTTGCGCGACAGCTGGTTCTGCACCAGCAGCGTGCTGTCGCGCTTGGCCTGGAGGACCTTGGCGAAGGTCGCGGAGAAATTCGCAAACTCCTTGGCGAGCTTGTCGAGGCTGTCCTGCCGTGCCGGGGCCTTGGCGCTCTTGACGGCCTGGTCGATCGCGCTCTTCAGGCTGGCTTCGGCATCGAGCGCCGCCTTGGCGTCATCTTCCTTGCCGGTGACGACGAAATATTTGACGGCCGAACGGTAGCCGAGCAGCTCGCGGTCGATGTTGCGGGCGAGATCGGCCTCCGAGACGCTCGAGCGATAGGACCCGACGTCGGATGAGACCCGCTCGAAGCCGAAATAGGCGAAGGCCATGCTGCCGGCGGAGATCACCAGCACGGCGGCAAAGCCGAGGACGATCTTGGCACGGAACCGGAGGGTCGGAAACATGCTGCGCTTGGACGGCGACGCGATACGCCCGGACATTCCCAACCCCCATTTATGCTCTTCAGCCGCAATCCGGAGGCGCCCCGCCCCCAGATCCGGATGCGTAAAACTAAGGCACAATGGATAAAGGGCGGTAAATTCGTCGCGCTGGCGCAATCCAGGGCGTTGTCGGCCAAAGGCCGACCGGACCGGCCGGGGCGGCCAAAATCCTAGTTGCCAAGTCCGGGGGGCGCGGTCTCTAATTAGAAACAATCAAAATCAATCCCGGGAGGTACTTTCTGTGTCTACAGTCAAACTGACGGTGAACGGCAAGGCCGTTGCTGTCGACGTCGAGGACCGCACGCTGCTGGTCCATCTCCTGCGCGACCATCTTAACCTCACCGGAACCCATGTCGGCTGCGACACCAGCCAGTGCGGCGCTTGCGTCGTGCATATGGACGGCAAGGCGGTGAAGTCCTGCACCATGCTGGCGGGTCAGGCTGACGGCGCCAACGTCACCACGATCGAAGGCATCGCCAAGGGCGACGAGTTGCATCCGATGCAGGCTGCCTTCCGCGACAATCACGGCCTGCAGTGCGGCTATTGCACGCCGGGCATGATCATGTCGGCGATCGACATCGTGCACCGCCATGGTGGCGAGCTCGACGAGACCACGGTCCGCCACGAGCTCGAAGGCAATATCTGCCGCTGCACCGGCTACCACAACATCGTCAAAGCCGTGCTGGACGCAGCCGGACGCATGAAGGTCTCGCAGGCGGCCGAGTAAAACGGCGCGCCTCGAAAGACGAACCACCGCTGCAGCTTTCGAGGGAAAGCGCAGTCAAAGCAATTCCGGTCGGGAGGACCAGACATGGGTGTTGAAGGCATCGGCGCGCGCGTCGTGCGCAAGGAAGACAAGCGTTTCATTACCGGCAAGGGCCGGTACGTCGACGACATCAAATTGCTGGGCATGACCCATGCCCATTTCATCCGCAGCCCGCACGCGCACGCCAAGGTGAAGAAGATCGACTCTTCCGCCGCGCTGAAGATGCCGGGCGTGGTCGCGGTGCTCACCGGGCAAGAGCTGGTCGACGACAAGGTCGGCAACCTCATCTGCGGCTGGGCCATCACCTCCAAGGACGGCAGCCCGATGAAGATGGGCGCATGGCCGGCGATGGCGCCGGAGACCGTGCGCTTCGTCGGCCAGGCCGTCGCGGTCGTGATCGCCGACAGCAAAAATCTCGCGCGCGACGCGGCCGAGGCCGTGGTCGTGGATTATGAAGAGCTTCCGGTGGTCGCCGACATTCACGCTGCGATCAAGGCCGGCGCGCCGCAGCTCCATCCCGAAGCCCCCGGCAACCAGGTTTATGACTGGGTGATCGGCGACGAGGGTGCAACGGACGCCGCCTTCGCCAAGGCCGCCAACGTCGTGAAGCTCGACGTCACCAACAACCGTCTCGCGCCGAACGCGATGGAGCCGCGCGCGGCGATTGCCGATTACGACGCGGCGGAAGAGCACTTCACGCTCTATACGACGTCGCAGAACCCGCACGTCGCCCGTCTCGTGCTGTCGGCGTTCTACAACATCGCCCCCGAGCACAAGCTGCGCGTGATCGCGCCCGACGTCGGCGGCGGCTTCGGCTCGAAGATCTTCATCTATCCGGAAGAGATGGTGGCCCTGTGGGCCTCGAAGAAAGTCGGCCGCCCCGTGAAATGGACCGGCGACCGCACCGAAGCCTTCCTCACCGACGCACATGGCCGCGACCACGTGACCCATGCCGAGATGGCGTTCGACGCCAACAACAAGATCACCGGCTTGAAGGTGAAGACCTACGCGAATTTCGGCGCCTATATGTCGCTGTTCTCGTCGTCGGTGCCGACCTATCTCTACGCAACGCTGCTGTCGGGCCAGTACAACATCCCGGCGATCCATGCCGAGGTGGTCGGGGTCTACACCAACACCACGCCGGTCGACGCCTATCGCGGCGCGGGCCGCCCCGAGGCGAGCTATCTGATCGAACGGTTGATGGAGACGGCGGCGCGGCAGCTCAAGGTCGATCCGGCCCAGCTGCGCCGGACCAACTTCATCACCCAGTTCCCGCACCAGACGCCGGTGATCATGGCCTATGACACCGGCGACTTTAATGCCTCTCTCGACGCCGTGATGAAGGCGATCGACTATGCCGGCTTCGCCGCCCGCAAGGCGCAAGCCAAGTCGCAAGGCAAGCTGCGCGGCATCGGCGTATCCTGCTACATCGAGGCCTGCGGCATCGCGCCGTCAAAGGCCGTCGGTAGTCTCGGCGCCGGCGTCGGCCTGTGGGAATCGGCCGAAGTGCGCGTCAACCCGGTCGGTACCATCGAGATCCTCACGGGCTCGCACAGCCACGGCCAGGGTCACGAGACCACCTTCTGCCAGCTCGTTGCGGAGCGCTTGGGCGTTCCCATCAGCCAGATCTCGATCGTCCATGGCGACACCGACAAGGTGCAGTTCGGCATGGGCACCTACGGCTCGCGCTCCGCGGCCGTCGGTCTCACCGCGATTCTGAAGGCCATGGAGAAGATGGAATCCAAGGCCAAGAAGATCGCCGCGCATGCGCTGGAGGCCTCCGAGGCCGACATCGTCATCGAGAACGGCGAGTTCAAGGTGACGGGCACCGACAAGGCGATCGCCCTGCCGATGGTCGCGCTCGCAGCCTACACCGCGCACAATCTGCCTGACGGGATGGAGCCGGGCCTGAAGGAGAGCGCCTTCTACGACCCCTCCAACTTCACCTTCCCCGCCGGCGCCTATATCTGCGAGCTCGAGGTCGATCCCGGCACGGGCAAGACCTCCTTCGTCAACTTCGTCGCAGCCGACGATTTCGGCCGGCTGATCAACCCGATGATCGTCGAAGGCCAGGTCCATGGCGGCCTTGCCCAGGGCATCGGACAAGCACTGCTCGAGCACGCCATCTACGATGCCAACGGCCAGCCGGTCACGGCTTCGTTCATGGACTACTCCATGCCGCGCGCCGACGACCTGCCCTCGTTCAACCTCTCGCACACCACGACGCTGTGCCCGGGCAATCCGCTCGGCATCAAGGGTTGCGGTGAGGCCGGCGCAATCGGCGCCTCCGCGGCCGTGATCAACGCGATCACGGACGCGATCGGCAAGAACAACCTGGAAATGCCCGCAACCCCGGATCGGGTGTGGCGCACGATCCACGCGGCTTGAGAGGAGAGAAAGATGTATCAGACCACTTATCATCGCGCCTCGTCAGTCGATGAGGCTGCCTCTCTCTTCGCAAAGGGCAGCGAAGCACAGTTCATCGCTGGCGGCCAGACGCTGCTGCCGGTGATGAAGCAGCGGCTCGCGAGCCCCTCCGACGTCATCGACCTCGGCAACATCAAGGAACTGATCGGCGTCGAGGCCTCCGGCGATACGCTGACCATCAAGGCCGCCACGCCGCATTACGACGTCGCGACCAGCGAGGCCGCGAAGAAGGCGATCCCCGCGCTCGCCTATCTGGCATCGCTGATCGGCGATCCCGCCGTGCGCTACCGCGGCACGATCGGCGGCTCGATCGCCAACAACGATCCGGCCGCGGATTATCCGGCCGCGCTGCTCGCGCTCGGCGCCACCGTGAAGACCAACAAGCGGTCGATCTTGGCCGAGGACTTCTTCAAGGGCCTGTTCACGACGGCGCTTGAAGACGGCGAGATCATCACCGCCGTGTCGTTCCCGGTTCCGGCGAAAGCGGGCTATGCCAAGATGCGGCATCCCGCTTCGCGCTTCGCGCTGACCGCCGTGTTCGTCGCGCAGACGAAGTCGGGCGAGATCCGCGTCGCCGCGACCGGCGCTTCGCAGAGCGGCGTGATGCGCGTGGGCGCCATTGAGGCTGCGTTGAAAGCGAATTGGTCGCCGTCGGCACTGGACAACGTCAGCATTCCCGCAAGTGGATTGCTGGCCGACATCCACGGCACGGCCGAGTACCGCGCCAACCTCGTCAAGGTAATGGCGCAGCGCGCGGTGGCTGCCGCCGGCTGACATCGCAGCGCCTCAACACAAATCTTCCGCGGCGCGCAGCAATGCGCGCCGCTTTTTTGATGCGCCGATGCATGAAAACCGCTTGCCTCGCCGGCGCGAAGGCGAGAAAAGTTAATCAGCCAATTAACTCGCTCCAGAGAGGAACGTCCGACGCGCCTGCCGAACCGTCGGCATCCGCCCGCGACCCGAGGAACAACAACGTGCTCGACAAACCAGCCCAGAACACGTCCGTCCGCACCACCGGCCCGCTCGCGGGCTTCCGCGTCGTCGAATTCGCCGGCATCGGACCGGGCCCGTTCGCCTGCATGATGCTGGCCGACATGGGCGCCGATGTCGTCACGCTCGACCGCGTCGGCGCGAAGAAGAGCATGAAGTCGGTGGCGGGCCGCGGTCGCAAGGTGATCGAGCTCGATCTCAAGGACAAGACCGCAATCGCGCAGGTGCTCGACCTGCTCGCCAGCGCCGACGCGCTGGTCGAAGGTTTTCGTCCCGGCGTGATGGAACGCCTCGGCCTCGGCCCCGATGTCGTGCTCGCGCGCAATCCAAAGCTCGTCTACGGCCGCATGACCGGCTGGGGCCAGGAAGGCCCGCTGGCGAATGCCGCCGGCCATGACATCAACTACATCTCGATCACCGGTGCGCTCGCCGCGATCGGACCTAAGGAAGCGCCAGTGCCGCCGCTCAATCTGGTCGGCGACTTCGGCGGCGGCGCGCTCTATCTCGTCGTCGGCGTGCTCGCTGCACTGCTGGAAGCATCAAAGTCCGGCAAGGGCCAGGTGGTCGACGCCGCGATGTGCGACGGCGCGGCATCGCTGATGTCGTTCTTCTTCGACATGAAAACGATCGGCCGCTGGACCGAGGGCCGCAACCGGAATTTCCTCGACGGCGGCGCCCACTTCTACGGCGTCTATGAATGCGCCTGCGGCCATTTCGTCTCGATCGGCTCGATCGAACCGCAGTTCTACGCGCTGCTGCGCGAGCACGCGGGCCTGCTAGATGCCGACTTCGACGCGCAGATGGACCCCAGTGCCTGGCCCGCGCTGAAGGAGAAGCTCAAGGCCGTGTTCAAGCGCAAGACGCGCGAGGACTGGTGCAAGATCATGGAAGGCAGCGACATCTGCTTCGCGCCGGTGCTGACCATGTCGGAAGCAACCGAGCATCCGCACATGGTCGCCCGCGATGTCTTCATCGAGCGCCACGGCGTGAAACAGCCCGCGCCGGCGCCGCGCTTCTCGCGTACGCCGTCAGCGGTGCGCGAGCCGGAAGGCGCGGAGATCGGCGCGGTGATGAACGCGTGGAAGCGCTGATGTCATTCCGGGGCGCTCGCGACGCGAGCGAACCCGGAATCTGGAGATTGCGAGGTCGAGATTCCGGGTTCGCGCTGGCGCGCGCCCGGAATGACGGTTCAGGCCGCATCCTCCACCTTCAACACCCCGCGCCGGATCTGGTCTTCCTCGATCGACTCGAACAGGGCCTTGAAGTTGCCCTCGCCAAAGCCGTCGTCACCCTTGCGCTGGATGAACTCGAAGAAGATCGGGCCGATCGCATTGGCCGAGAAGATCTGCAGCAGCACCTTGGTCTGACCGCCGTCAACGACGCCTTCACCGTCGATCAGGATGCCGTTCTTCTGCAAGCGCGCGACGTCCTCGCCGTGCTTGGGCAGGCGCGCGTCGATCCGCTCGAAATAGGTGTTCGGCGGCGACGGCATGAAGGGCAGCCCGGCCTCGCGCAGGCCCTCGATGGTGCGGTGGATGTCGCGGCAGCCGCAGGCGATGTGCTGAATGCCCTCGCCGCGATAGATCGTCAGATATTCCTCGATCTGGCCGGAATCGCCGGCGTCCTCGTTGATGGGAATCCGGATCTTGCCGTCCGGGCTCGTCAGCGCGCGCGAAAATAGGCCGGAGGCGCGGCCCTCGATGTCGAAGAAGCGGATCTGCCGGAAGTTGAAGAGCTTCTCGTAAAAGCCGGTCCAGACATCCATGCGGCCGCGATGGACGTTGTGGGTGAGGTGATCGAGATAGAACAGACCGGCGCCGGCAGGACACGGATCACGCGCGCCGAGCCATTCGAACTCGGCATCATAGGCCGAGCCCTTGGCCCCATAGCGATCGACGAAATAGAGCAGGCTGCCGCCGATTCCCTTGATCGCGGGGACATCGAGCGTCTTCTGTGCGGATAACGCCTCCGCAGGCTCCGCACCGAGCGAGATCGCCCGGTCATAGGCCACCTTCGCATCGACCACGCGGAACGCCATCGACGGCGCGCAGGGACCGTGCGCGGCAACGAAGTCGTAGCCGTGGGTGCCGGGCTCCTCGTTGACGAGATAGTTGATGTCGCCCTGACGATAGACCGTGATCTTCTTAGTTCTGTGGCGCGCGACGGGCGCATAGCCCATCAGCTTGAACAGGTCATGCAGCTCTTGCGGATTGGGATGGGCATATTCGACGAACTCGAAGCCGTCGGTGCCCATCGGATTGTCGGCGGTGATCGTGGCCGGCGGTGCATCGTGCGGAAACGGACCCATGGTGCTCTCCCAAGTTTGCTGCTGGGATGAACTATCCTTCAGGGGACGCACAATGAGCGTGCAAATAGGACGCGTTTTGACTATCCTATGCACGATCCGTGCATGGAATGGGCAAATAGCGCATGATTTCTCTGGATGCCTTCGACCTCAAGATCCTGGGCGCACTCCAGGACGACGGTCGCCTCACCAACCAGGAGCTTGCCGAGCTGGCCGGCCTCTCGGCCTCGCAATGCTCGCGCCGGCGAATGCGGCTGGAGGAAGAGCAGGTCATCGCCGGCTATCACGCCGACCTCTCCAGCGAGGCGCTCGGCTTCGGCGTGATCGCTTTCATCCAGGTCGGGCTTGCGACCCACTCGCCGGACAACTCAAAACGCTTTCGCGCGCTGGTGAACCGGATCGACGAGATCCAGGAAGCCTATTCGCTCACGGGCGACGCCGACTACGTGCTGAAGGCCGTGCTGCGCGACCTCAAGGGGCTCTCCAACCTCGTCAACGACGTGCTGATGCCGCACCAGAGCGTGGCGCATGTGCGCTCCTCGATCGTGCTCGACCGGCTCAAGGAAAGCTCGCGGCTACCGCTCAAGGAAATCAAGGCTGGCTGAAATCGAGGGAACTACGCCATTCGCGCTGTGCACACGGTCTGCGATGATCCCGGCCAGCTTTCGGAGATTCAACCATGGCCCTCCAGCTTCGACCGAACTGCGAATATTGCGACCGCGACCTGCCGCCTCATGCGACGGATGCGCGGATCTGCTCCTATGAATGCACGTTCTGTGCGGACTGCGTGGAGACAAAACTCTTCAACGTCTGCCCGAATTGCGGCGGCGGTTTTGCCCCACGCCCGATCAGGCCAGCGCAGGAATGGAGACCGGGCGTGTGCACGAGCAAGCAGGCGCCGTCCGACAAGCGGGTACATTTGAAATACAGCGTCGAAGACGTCGCTGCACATTGCGCGAGGGTCAGGGACGTGCCGCCGGAGAGGCGGTAGGCTCTCTCCACACCGTCATTGCGAGGAGCCCTTGCGACGAAGCAATCCAGCATCCCTCCGTGGAGAGATTCTGGATTGCTTCGCTGCGCTAAGAAGAAAGTGGGTGAGTTCCAGCCGACTCCGTCAGGAGCAATCACCCATTTTCATCCAGAGGGGTCGGCCGTCTGGCCGGTGCTCAACTCGCAATGACGGAGTATGTGGCAGCGACGGAGCCTACTCCGCCGCCAAAATCGTCCCCTCGACCTCGCCGAACCCGACGCGGTAGCCGTTGCCCTGGCACCAGCCACGCATGACAAGGCTGTCGCCATCTTCCACGAATGAGCGCTTTACCCCACCGGGCAGCTCGACCGGCTCAGTGCCGTTCCAGCTGATCTCCAGCAAACTGCCGCGCTGGTTCTTCTGCGGACCGGAGATGGTGCCGCTCCCCAAGAGATCGCCGACATTCATCGCGCATCCTGAGGAAGCGTGGTGGATCAGCTGCTGCACCGACGACCAGTACATGTATTTGAAGTTGGTCCGGCTGATGCCGGCGGGCGCGTTGACGCCGGCGCTGCGCAAGGAGACGTCGAGCTCGACATCGTAGTTATGCGGCCTCGCCTGCTTGAGATAATCCAGCGGCACCGGCTCCTGCTCCGGCCCGTTCAAGCGGAACGGCTCCAGCGCCTCGCGCGTCACCACCCAGGGACTGATCGAGGTCGCGAACGCTTTCGCCAGGAACGGGCCGAGCGGCACATATTCCCATTGCTGGATGTCGCGCGCGCTCCAGTCGTTGAGCAGCACGAAGCCGAAGATCATCTCTTCGGCCTGGCTCTCCGTCAGCATGCCGCCCATCGGCGAGGGCTGGCCGACCACCACACCCATCTCCAGCTCGAAATCGAGCCGCTTGCACGGTCCGAAGCTCGGCACGTCCACATTCGGCGGCTTCAACTGCCCGCGTGGACGCTTCACTTTCGTACCCGAGACCACGACGGTGGAGGCACGGCCGTTATAGGCGATCGGCATATGCAGCCAGTTCGGCTGCAGCGCGTTGTCCTTGCCGCGGAACATCACGCCGACATTGGTGGCGTGCTCCCTAGACGAATAGAAGTCGGTGTAGCCGGAAACCGCGAACGGCAGATGCAGCTTGGCGTCGCGCACCGGCACCAGCGCCTGCTTGCGCAGCTCCTCATTGTCGCGCAGCTCCGGATGATCGTGGCGCAGCAGCTCGCTGATCCGCGCCCGCGTCCTGGTCCAGACTTTCGGCCCGAGCGCCATGAAGGGATTGAGCGAGGGGCCGGAGAACACGCCGAGCGGGCCGACATCGAGCCGGGAGTCCTGCTCAAGCTCCCAGAGATCGAGCACGTAATTGCCGATCGCAACGCCGACCCGCGGCGTCGGATCGGCCGCGGTCGAGAACACGCCATAGGGCAGGTTCTGGATCGGGAAGTCGGAGGCAGGATCGATGTCGATGAAGGAGCGGAGGCTGGGGTCGTTGGGGTGCGTTGACACTTTCGGCTCGATTCTTTCTTCCTTCTCCCCCTGCGGGAGAAGGTGGCGCGAAGCGCCGGATGAGGGGTTTGCATCTGCGAGTCGTACTGCGAGAGGCTCTCGCGGGGAGAGAAACCCCTCACCCGTCTCGCCGCTACACGGCGAGCCACCCTCTCCCACAAGAAGGGGAGAGGGAAAGAACATTACGGCCTGTTCGGATCGAACCGCTTCTCCAGTCCCTTCCAGCAATCCGCGTAATCGTCCTGCAGCGTCGACGCATTCGCCGCATGCGCTGTCACGCGCTGCGGGTAGCGGGTCTCGAACATGAAGGCCATGGTGCCGGTCAGCTTCACCGGCTTCAGCTCGCCGTTGCTGGCGTGCTCGAAGGCATCGCGATCGGGGCCGTGCGGCAGCATGCAATTGTGCAGGCTGATGCCACCGGGGACAAAGCCCTGCGGCTTGGCGTCGTAGACGCCGTAGATCAGCCCCATGAACTCGCTCATGATGTTCATGTGATACCAGGGCGGCCGGAAGGTATTGTCGGCCACCAGCCAGCGCTCGGGGAAGATGACGAAGTCGATATTCGCGGTGCCCGCGGTCTCCGAGGGCGAGGTCAGCACCGTGAAGATCGAGGGATCGGGATGGTCGAACCCGATCGCGCCGACCGGCGAGAAGGTGCGCAGATCGTATTTGTAAGGCGCGTAATTGCCGTGCCAGGCGACGACGTCGATCGGCGAATGGCCGAGCTGCGTCTTGAACAATGACCCGCCCCATTTCACGAACAACTCGGTCGGCGTGTCCTTGTCCTCGTAGCAAGCAACGGGCGTCAGGAAGTCCCGCGCGTTGGCAAGGCAGTTGGCGCCGATCGGCCCGCGCTCCGGCAGCGTGAAGGCGCCGCCATAGTTTTCGCAGAGATAGCCGCGCGCCGGACCATTTGAAATCTCGACACGGAATTTCACGCCACGCGGGATCACAACGATCTCGCCGGGCTCGGCGTCGATGCGGCCGAACTCAGTGACGACGCGCAGATTGCCCTGCTGCAGCACGAAGATCATCTCGCCGTCGGCATTGTAGAAGTGCTGGTCCACCATCGACTTGGTGATGAGATAGACATGCGCGGCCATGCCGGCCTGGGTGTTGACGTCACCCGCCGTCGTCATGGTCTGCACGCCCTGCAGGAAAGTCATGTCCTCCTTCGGGATCGGCGCCGGATCCCAGCGCAGCTGCGCGATGGGGAGATCGGATTCATGGCACGGCGCCGAGCGCCACAGGCCGGCATCCGCCTTCTCGAAGCGACCGGAATGCTTCACCGAGGGACGAATACGATAGAGCCAGGAACGCTCATTGGTCCCGCGCGGCGCGGTGAAGGGCGAGCCCGAGAGCTGCTCGGCATAAAGCCCGTAGGCGCAGCGCTGCGGCGAGTTGCGGCCGATCGGCAACGCGCCGGGCAGCGCTTCGGTCTCAAAGCTGTTGCCGAAGCCGGACATGTAGCCTGGCGTCACCTGGGCCGTACTTCGGATGATCTGATCAGGCGAGGTATTGATGTTCATGACTATCCTCCTCCTTGCAGGGCCGCCCACATTTCCTGGTCGCGCTTGTCGGTCCAGATCACGGGATCGTCGATCCCCGATGCCTCGTCATAGGCACGCGACACGTTGAACGGCAGGCAGTGCTCGTAGATGGCGAAGCTGTGGAATTTCGGATCCATCACCTCGCGCGTCGCGGCCATCGATTCCTTCAGCGTGCGGCCCCTGGCGACGGAGACCTCAGCCGCGCCATAGAGCGACGTGACGAAGTCGCGCGTCATCGCGATGGCTTCGCGCACGGTGGCTGTGCCCTTGAGCGCATCGCCGCGACCCGGCGCGATCGCCTTGGGGTTGAAGTTGCGAATCTCGTTCAGCGTCAGCGGCCATTCGCGCAAATGCGCGTCGCCGCAATAGCAGGCCGAGTGGTATTCGATGAGATCGCCGGAAAACATGACTTCGGCATCCGGCACCCAGGCGACGATATCGCCGGAGGTGTGGCCGGCGCCGAGTTGCATCAGCCGCACCTCACGCTTGCCGAGATAGATCGACATCTCGCCTTCGAAGGTCAGCGTCGGCCAGGTCAGACCGGGAATGCTTTGGGCATCCTGGAACAGGCGAGGAAAACGGCCATACTCGGAATCCCAGTCCTGCTGGCCGCGCTCCTCGATCAGACGATAGGTCTCCTGCGAGGCAACGATGCCTTGCGCCTTGTAGGCGGAGGCGCCGAGCACGCGCACGGCGTGATAATGCGACAGCACCACATATTTGATCGGCTTGTCGGTGACGGCTTTGACGCGCTCGATCACCTTGTTCGCCATCGCCGGCGTCGCCTGCGCGTCGAACACGAGGCAGCCGTCGTCGCCGACGATGATGGCCGTGTTCGGATCGCCCTCGGCGGTGAAGGCGTAGAGATCGGTGCCGATCTCGGAGAAGGTGATCTTCTTCTCGGAGAGATCGCCGGTGGATGCGAAGTTCTTCGCCATCTGTTCATCCTTATTGTTGTTGCTGTTGTTGCTGCTGGGCATCGACCATGCGGCGCTTCGCCAGCACGAGCGCTTCCCGCAGCACGTCGGTATCGCCGATATGGTTGGCGAGGATCAGCACCAGCGCCGCGTCGAAATCGGCGCTCTGCTCGTCGGTGAGGCCGCGGTGCGCTTCGACGATGGCGCGAAAGGCATCGTCGGGCCGCGCGAAGTTGGAGCTGGTGGAAAGCGGCATACGAAACCTCAATTTAAGCCTTGAGCCCGCGACAGCGCGGCCGCGATCGCCCCACGCGTCGGATGGCGGAAGCGCGCCGCGACGTAGCCGTCTGGCCTGAGTAGATAGGCGGAGCCCGGCTCGGCGTCATAGCGCTTGGCGACGAGGCCCTGGGGATCGGCAAGCCCGCTCTCGCCGCCGATACGGATATCCTTCACACCATCGGGCATATCGACCGCCGCGCCATTGCCGAACGACAGCAGGGTAAAATCCGTTCCACCCTTGCGGAAGGCATCTGTCAGATAGGCCTGCTCGCCCGCGCGCGTCGCAACCGGCGCATCGAGCATGGAGCAGCCCGGCGATGGTCCACCGCGCCAGGCATCCGCATCGCGCGATGACAGCGCCGAATCATAGCTGCATGGCACCGACAGCCTTCCGCCATTGACCATGCGCTTGCCGAACTCGGTCTCCTTGGCGAGCGACAGCACCGCCTGGCGCAGCCGGGCTTCCTGATGCGAGTTCGGCGCCATGAAATCGGTCGAGCGGGTGGATTCGCGGATATTCTCGTCCGCCGCCGCGCTGCGCTCGACCTGATAGCTTTCGAGCAGGCTCGCGGGCGAGGTGCCGCGCAGCACGCGGTCAAGTTTCCACGAGAGATTTTCGGCGTCTTCGAGCCCGGAATTGGCGCCACGCGCGCCGAAGGGCGAGACCTGGTGGGCGGAATCGCCCGCAAAGATCACGCGGCCGTGGATGAAGCGATCCATGCGCCGGCACTGGAATTTGTAGAGCGAGATCCATTCGAACTCGAACTTGTCATGGCCGAGCATCCGCGCGATCCGCGGCCGCACATTTTCGGGCTTCTTCTCGACCACGGGATCGGCGTAACGATTGAGCTGGAGATCGATGCGCCAAACGTCATCAGGCTGCCGGTGCAGCAGCGCCGAACGTCCCGCATGAAACGGCGGGTCGAACCAGAACCACCGCTCGGTCGGGAATTCCGCGGTCATCTTGACGTCGGCGATCAGGAACTGGTCCTCGAACACCTGGCCAGCGAATTCAGCGCCGACCATCTGTCGCAGCGAAGAGCGCGCGCCGTCGCAGGCAACGATATATTGCGCATGCAGGCGGTAGGCGCCCTCAGGCGTCTCGATCGTCAGCGCAACGGAATCATTGCGTTGCTCCAGCGCCGTCACCTTGTTCCGCCAGCGCAAGTCGATCGCGGTCAGGTCGCTGATGCGATCGACCAGATAGGCCTCGGCGTAATATTGCTGGATGTTGATAAAGGCCGGCCGCTTGTGGCCCTCCTCCGGCAGTAGATTGAACTGGTAGAGCTGGGACTCGCCGTGAAAAATGCGGCCAACGCTCCACACCACGCCCTTGTCGACCATGCGGTCGGCAACGCCGAGCCGGTCCCAATATTCCAGCGAGCGCTTCGAGAAGCAGATCGCGCGCGAGCCTTCGCCGATGCGGTCGGCATCATCCAGAAGGACGACGCGCTGGCCGCGCTGAGCGAGATCGATCGCCAGCGAGAGCCCGACGGGCCCTGCGCCGACGACCACGACCGGGTGCTCGGCCGGACTTTGCCCGGGGCGATCCTGGTCGGCGTGGCGGCGATAGCCGAACTGGGTTTTGGCCTGATGGGTATTGGCGCCCGCCATACACTAACCTCGGCTCTGGTCAGGAGAGGACTGATCTGCTAGATAGTCTCACGTGCAACTATTTTGGACCGGAGCCGGCCGGCCGTCAACTGGAATTCGGAGCGCTCTCCTTGGCGAGGACATCCAGCGACATCGCGCTGAAGACACGCGAAGCCGATGAGGCTTCACCGCGGCCCAAATCGCGGCTCGATCTGTTCAAGTTCGTGCCGTTCCGGCTCAACCGGCTCGCGGCGGAGGTCAGTTCCGCGCTCGCGGTCGAATATCAGGAACGTCACGGCCTCGACATTCCGGCCTGGCGCGTCATTGCCACGCTCGGCTTCCGTAACGATGCCTGCAGCGCGCAGTACATCTCGCAATGCACCCGCACGCACAAATCCACCATCAGCCGCGCGGTGACGACGCTGCTGCATGATGGCCGGATCGAGCGGGTCGAGAACGAGGCCGACCGCCGCGAATTCCGCCTGCAACTGACCGACAAGGGCCGCGCGCTTTACGAGGAGTTGTTCCCACAATTGCTGCGGCGGGAAGACGAGATCCTCACCTGCCTGTCCGCACAGGAGCGCAAGCAGCTGTCGGCTTTGCTCGGCAAGATCGAGGGCAGTCTCGACCTGATCCAGACCAGCGAAGAGGCCGACGCCAAGCAGGCGTATTAGCTCCTCTGTCATTCCGGGGCGCGCGTAGCGCGAACCCGGAATGACGGCTTCGCCGTCACTTCGCAAACGACCGCGTCGGCGGCAAATGCAGCGCCCAGGCGTCGACCTTGTCGCTCGCACGCGGATAGATCTCGGTCACAACAGGATCGTGTCCGGGAATATAGCGATCGGGGTGGCCGGCGAGACGTTCGATCGTCTCCCAGCCCACGGCCATGTCGCCGACATTGTAGACGATCGGAAATGGACTCCTGCGCTGGAGATTGGCGTAGTAATGCGCGGCGTCGGACGCCAGCACCACCGGACCGCGCGCGGTCTCGACCTTGACCACCTGCAAGCCGTCCGAATGGCCGCCGACACGGTGCACGGTGACACCGGGCGCGACCTCGCCGTCGCCGGAATAGAAATTGACGCGCTCGCCATAGACATGGCGCACCATCTGGGTGACGTGCTCGACCGAGAATGGATGTCGCAGCAGTCCGTTGCACATGCAGCGGCCCGTGGCATAAGCCATCTCGCGCTCCTGGAGATGGAAGCGCGCATTCGGGAAGCGATCGAGATTGCCCGCGTGATCGTAATGCAGATGCGTCACGATAATGTCGCGAATGCTCGATGCAGCGACGCCAAAGCGCTCCAGCGCATCGACGGGATTGAGCGTCAGCTTGCGCGCACGCGAGGTGGCCTCCTCGGCATTGAAGCCGGTATCGACCAGAATATCGCGGCCCTGGCCTCGGATCAGCCAAACGAAGTAGTCGAGATCCTGCGCGGCGCTGTCATGCGGGTCGGGCGCCAGAAAATTCATGCTGGGGGTGCGCGGCGACATCGTCGCATAGCGCAGGGCGTAGATTTCGTAGGCGTTTCCCATGGCTTCGATCCCGGCTCTTGCTTTTTCTGGTTGGACCTGCCGCGCACCAAGCCATCGCCCATCGCAAAGGTCAAACGGCTGAGCCTGCAGCGGACGCAAGGCGCAATGTGAGACCAATCACATTTTCGTCGCTTGTGCCGGCCTAACATGACCGCCGGAACCGCAAACGAGAACGCGTCGAGTAAAGCCGTGACCGCCAAATTATTCCCCTCGCAGCCAGCCTGTGCGTCGCGGTCAATTGTCGCGATTGCGCCGAATCTCCAAGCGGTTGACGCCCCCACTCCCGGGTTTGATAATGCACATTGCGTAAGTTAAGGTCGCCGCGGCGCAAGCTGGGAACGGCGCCTTTTTGGCTGGACCGCGCTGATTATGAAAATTCGCTTCCTTTTTCTTCTGCCCTTGCTTGCCTCGTTGATCCCGACCGCGCCGTCGCATGCGGCCGGCGACCGCTTCGCGCTGGTCATCGGCAATGCCAAATATCCGGACGCGGACAGCCCGCTGAAAGAGCCGATCAACGACACCCGCGACGTCGCCGACGAGCTCAAGCGCGACGGCTTTTCGGTCGAGGTCGGCGAGAACCTGACCGGCGATGCGATGCGCCGTGCCTTCGACAAGCTCTACGGCAAGATCAAGCCGGGCTCCGTGGCGCTGGTGTTCTACAGCGGGTTCGGTATCCAGTCGGCACGCCAGAGCTACATGATCCCGGTCGACGCGCAGATCTGGACCGAGTCCGACGTCCGCCGCGACGGTTTCAGCATCGAAGCGATTCTCGGCGAGCTCAACACCCGCGGCGCCGGCGTCAAGATCGCGCTGATCGATGCGAGCAGGCGCAATCCCTTCGAACGGCGGTTCCGGAGCTTCTCGGCGGGTCTGACCCCGGTCATCGCGCCGAACGGCACGCTGGTGATGTATTCGGCGGCGCTGGCATCGGTGGTGTCGGACGCCGGCGGCGACCATAGCCTGTTCGTCCAGGAACTGCTGAAGGAAATCCGTGTCCCCGACCTGATGGCGGAGGAAACGCTGAACCGCACCAAGATGGGCGTCACCCGCGCCTCGCGCGGCGAGCAGGTGCCGTGGATATCGTCCTCGCTCGCCGAGGATTTCTCGTTCATTCCAGGTGCCGCTGGATCGCGCCCGACGGCGACGACCCCGCCGGCACCTCCCGCACCGCCGCCGGCGGTCGCCACCAACAACCCGCCTCCGGCTCCGCCCGCCCCGCCAGCACCACCTGTAGCTGCGAACAATCCTCCGGCGCCGCCCGCACCTCCGTCACCGCCCCCGCCGGCACCGAAGCCGCAGGTTGAGGCCGTGCTGCCTCCGCCGCAACCGCCGGTCAAATCGGCCGAGCCGGCGCCGAACGCGGATGGCGGGCCGAGCGCGGCCGCGCTGGCTGAGGATCCCACCATCAAGGGCCTGACGGCCAAGATCGCCGCCAATCCGGACGACGTGAACGCGCTGTACCGGCGTGGCCAGGTCTATGCCAGCAAGGGGGCCTACAGCCTCGCCATCAAGGATTTTGACGACACGCTCCGGATCAATGCGAAGGACGTCGAGGCCCTGAACAACCGCTGCTGGACCCGTGCCGTGGTCGGCGACCTCCAGGCCGCGCTGAAGGATTGCAACGAGGCGCTGCGGCTGCGGCCGAACTTCGTCGATGCGCTGGACAGCCGTGGGCTGGTGAACCTCAAATCCGGGACGGTGAAGAACGCCATCGCCGATTTCGACGCGGCGCTGAGGATCAACCCGCGACTGACCTCCTCGCTCTTTGGGCGGGGGATCGCGAAGCAGCGCAATGGCTCGGCGCAGGAGGGCGCGCTCGACATCGCCAATGCCAAGGCGATGGACCCGAACATCGTGCAGGAATTCGCAAGTTACGGAGTGCGTTGATATTTTTTGATTTGAGGCCCGCCGCCTCGAACCCATGGCGGCCCGGCCAAGACTAACGAACGGATGCCGCAGGCGGCCTTGCCGTCGGGCCTATCGCAGGAATTTTGGAACGGCGCGGGCGCGCGCGCAGGAGGGACTGGCAATGAGATTGGCTGCAAAGGGACTGACCGCAATCCTGTCCATCATCACCATCAGTGCCGCGCTGTCACTGACGCTCCCGCCCGCCTTTGCCGGCGATGACGGCAACAGCAAGAACGTCACCGAGGACGAGATCCTCCGCGCGCTGGCACCGCCGCCGAAGAAGCCCCTGACCCGCGGCCTCTCGATCGCTCCGCAGGCCGATCCGGCGCCGAACCCGGCGGAAACCAAGCTGATCCAGTCCGTCCGCGGCCGCGCCACCCGCTCGCTATCATCGACCGAGCGCGAGGAGATCGCCTCCGCCGCCAAGGACAAGCCGAACATCGATCTCGAGATCACCTTCGACTACAACTCGGCCGACATCAGCACCAAGTCGCTGCCTTCGGTGCAGGCGCTGGGCCGCGCCCTGACCAGCCCCGACCTGAAGGGCTCGACCTTCGTGGTCGCCGGCCACACCGACGCCGCCGGCAGCGAGGGCTACAATCAGGAGCTGTCGGAACGCCGCGCGGATTCGATCAAGCGCTACCTCGTCGAGAAGTACAGCATTGCCGCGACCGACCTCGTCACCGTCGGCTACGGCAAGAGCAAGCTGAAGGATCCGAACCAGCCGATGGCGGAAGTGAACCGCCGCGTGCAGGTCGTGAATATGGAAAACAAGACCACCGCATCGAAGTGACCACGACGTAATCCTTTGCAGTGACACGTCGTGATGTGGTGTAAAGTCTTGCTCCCGGCGCGCGTCCCGCAGCCCTGCGGGACGCCGCTTCGTTTCAGGGAAACGTTCCCAGCAACCCCGAGCCAGGCCAGGATGATCCGGCGATGAACATCTCCGAATATCTCAAGCCTGCGGGAACCGTGGCGTTCATCGTTGCGCTCGGCATCGGCTATTACTGGTTCGAGCATCGGCATCGCCCCGAAGCGAAGGAGACGCCGGGCGAGGCGCTCGTCATCGTGACGAAGTCCACCAATGCCTGCTTCTCCGATCTGGTGCGGGTCACCGGCTTCTTCGTGCCGCGGCGCGAGGCCGTGGTCATGGCCGACCAGGAAGGATCGAAGGTCACTGATCTCTTCGTCACCGAAGGCGCCGTCGTCACTGACAACCAGGAGCTCGCGCGCCTGACGGCGCCGCCGCAGATCCCGGGCCAGCCGCAACGGCCCGGCCCGCAGGGTCCGATCTCGCTGAAGGCGCCCGCGCCGGGTCTCATCACGGAAGTGCGCACCATTGTCGGCGCGCCGGCCTCGCCGCAGGCGGGACCGATGTTCCGCATCGCCGTCAACAACGAGATCGAGCTGGATGCGCAGGTCCCGGCCGTGCACATGCCGAAGCTGAGCCCCGGCGCGACGGTACGGATCAGCCGCGATGACGCCGCCGATTTGATCGGCCGGGTCCGGCTGGTTGCGCCCGAGATCGACCGCGCCACGCAGCTCGGCCGCGTCCGCATCAGCGTCACCAACAATCCATCGCTGAAGGTCGGCGTATTTGCCCGCGCCTCGATCGACGCCAAGCGAAGCTGCGGCGTCGCGGTGCCCAAGACCGCGATCGACCATCTCACCGTGCAGGTGGTTAAAGGCAACACCGTCGAGACACGCCGGGTGCGCGTCGGGCTGACGTCCGACAGCCAAACCGAAATCCTTGAGGGGGTCGACGTCGGCGAAATCGTCGTGGCCGACGCCGGCTCTTCGCTGCATGACGGCGACCAGATCAAGACCATGTTCGCCGATGAACTCGATCGCACGCGGGTACGCTAATGGCTCTCAATATCTCGGCATGGTCGATCCGTAATCCACTGCCGTCGGTGGTGTTTTCGATCATCCTCCTGATCCTCGGCTGGACCTCCTTCAACAAGCTCGCGATCACGCGACTGCCCTCTGCGGACATTCCCGTGATCTCGGTCGCGGTGGCGCAGTTCGGCGCCGCGCCAGCGGAGCTCGAATCCCAGGTCACCAAGACGGTTGAAGACGCCGTCTCGGGTGTGGAGGGCGTGCGGCACATCACGTCCTCGATTACCGACGGCGTGTCGGTCACCACCATCCAGTTCGCGCTGGAGACCAACACCGACCGCGCACTCAATGACGTCAAGGACGCGGTGACGCGCGTGCGCTCGAACCTGCCGCAGAACGTCACCGAGCCGCTGATCCAGCGCGTCGACGTGATCGGCCTGCCGATCGTCACCTATGCCGCGATCTCGCCCGGCAAGACGCCGGAGCAGCTCTCCTATTTCGTCGACGACGTGGTCAAGCGCGCACTGCAAGGCGTGCGCGGCGTCGCCCAGGTCGAGCGCATCGGCGGTGTCGAGCGCGAGATCCTGGTCTCGCTCGATCCCGACCGCCTGCAGGCGATGGGGCTGACCGCCGTCAATGTGAGCCAGAGCCTGCGCGGCACCAATGTCGACGTCGCCGGCGGCCGCGCCGAGATCGGCAAGAACGACCAGGCGATCCGGACGCTGGCCGGCGCCAAGACGCTGAGCGATCTCGCCGGCACCATGGTCCCGCTGTTCGGCGGCGGCGAGGTCCGGCTCGACGATCTCGGCACCGTGACCGACACCATCGCCGACCGGCGCACCTTCGCACGCTTCAACGGTGAGCCGGTGGTCGCGCTCGGCATCAAGCGCTCCAAGGGCGCCAGCGACGTGAAGGTCGCCGAAGCCGTGCAGAAGCGCATCGACGCGCTCAAGGCCGCCTATCCCGACGTCGACCTCAAGCTGATCGACACCTCCGTCGAATACACCAACGGCAATTACGAAGCGGCGATCTCGACCCTGTTCGAGGGCGCCATCCTCGCCGTCGTCATCGTTCTGTTGTTCCTGCGCGACCTGCGCGCCACCGTCATTGCCGCAGTCTCGCTGCCGCTGTCGATCTTCCCGGCGTTCTGGGCGATGGACATTCTCGGTTTCTCGCTCAACCTCGTCAGCTTCCTCGCCATCACGCTGTCGACAGGTATTCTGGTCGACGACGCCATCGTCGAGATCGAGAACATCGTACGGCACATGAACATGGGCAAATCGCCCTATCGTGCCGCGCTCGAAGCCGCCGACGAGATCGGCCTCGCCGTGATCGCGATCTCGCTGACCATCATCGCGATCTTCGCGCCCGCGAGCTTCATGTCGGGCATCGCCGGACAGTTCTTCAAGCAGTTCGGCATCACCGTCTCGGTGCAGGTGTTCTTCTCGCTGCTCGCGGCACGGTTCGTGACGCCGATGCTGGCCGCCTACTTCCTCAAGCACGGCAATCACGAAGAGCCGCCGCCGGGCCGCATTCTGCGGAGCTACCACAGAATCGTATCTTGGTCGGTGAAACACTATTTCATCACCGTGCTGATCGGCTTCGGCATCTTCGCGGCCTCGATCTGGAGCATCACGCTGCTGCCGCAGGGCTTCCTGCCGGCGCAGGACAGCGCCCGCTCGCTGCTGGCCCTCGAGCTGCCCCCGGGTACGCAGCTCGCCTACACCGAAAAGGTCACCGAGGACATCGTCGCGCGCCTGCGCAAGCGGCCCGAGGTGAAGAGCATCTTCGTCGACGGCGGGCGCGTTCCTCCGGGCACCCAGGAAGTCCGGCGTGCCGCCCTGATCATCAATTACACGCCCAAGAACGACCGCAGCATCACCCAGCGTGAGCTCGAATTCTCGATCAGCCAGGAGCTGGAGAACGTTCCCGATATCCGCTTCTGGTTCCTGGACGAGAACGGACTGCGGGCGATCTCGCTGGTCGTGACCGGCGTCGATGCCAACATCGTCAACAACGTCGCCAGCGAGCTCGCGACGCAGATGAAGCGGATTCCGACCATCGCCAACGTCATCTCGGAAACCTCGCTGGAACGGCCCGAGCTGCGCATCGAGCCGCGCGCCGATCTCGCCGCGCGGCTGGGCGTCTCGACCGAAAGCCTGTCGCAGACCATCCGTGTCGCGACGATTGGCGACGTCGGTCCGGCGCTTGCCAAATTCGACGTCGGCGACCGCCTGGTTCCGATCCGCGTGCAGCTCGAGGATGCCGCGCGCGGCAATCTCAAGACGCTGGAGCAGCTGCGCGTGCCGCTCGGCGAGCACGGCGAGAAGGGCGGCGTGCCGCTCTCGGTCATCGCCGACGTCAAGCTCGATCAGGGCCCGACCAGCATCAACCGCTACGACCGCGAGCGGCAGGCTACCGTCGCCGCCGACCTCGTCGGCTCCGCTGCGCTCGGCGACGCGACCAAGAAGATCTACGACCTGCCTGTCATGAAGAGCCTGCCGAAGGGCGTGAAGGTCTCACCCTCGGGCGATGCCGAAAGCCTCAACGAGCTCTCCGACGGCTTCGCCACCGCGATCACGGCCGGCCTGATGATGGTCTATGCGGTGCTGGTGCTGCTGTTCGGCACCTTCCTGCAGCCGATCACCATCCTGTTCTCGCTGCCGCTCTCGATCGGCGGCGCGATCGCGGCCCTGCTCATCACCGGCAAGCAGCTCACCACGCCGGTGTGGATCGGCATCCTGATGCTGATGGGTATCGTCACCAAGAATGCGATCATGCTGGTGGAATTCGCGATCGAGGCAATTCACGCCGGCAAGCCGCGCGACGAGGCGATGATCGACGCAGGCATGAAACGCGCCCGCCCGATCGTGATGACCACGATCGCGATGGCCGCAGGCATGATGCCGAGCGCGCTCGCGGTCGGCGCCGGCGGCGAGTTCCGCTCGCCGATGGCGCTCGCGGTGATCGGCGGCCTGATCTTCTCGACCATCCTGTCGCTGGTGTTCGTGCCCGCGATGTTCATGGTGATGGACGATTTCGGCGCCCTGATCTGGCGCTTCGGCAAGCGGCTGATCGTGCACAGCGAGGATACCGAGACCGGCGATCATCATGAGGCTGCGGATGCGGGACCAGCGCCGAAGAGAGTCGTGCACCCTGCGGCGGAGTAATCTCCCTCAGTCTCGGCTCAGGCAAACACACAGGCGGAAGCCGTCGCAGCGACGTGAAATACCTCGCCGCGATCGCCTGATCCTACTCGTTCCGCGCGATCGCCGTCAGCTTGGTCATGTTCCTCAGCAGGATGCGGCCACGCTGGAGATCGAGGATCGCCTCTTTCCGCCAGGCCTGAAGCTGGCGGTTGACGCTCTCGCGGGCGGCGCCGACGAAGACGCCGAGCTGCTCCTGCGAGATGTGCACCTCGGAGCCGAAATCGGCAGCGAGTGCGCAGAGCCGCCGCGCCAGCCGCACCGGCAGCGGCTGCAGCATGGATTCCTCCATGCGCTCGCTCTGCCAGCGGATGCGCTGGCACAGAAGCGCGATGATCTTGATGGCGACCTTCGGCTCACGCTCGAGGAAGGCGAGGAAGTCTTCGCGCCGCAGCACGAACAATTCGCTCACCTCGCCGGCGGTCGCGTCTGCGGTGCGGCTCTGGCCGTCCAGCACCGCGACCTCGCCGAACAGATCGCCCGGCCCCATGAAGTTGAGCGTCAGCCGGCTGCCGTCGGAGGCGCCGGTCTCGATGCGGACCTGGCCGCGGCGCACGCCGAACAGTGCGTCGCCCGGATCCCCTTTCTGGAACAGCACCTCGCCGTTCCCGAGATGCTGGGTGTGGCAGAGATTGGACAAACGCTGGAGTTCGTCCGCACCAAGATCGGCGAACATGGCATTCATTTTCAGAATGACCGCAAATTCGGCCTGCTTGCTCATTTCAACGTCCTTGTGAATTCTTTGGCAAATCGCTTGGAAGCATCAACGTCAGAATCGCGTAAAACCGCGCCGGAGAAGTGTGTCATAAGTCACATAACTTTGCAGCACCTCCCGACTATTTTTAGTCGCTTGGAGCGGCTTCCCGTCCCGGGATAAACTCAGGCGTGAAGGACGGGCGCAAAGGACGGGCAATCTGCCGGATCCGACACCGCTCGTCCGTCGTTGGAAAGTCGACATGAGAGCAGTGAAATTCGCCGGCGCGGCGGTGGCCGCAATCATCGTCGTGATCGCCCTCCTGCTGGTGATCGGGATCCCTTCGGGCTTCCTGACCGCGACGATCGCCTCGCGCGTCGAGCAGGCGAGCGGCTATCGCCTGACGATCGACGGCACCACCAAGATCAGCCTGTGGCCGACGCTGAACGTCACGCTGAACGACCTCACGCTCCAGGACCCCAAGGACCGCAGCGGCATCACGCGCCTGACGATCGACAGCGTGCAGGCCGACATGTCGCTCGCAAGCGTGTGGTCGGGCCGCCCTGACATCAGCGAGATCGTCGTCACCCATCCCGTGATGTACCAGCCGCTGCTGCGTGAGCGCCGGCCCAACGCCGATGCATCGCCGAAGCCGCTCGCGCTCGACATGGATGGCGCGAGCATCGACCGCGTCAAGATCACCAACGGCGAAATCGCATTCTCGCGCCTGCGCGATCGCATCGACGGCCGCATCAGCGCGATCAATGCCGAAGCGATCATGGGCCGCGACCGCAAGGTCAATATCGCCGGCACCGCGCGCGTTGGCGAGCACCCGACCAAGTTCGACATCAAGGCGACCACGCCGGCGCCGCCGATCGAGCGGCAGGCCATGCCGGTGGATTTCACCATCGACATGCCTGACGTGCTGAAGTCTCAGCTCGCCGGCCACGCGGAGCTGCGGCTCAATGGCGCGGTCGTGATGGTCAACGGCGTCAACGGCACGCTCGGCGATGGCGCCTTCAACGGCTGGGCCTCGGTCGACATCGCGAGCAAGCCGCTGGTGAAGGTCGATCTCGACTTCCAGCGGCTCGCAATCCCGCTGGCGAAATCGCCTGACGGCACGACCGGGCGGCCTTGGAGCGATGCGCCGATCGACGTGTCCGGGCTCAACTATGTCGACGCGCAGATCAGGATCTCGGCGAACGAAGCCGTCATCGGCGATGCCCGTCTTGCGCCGCTGGCGCTCGATGCGAAACTCGCCGGCGGCATCTTGAAGGCGGGCACCGCCAATCTCGGCGCCTATGGCGGCCAGGTCTCGGGCGAGGTGATCCTCGATGCGACCAGCGGCGCGCCGAGCTTTGCGATGCATTCCGACCTCGTCGGTGTGCGTGCGCTGCCGCTGCTGCAGGGCCTTGCCGAATTCGACCGGATCGACGGCAAGCTGCAAGCCAAGCTCGCGCTGCGCAGCGCCGGCACCAGCCAGCGTGCGCTGATGGCGAACATGCAGGGCACGGCCTTCGTCAGTTTCCAGGACGGCGCCATCCGCGGCATCAATGTCGCGCAGATGATCCGCTCGCTGACGTCGGGCACGCTGTCGGGCTGGCAGGACAACCAGAACAACAGCCAGGAGCAGAGCACCGACCTGTCGCAGCTCTCGGCGTCCTTCCGCATCGACAAGGGCCAGGCGGTGACGACCGATCTCAATCTGATCGGGCCGCTGGTGCGCGTCACCGGCGCCGGCACCATCGCGCTCGACACCAAGATGATGGGCTTTCGCGTCGAGCCGAAACTGGTGATGACGACCGAAGGCCAGGGCCGCGCCTCCGATCCGGTCGGCTTCGGCATTCCCGTGATGATTACCGGCGCGTGGTCGCAACCGCGGATCTATCCTGATATGGCCGGCGTGCTCGACAATCCGGATGCCGCCTATGCCAGGCTGCGTGAGATGGGCAAGGGCCTGTTCGGCCCCGATGGTGCCGGGCTCGGCAACATCCTGAACAGCTTCGGCCTCGGCGGCGCCGCCACACCGGGTGGCGGCAACGCGGCGGGCAATGCCAATCCGCAGACGCAGCAGCAGGGCCAAGGACAGGGGCAAGGGCAGAACAATCCGCTCGGCGGCCAGCTGGGGGAAGCGATCGGCAATCTGATCCAGCAGGGGCTCTCGAGCGGCGCGGGAAACAACGGCACCGGCCGAAGCCGCAGCCTGCCCGGCGCGCCGACCACCCCGGCACCCCAGGCTTCGCCGACCCCTCCGACCCAGGACGCGCCTGAGGCGCAGCAGGATAGCCAGCCGATGAACGACGTGATGCGGCAGCTGTTTAATCGGTGATTGGCGGACCAAGGCGTCGAGCTCCGCGCGCAGCCTTACGCCGCCTCGTCACACAGTTCTTCCTCCGAACGGAGGAGACGGCCTGTCGGCTCCGGCAATTCACCGCCCCGCCAGCCGTCCCGGCATTCCCCGGCGGTAACCACACCCGCCCTTGACTGGCCCCTTACCGGCCCCTTGCTAGTCCCTTGCCGGTCCAAAAGCCCAAATTGTGGTAGAACGGCCGTGGGGCCTGTACGGCCCATAGCGCCGGCGTCGGTCGCGGCGCGAGAGGATCCGGATGGCGGGAGCGAAAGACAAGACCTGGTTTCTGCGCGAGGGCCTGTTCGCCAAATATGTCGTCTCCCTCGTCGGCCTCGTCGTGTTCGTGCTCGCCGTCAACGGCGCGATGGAGACCTGGATCTCCTATCGCGCCATCAAGGCCTCGCTGACCGACGGGCTCGAGGACAAGGCGCAGGCCGCGGCCCGGCGCATCGAGCAATCCGTCTCCGAGCTCGAGCGCCAGATCAGCTGGGTGACGACGGCGAGCCGGGACACGCTGGAGAAACGTCGCGCCGACTACGCCCAGCTGCTGCAGCAGGTCTCGGTCGTCTCCCAGCTGTTCCAGCTCAATGGCGAGGGCCGCGAGGTGCTGCGCGTCTCGCGCCAGTCGACCACGACCGGCAGCAATGCCGACCTCTCCCGCGACATGCGCTTCACCGACACGGTTGCCCGTGGCGTCAGCTACTCGGCCGTCAATTTCGTCGATGAGAAGCCCGTGATGTCGATCTCGGTGGCGCATTCCGGCTTCAACGCCGGCGTCACCGTGGCCGAGATCGATCTCGGCTTCCTCTCCGACTTCCTGTCCGACGCCCAGGTCGGCAAGGCGGCGTTTGCCTATGTGGTCGACGCACGCGGCCGCGTGCTGGCGGCCTCGTCGAAGGGACCCGATGTCGGCAAGGATTTGTCGAAACTGCCGCAGGTCGCGGCTGCGATCGCACCCGGCCGTGAGCCGGATACGTCAGGCACCGACTTCAACGGCCATGCGGTGCTATCGGCCGCGAGCACGGTGCCGAAGCTCGGCTGGAGCGTGTTGTTCGAGCAGCCGACCGTGCAAGCGCTGACGCCGATCCGCGACCAGCTCGTGCGCATCGCGCTATTGATCGGCATGGGCCTCCTAGTCGCGATCCTCGCCGGCACGCTGCTCGCACGCCGCATGATCATCCCGATCACGGCGCTGCGCGACGGCGCGCACAAGCTCGGCGAAGGCGATTTCAGCCACCGCATCGACGTGCACACCTCCGACGAGCTGGAAGAGCTCGCCGGCCAGTTCAACCGTATGGCCGGCCAGCTCCAGGAGACCTATTCGGATCTCGAAACAAAGGTCGAAGAGCGCACCCGCGACCTCGCGCAGTCGATCAACGAGCTGAAGGTGCTGGAAGAGGTCGGCCGCGCGGTCGCCTCCTCGCTCGACCTCAACGCCGTGCTGCCGACCATCGCCGCCCGCGCGCTGGAGATCAGCCACGCCGACGCGGTGGTGATCTACGGCTATGATGCGCAGCGACGGCGCTTCAATCTGGTCGAGGCCGACGGCATCGACCAATCGGCTGACGGCGCCCATGTCACGATCGACGAAGGCGAGAACATTTTGAGCGATGCCGCCAGGAGCGGCGAGCCGATCGCGATTGCCGATCTCGATCACGCCGCCGCGCAGCCGCTGCGCGATGTCGCGATCAATGCCGGCTTCCACGCGGTGCTGGTGGTGCCACTGGTCGACCAGCAGGGCACGCTCGGCTCGCTGGTGGTGCTGCGGCGCTTAAGCGGCGCGTTCGAGGGCAGCCTCACCGGCTTGATGCGCACCTTCGCCAACCAGGCGGTGCTGGCGATGCGCAACGCGCGCCTGTTCACCGAGGTCGACCACAAGAGCCACGCGCTGGAGACGGCGAACGAGACCGTGCGCGCCCAGGCCGACAAGCTGCGCGAGCAGACCGAGCAGCTCAAGAACTGGAACAAGTCGCTGGAGGAGCGCGTCGAGACCCAGCTCGGCGAGATCGAGCGCATCCGCAAGCTCGAGCGTTTCCTGGCGCCGCAGGTGGCGCAGCTGATCGCCTCCTCCGACAGTCCCGAGGGGCTGCTCACCAGCCAGCGCCGCGAGGTGACGGTGGTGTTCTGCGACCTGCGCGGCTTCACCGCGTTCACGGAAGCGACCGAGCCGGAAGAGGCGATGAACGTGCTGCGCGAATATCACGCGGCGCTCGGCAAGCTGATCTTCAAATATGAGGGTACGCTCGACAAATATGCCGGCGACGGCGTGATGATCCTGTTCAACGCGCCGATCCAGTTCGAGGACCACACCACACGCGCCGTGAAGATGGCGGTGGAGATGCGCGACACGATCGGCCCGCTGACCGAGCGCTGGCGCAACCGCGGCCACAGCCTCGGCTTCGGCATCGGCATCGCGCTCGGCTATGCCACGCTCGGCCAGGTCGGCTTCGAGCAGCGGCTGGAATATGCCGCGATCGGCAGCGTCACCAACCTCGCCTCCCGCCTCTGCGGCGAGGCCCTGGCCAACCAGATCGTGGTGAGCCGCCGCGTCTACGGCATGGTCGAGCAATCCGTCGAAGCCCGCGCGCTCGACGATCTCCAGCTCAAGGGGTTTAACCACCCCGTGCTGGCGATGGAGATTCTTGGCTGGCGCGAGGACGAGGAGAGTGTCGTGGACGCCTCGGCTGCGCGGCGGAGAGGGTAACCTCCAACACAAAAGTCGAAAACAACCCCATGCACAGTAGACGGGGGCTGAGGGATCAATGGGTTACGCGGGTGCCAGGGCGCTTGTGGCTAGGGGACGCACCGACGAACAAAACTCCGGGTGCCAGGCCCTTTGACACGTCGGGCAAAACACCGGCATGATGGCATCATCGGGCGGTTGCGCCGAATTCACCTCACATGGTCTATCTGGCCGGCGGATCAGCTGATCCGGCTGGACGCTATCCTGTTATGATCTAAGCAAAAAAGATAGTGCGCAAGGGTTTCCTCGTAGCGTAATACTGGACGCACGTTTGACGGGAAAAGACTGGAAGACATGGCACGAGGTCCGGGGAAGAGCCGAGGGACAAAAGTCGATCGCAGCACTGAGGCCAATGGCAATGGCGCCTTCGAGGCGAAGCTATGGGCGGCGGCGGACGCCTTGCGCAACAACATGGATGCGGCCGAGTACAAGCATGTGGTGCTCGGGCTGATCTTCCTCAAATACATCTCCGACGCCTTCGAGGCGAAGCACGCGGAACTCGACGCGCAGCGCGCCCAGGGCGCCGATCCCGAGGATCCCGACGAGTATCGCGCCCGGAATATCTTCTGGGTTCCACCCGAAGCGCGCTGGAGCTACCTCAAGTCGATGGCGCCGCAGCCGACCATCGGCCAGCTCGTCGACGACGCCATGACCGCGATTGAGCGGGACAACACCTCGCTCAAGAGCGTGCTGCCGAAGGACTTTGCTCGGCCCGGCCTCGACAAGCAGCGGCTCAGTCAGATCATCAACCTCGTCAGCGACATCGCGCTCGGCGCACCCGCCGACCGTTCCAAGGACACGCTCGGCCGTGTCTACGAATATTTCCTATCGCGCTTCGCGAGCGCGGAAGGCAAGAGCGGCGGCCAGTTCTATACGCCGTCCCATGTCGTCCGCGTGCTGGTCGAGATGCTCGCGCCCTACAAGGGCCGCGTCTACGATCCCTGCTGCGGCTCCGGCGGCATGTTCGTGCAGAGCGAAAAGTTCATCGAGGCTCATGCCGGCAAGCTCGGCGACATCTCGATCTATGGTCAGGAATCGAACTATACGACCTGGCGCCTCGCCAAGATGAATCTCGCCATCCGCGGCATCGACGCCCAGATCGGTCATGGCGACACTTTCCACAATGACCGCCATCCTGACCTCAAGGCCGACTATGTGCTGGCCAATCCACCGTTCAATGATTCCGACTGGCGCGGCGATCTGTTGAAGGACGACAAGCGCTGGGCCTATGGCACGCCTCCCGCCGGCAACGCCAACTTCGCCTGGGTGCAGCATTTCATTCATCATCTCAGTCCCACAGGGCTTGCGGGCTTCGTGCTCGCCAACGGCTCGATGTCGTCGAATACGTCGGGCGAGGGAGAGATTCGCAAAGCGATCATCGAAGCCGATCTGGTCGACTGCATGGTGGCGCTGCCGGGACAGCTGTTCTACTCGACGCAAATTCCGGTCTGCCTCTGGTTCCTGGCGCGTAACAAGAAGAACGGCCGCTTCCGCGACCGTCGCGGCGAGACGCTGTTCATCGACGCGCGCAAGATGGGCACGTTGACTGACCGCGTGCATCGCGAGTTGACTGACGAAGACATTGCGAAGATCGCCGGCACCTACCACGCGTGGCGCGGCGACAAAGACGCCGGCGACTACGCCGACGTGCCGAGCTTCTGCAAGGCCACAGCGCTGGAAGACATCCGCAAACACGGCCACGTGCTCACGCCGGGGCGCTATGTCGGCGCGGCAGCAGCCGAGGAAGACGACGAGCCCTTCGAAGACAAAATGGCTAGGCTAGCCGCAACGCTATGGGAGCAGCAAAAAGAAGCGGCGAAGCTGGACCTTGCTATTGCGGCAAACCTGAGGGAGCTCGGGCATGGCGGCTGATTGGCAAATTAGTTCGTTGGGGGAGCTAATCGAGGTAAAGCATGGCTTTGCGTTCAGTGGTGCGTTTATTCAGGAAGATGCTCGCGGCGACATCCTCTTAACTCCTGGCAACTTCGCTATCGGTGGTGGATTTAAAGGCGACAAGCTGAAGTACTACGACGGCCCAGTTTCGAAGGATTTCGTTCTGCGGCAGGGCGACCTTTTGGTCTCAATGACTGATCTCAGCAAGCAAGCTGACACACTTGGCTACCCGGCCATTGTGCCTCAATGCCGATCTGGCAGTCGGTATCTACACAATCAACGGCTTGGCAAGGTTCAGATCAAGGCCCCGGACGCGATTGATCTAAAGTTTCTAAATTATCTCTTCCGTACCAGTGAGTACCGTCACGAAGTACTGGCAAGCGCGACGGGGACAACGGTAAAGCACACATCTCCAGAACGGATAAAGCGGTTCAAGTTCTTCCGTCCACCCTTGGATGAGCAGCGCGCGATCGCCCACATTCTCGGTACCCTTGACGACAAAATCGAACTCAATTGGCGAATGAACGAGACGCTGGCGGCAATGTCGCGAGCGCTGTTTAAATCGTGGTTCGTGGACTTCGATCCTGTTCGGGTGAAGGTAGAAGGTCGTAATGGTCCGTTGCCAGAGACCATAGGAGCGCACTTCCCGCATCGATTCAGCAAGGGAAAGGAGGGGCGTATCCCGGAAGGATGGTTCAACAGGGAGCTAGGCGAACTCGTCGACCTGCAACGAGGAACAACATATAAGAGCGGTCTCAAGCACCTGCCGGGGCCAGTCTTGCTTGGCCTAGCCTCCATCGAGAGAAACGGAGGATTTAGAGACCGGAATTTGTCAACTTACGGCGGACCATCTCCAGCCAATTTGATTCTTAGGCCAGGCGATATGTACGCTTCCCTAAAGGACGTGACCCAATCTGCCGATTTGCTTGGCGCCGTTGCCAAGGTTCCGCCATACATTGAGCAGGGTCGTCTCACCCAGGACACCGTCAAGTTGATCTTCAAGTCGGCTAAGACGTCCCGGCACATTGTCTATCAGACATTGCTGTCAGATGACTATCGAGTCTACTGCAGGGCACATGCTACAGGGACGACCAATCTCGGATTAAGCCGAGACGATTTCTTGGCTTTTCCCATTCTGCAGCCAAGCGAGAAAGTCCAACGCTTGTTCGATGATGCGATTGAACAGTTAGAATGTCGGATGGCGATCGCTGTTGGGGAATCCCGTACCCTCGCCGCTCTCCGCGACACCCTCCTCCCCAAGCTCATCTCCGGCGAACTCCGGGTGAAAGCCGCCGAGAAAATGCTCGAGGCCGTTGCGTGAGCGACGCCCCGTCCCGCGGCGAGTTGATCCTCTACCGCACCGAGGATGGGCGGGACACGATCCGGCTGCGAGCGGTGGACGGCACGGTTTGGGGGACTTCAACTGAGAGCGAGATTTCCTATGGCTCAGTTGTCAAGGAATCCTTGACGACTGTCGGCGAACAGGACGAACTCGCAACCTGTAAGGATTTCTTACAAGTTCAACCCAAACGCCTGACCAGGCCGGAGGCGGACCCATGACCGCCTTCACCGAATCCATCGTCGAGGAGGCTGCGCTCGATTGGTTGGCGCGGCTCGGCTATGCCGTGCTGCACGGCCCGGATATCGCCGATGGCGGAGCAGCCGCGGAACGGGTCGGGTCCGGATATCGCGATGTGATTCTGGACCGGCGATTGCGCTCAGCGTTGGCTCGGATCAATCCCGACTTGCCGGCCGAAGCGCTGGAGGACGCCCACCGCAAGCTGGCGCGGCTCGATGCGCCGTCGCTGATCGAGCGCAACCGCTCTGTCCACCGCATGCTGGTCGACGGAATCAATGTCGAGTTTCGTCGCAAGGATGGCTCGATCGGTGGCGCGCAGGCGCGCCTGATCGATTTCGACGATCCCGCGCAGAATGACTGGCTCGCCGTCAACCAGTTCACGATGGCGGAGGGGCAGCACCTTCGCCGGCCCGACGTCGTGCTGTTCGTCAACGGCCTGCCGCTCGCCGTGATCGAATTGAAGAACGCCGCCGACGAGGGCGCGGACGTCTGGGCGGCATTCCGCCAGCTCCAGACCTACCAGGCGCAAATTCCGGCGCTGTTTTCGACCAATGTGGCTCTGCTCGCGTCTGACGGCGCGCAGGCCCGGATTGGCTCGATCGGCGCTGGGCGGGAATGGTTCAAGCCCTGGCGCACCATCACCGGACGCGACGAAGCGATCAAGCTCGCCGAGTTGCAGGTGGTGCTGGAGGGTGTGTTCGAGCACCGGCGCTTCCTCGATCTGATCCGCTACTTCGTCGTGTTCGAGGCGCTTGAGGGCGGCAAGCTGGTCAAGAAGATGGCCGGCTATCACCAGTTCCACGCCGTCAACGTTGCGCTGGAGGAAACCTTGCGCGCGGCGATCCCGGCGGAGAGCTGGCACAAGTCGCAGGGCTTTACCGACGAGGAAGGCCGCTATGACGCCGGGCCGATGGCGGGTGGCGAGGATGGCGATCGACGCGTCGGCGTCGTCTGGCATACGCAAGGCTCAGGCAAGAGCCTGACCATGGCGTTCTATGCCGGCCGGGTGATCCTGGCGCCCGAGATGGGAAATCCTACCATCGTGGTGCTGACCGACCGCAACGATCTCGACGACCAGTTGTTCGGCACCTTCGCACGGTGCCGCGACCTGCTGCGCCAACCGCCGGTGCAGGCGGAGGACCGCGCCGACCTGCGCGCAAAACTGTCGGTCGCGGGCGGCGGCGTGGTGTTCACCACCATCCAGAAATTCTTTCCGGAGGAGCGTGGCGACCGCCATCCCGTTCTGTCGGAGCGACGCAACATCGTCGTGATCGCCGACGAAGCGCATCGCAGCCAATACGATTTCATCGACGGCTTTGCGCGACACATGCGCGACGCGATGCCGCGGGCGTCGTTCATCGGCTTCACGGGAACACCGATCGAGCAGACTGATGCCAATACGCGAGCCGTGTTCGGCGATTACATCAGCGTCTACGACATCCAGCGCGCGGTGATCGATGGCGCCACGGTGCCGATCTATTACGAGAGCCGGCTAGCCAAACTGGAATTGAAGGCGTCCGAGCGACCGAACATCGACCCCGACTTCGAGGATGCGACCGAAGGCGAGGAGGTCGAGCGCAAGGAAAAGCTCAAGAGCAAATGGGCGCAACTCGAAGCGGTGGTCGGCTCCGACAGCCGGATCACGCTGATCGCGCGCGATATGGTCGAGCATTTCGAGACCCGGCTCGGCGCTATGGACGGCAAAGCGATGGTGGTGGTTATGAGCCGGCGTATCGCCGTCGCGCTCTACGACGAGATCGTCAAGCTGCGGCCGGCCTGGCACGGCGAGGATGACGACAAAGGCACGCTCAAGATCATCATGACGGGCTCGGCGTCTGATCCACTGGAATGGCAGCCGCACATTCGCAGCAAGTCGCGCCGCGAAGACATGGCCGAGCGGTTCCGCGACGCCAAGGACCCGTTCAAGATCGTGATCGTGCGCGACATGTGGTTGACCGGCTTTGACGCACCCAGCCTTTCGACCATGTATGTCGACAAACCGATGCGCGGCCATGGGCTGATGCAGGCGATCGCGCGGGTCAATCGCGTGTTCAGGGATAAGCCGGGCGGACTGGTGGTCGACTATCTCGGCCTCGCCGACGAGCTGCGGCAAGCGCTCGTGACCTACACTGAAGCCGGCGGCACGGGGCGGACTGCGCTTGACCAGGCAGAAGCGGTTGCCGTGATGCTGGAGAAATACGAGGTCTGCCGTGGCTTGTTTCATGGCTTCGACTGGTCGCATTGGTTGACGGGGACCGCTGGGCAGAAGGTCTCGCTCTTGCCCGAAGCCCAGGAGCACATCCTCGCACAGGAGGATGGAAAGAGCCGCCTGATGCAGGCGGTCAACGAGTTGTCGAAGGCGTTCGCTTTGGCCGTCCCGCACGCCGAGGCGTTACGAATCCGTGACGACGTGGGTTTCTTCCAGGCGGTGAGAGCCGTGCTGGCCAAGAACGAGCCAGGCGAGCGCAAGAGCAGCGAAGACCTCGACCACGCCATTCGACAGATCATCTCGAATGCCATGGTCTCGGACGAGGTGGTCGATATCTTCGCTGCTGCAGGGCTGAAGAAGCCGGACATCTCGATCCTTTCTGACGAATTCCTGGCCGAGGTCCGCGGCATGCCGCAGCGGAATCTGGCCGTCGAGCTGCTGCAGAAGCTGCTGAAGGGTGAGATCAAGGTCCGTTCACGCCGCAATGTCGTGCAGGCGCGGGCTTTCTCCGAGATGCTTGAGCAGGCGCTTCGTCGCTATCAGAACCGTGCGATCGAGACGGCGAAGGTGATCGAGGAGCTCATCCAACTCGCCAAAGATATGCGTCAGGCCGCGCAACGCGGTGAAGACCTCGGGTTGAGCGATGATGAAGTCGCCTTCTATGACGCGCTAGAGACCAACGACAGTGCGGTGAAGGTTCTGGGGGATGACGCGCTTCGGACTATTGCTCGCGAGCTGGTCGCTACGGTTCGCGCCAACGTCACGATCGACTGGACCGTGCGCGACAACGTTCGCGCACAGCTCCGCGTGCTGGTGAAGCGGATCCTCCGTAAATATGGCTATCCGCCGGACCTTCAGGAGAAAGCGACCCAAACGGTGCTCGAACAAGCCGAAGCGCTTTCGGAGGGATGGGCTACGATTTGATCTCTCCTCCTGGTCATCCCGGCGAAGGCCGGGACGACCATGGATTTTGTGGCGACGGCGTCCGTCAAAAACAATATTGTCGAAATTGACCTTGTCGCCGATGAGCAGGATTGCGAGCGTTTGGGCCTCACGGCACGCTTCCCAGAAATGGATTGACGATGGCGAGCCCGCCGATGCTGCGGCCGTGCTGCATGTCCTCGCTATAGAGTGTGTCACAGCCGGCATCGATCGCGCAGGTAACGATCAGAGCATCATAGAAGGCGAGACCGTGATCCCGAGCGAGCACGAGCGCCGCGGCGTGCGTGTCTGATGTCAGCGGCACGATATCCGGAAAACGAAAACGGATGGACTGTACCGCCGCCTCGATGATGGACCAGTCCTGCTTCTGCTTCTTGCGCAGCACATTGGTGAATTCGTTCAGCACCTGCGCGCTGATGACGCCGCCGCCGGCAATCGTGGTCAGCGCACGCTGGCGCCGGATGTCGGTCGAATAGGCATAGATCAGGATATTGCTGTCGAAGAACGCGCTCACCGCTCATTCGCCTCGTCGCGGTCGAACTTGTAGCCGTCGGGCAGCGGAAACCGGAACTGCTCCACCTGCCTGAGAAACTCGGCCCGCTTGTCAACCTTCTCGACCGCGATCCGACCCTTCGAGGCCTCGACCACGTCGAGCTCATCGCCGGGCGAGAGTTTCAAGGCTTCTACCAGCGCCTTGGGCAGGCGCACAGCGAGGCTGTTACCCCATTTGGAGACCTGCATTGGAACCTCCATGATATACATTATATCTGTATATCATAGTGAGGATATCATGGCCGTTCAACCTGTTTTTCGAACCGCCGGGCACCTCCGAGTGGAGGGAACACACCTCCGGGGCGCTAGGCGAGGCTCATCCTCGGCGTAGGGCTCATGCCCTCCGCTCACATCCCCCGCTTCGGTCCGATCGCCTCGAACCCTGCCTTCTGCTCGTCGCTCAGATCCGCCTCGAAATCGTCGAGCGCATCGCCGACGCCGCCCACCGCCTGCAGCATCGTCTGCAGCCGTGCCTTCACGGCGGCGAGGCGGGCTTGCGGTGTGGCGGCTGCTTTTGTCAGGCAGGGACTGAGCGTCTCCATGGTGCGCAGCGTGGTGTCCTGGAGCACGTCGAGCCGGGCGCGGCCGGTGTCGTCGAGCTTGAGCGTATTGGCAATATCCTCGGCGGGCCATTGCTGTTGCACGAGCTGCTCGTATTGACGCTGCGCCTGCACATCGTAGCGGGGATCGTAGTTCGGATCGCAGGCCGAAGCCGCCTGCGCGTCCTTGTGCTGGGCTGAGGCGAGCGCCGCGCGGCGTTCGTTGGCCAGCGAATCGAGCTTTGCTTTCTGGCTGTCATCGAGGAGGTCGACAAATTTTGCCAGCGGCGCCGCGATGGCGTCGGTGGCCTTGATCATCGCATCGAGTCGGCTCTGCATCACGCCGAGGCGCTCCGGCGCCGTCATCGGCGCCTGCGCCGGACACGAGGCGCGGATGGTATCGCGCGCCGAGGCCCAGGCGGCGCTGAGCTCGTCGAGCGCGGTGCGCTGCACCTCGTTCGGCTGCACGGCGGCAGCGATGCGGTCGACCGGCAACCCGCCGGTGTCGCTGCCGTCACAGACCGCCTCCACCGACGGCACGCGTCGCGCACGACGCCCTTGCGGCGCGGTGTAGGCAGCGAGCTCCGGTGCCGCATAGGGCGCGAAGATCGCCGCATAGATATCGCCATAGCCATAGAGCGAGAGGCTGGTCGTATCACCGAGGATGATTGCCGTGGTGAGATCGTCATGGGCGAACGGCCAGAACACGGGACCGATCCAGCCATAGCTGCCGTCGGGATGCCGCCACCAACCCTGCGGACGGCGGCCGCCGTGCCAGCCGGACAGTGCGGCCTGCGCTGTGAGCGCCGCGCGAATGACGTAGGGGTTGGCGGGCTGGCCGCGCTCGGCTGCGTTTGGACTCTGGCGCGGATCCTGCGACCTCAGCGCAGCGGAGCGATAACGGCTGCCCCGCACCGCCATGCGGGCATGGCGCAACCGCGACAGGCCGATGACGTGGCCGACGGCGAAGCGCGCAACACCGAGCGGTCCGCCGCGCAATCCAAACTGCGCTTCCGCGCGATTCGGCAACAGCACGGTCAGGATTGCGAGCACCGCGCCGGCCAGCGCTGGTCCCATGCGGGATCTCGACATGATCACCGAGCCGACCACTGAGCCGACCACTTCCTGGCCCTCCTCCAGCGCCAAGCGCACATCGCGCCGCAGGGAGAAGACGCGCCGGGGAACCAAATGTTCCGCTTACAGTCTGTCATTCCGGGGCGCGCCTCTTAGCGCGAGCCCGGAATGACGGCCGGGGGATTAGCCAAGCTGTTCGAACTTCAGCGCGCCCTTTGCGGCAGCACGACGGTCTGGCCGGGGTAGATCAGATTGGGATTGTGGATCTTTTCGCGGTTGGCGTTGAAGATCACCGCGTAGCGGTTGCCGTCGCCGTAAGCGAGACGGCTCAGCGCCCAGAGGCTGTCGCCGCGCGAAATCACCCGGCTGCCGCCGGCCTCAGCCGGCGCGGTGTTGAAGACCTCCGCGGGCGAGGCCGATGCGACCGTTGCACCCGCCGCCGGCACCCGTGCCATGGCCTTGGGCTTGGGCGTGCCCATCAATCTCGGCCGAGCCGCGGACGTCGAGGCCAGACGCGACGCCGGCAGCGACGCGACGACGTCCGATCTGTCGTCGGTTTTTTCAGGCGACTTGGCCTCCGGCTTCGCTGCCGCCGTGACGCGCGCGGGCGGCGGCGCGGTTTCGGCGATCGTCACCGGCATGGTGCGGCTGGATTGCGTGACGGTGCCATCGGGCGCCTTGGCGCGCAGCGCCAGCTCGTAGCTGCCGGCGGGAAGTTTTGGCGGGGTCATCACGAACTGGCCCGACGCATCGGCGACCACACTGTCGAGCGGCTGGCCATCGCGCATCAGCTCGACCTTCGAACCCGGTGCGGCCTGGCCCGCGATCACCGCCGCCTCGCCGTGATCGTCGACGCGGGCGACGTCGAAACGGGGACCGTTATCCGCAACGGCCGGCTGCGACTTGGTCGGCGGCGCGATATCGGCCAGCGCCGTGACCTGCTTCTCCGTCTCGGCCAAGGCGCCCGCCTTCGGCGCATCGGCCGGTGCCGGCGACGCGGACAGTTCGTCAGCCTTCGGCTCGGTCTTGGATTCGACCTTGGCTTGGGCTTGGGCCTCAGCCTTCACCTCAGGCTTGACCTCAGGTTTGGCGGCGACCGCGACCCCGGTGCTCGCCCCGCCCGGCAGCAGCCGGCGCAGCTCGGTCGGGCCGATCACCAGCACGGTACCGGCCACCGCGAGCAGACAGAATGCGATAAAGGCCTTGGATGCGGTGATCATCAGTTTTCAAACCTTACGTCGCAAATCGACCCCGGCAAATTGCGCCGTTTTGGCTACGGCAGCAAGACGTTCAAAGGGATGAACCCGCACGCCCCCTCCGCGTCAAATGAGCGAGGCCGCACTGCGGCAATTTTTTTAGGGTTCCACCGTGACCGCATTTTATCGCGCCGCGCCATGGCTGGCGCTTGCCCTGACGCTCGCTGCCGCCCCCGCGCTCGCCGCCTCCGGCCCGCCGGCGGGCTTCGTCCTCACCAGCAATGCCGATCTCGCCTTCACCTCGCCCGACGGCGCCACCAGGCTCGAGCAATATATGAAGGACAGCGAAGACCTTTTCGGCGTCAAATGGCAGGTCTGGGCGCGGCACGGCGATCGGGTGACGGAGCTGAAGCCTGAGCAGGGCTTTGCCGCCTTCTTCCGCTTCACCGCGGACTAAGAAGAAAGTGGGTGAGTTCCAGCCGACTCCGTCAGGAGCAATCACCCATTTTCATCCAGCGGGGTCGGCCGTCTGGCCGGTGCTCAACTCGCAATGGCTGGTGCGGATGCAGAAGACCGGCTCGGGCGAGCAGGAACTGTTTCTCTATCATGTCGAGAACGGCGTCTTCGTCAACGCGACCAGGAAATCGCTCGGCGATCTCGCCTGGGCTTATTTCTACAGCCGGCCGGAAACCAGGCACTTCGCCAAGCTCGACTTCCACATCACGGCCAATCTCTTGAAGGGCACGGATGAGGCCTATCAGGAGCTGGGCATGAACTGGCCCAACAACCGCTACCTCGTCATCGGGCTCGGCGGCGAATACGACAAGCACCCGAAAAACACCATCATGAAGGGGCTGGGCGGCTGGCGATGCCGCTATGACCTCCAGACCGGCAAGTTCGACGTGCCTGATATTTTCGCCAAGAAGAATGCCGAAGCGCTGAAATGGGAAGTGAAGCGGGAGTGAGACGGCTCCCGGAACCGCATCCGGTTTTGTGCCCCTCAGGTGTCGCGCCAACTCCCTGATTTTGTTCCGATTCATACTTCCCTAACCCTCGCTGGTAACGGGGTCTTGTCGGTTTTGGTGCATCTTGCATCCCACGGGAGGGCTGGATGGGCGCATCAATTCGATGGACCGCGCGACTGCGCGCGCTGCTTCGCCAATGGCGGGGCGCGCCGTTGACGTGGCTGATCGTCGGCGGCTTCGTGTTGATGGCGGCGATGGCCATCGGCACCGGGCTCACCGTCGACCGCTTTCGCCAGAACGCGATCGAGAGCGGCCGCGACAGCCTGGAAAGCTCTGTCCGTCTGCTCGCCCGCCATTTCGACCGCGAGTTCGAGGATTTTACGGTACTCCAGAAGAGCGTCACCGCGGAACTCGAAGGTCATGGCATCGATTCCGCCGACGTGTTCCGCAGCGAGATGGCGACGCTTGCCATGCACGAGGTGCTGCGCACCAAGGCCAGCGGCTGGTCCGACGTTGCCGGCGCCAACGTGTTCGATTCCAACGGCGTGCTGATCAACTCGTCGAAGCGTTGGCCGGTCGCCGATATCTCGGTGTCCGATCGCTTCTATTTCAACCGGCTCAAGAACGATCCTTCCTTGCAGGAGGAGATCGAGGTCGTGCCCGGCCGGCTCGGCAATGGTCCGGCGATCGTGTTCGCGCGGCGCGTGTCGGGCCCGCATGGCGAATTCCTCGGCCTGGTGTCGCGGGCCATTACGCCGGAGCAGCTTGAATCCTTCTTTGCCTCGACCGGACTTGGCGAAGAATCCTCGATCGCGATGCACCACCGGAACGGCCAGCTGCTGGCGCGCGTTCCGCATGTCGACGCCATGATCGGGCAAAACTACCGCACCGGCTCGCCCGAGCAGAAGGCCGTGTTCGAGCGCAGCTTCGTCACGACCGAGCTCACCAGCCCGATCGACGGCAAGGACCGCATCGTTTCTTCGCGCATGCTGACCGGCGAACCGCTGGTCGTGGTTGCCACCAAATCGCTGGACGCGACGCTCGCAACCTGGCGCACGCAAACCAAGTTCTTCGTCACTGTCGCTGTGCTGTCGATCGGCCTGCTCGTGCTCACGCTGTTCCTGATCTTCCGCCAGGTCACGCACCGCGTCTCGCTCGAGAAGCAGCGGCTCGACACCGCGATGAACACGATGACGCAGGGCCTGCTCATGTTCGACCAGGACGAGCGGCTCATCGTCTGCAACCGCCGCTACATCGACATGTACAAGCTCTCGACCGCGGTGGTGAAACCCGGCGCCTATTTCCGCGACGTGATCCAGCATCGCGCCGACACCGGCTCGTTCGACGGCGACGTCGATTCCTATTGCGACGACATCCTGAACAGCGTCGGGCGCATCCAGAGCACCATCGTCGAGACCTCCGACGGCCGCCTGATCGAGATCAAGAACCAGCCCGGCGCGGCCGGCGGCTGGCTTGCCACGCATGACGACGTCACCGAGCGCATCCGCGCCGACGAGCGCATCGCGCATATGGCGCATTACGACGCGCTGACCGACCTGCCCAACCGCGTCCTGATGCGCGGGCATCTGGAACGGCGCGTGGCGGAGCTCAGCCAGGGCAAGCCCTTTGCGATCCTCTATATCGACGTCGACGAGTTCAAGGGCGTCAACGATTCGCTCGGGCACGAGGTCGGCGACGAGTTGCTGCGCCAGGTCGCCAACCGCCTGCGCGCCTGCGTCAGCGGCAATGATCTGGTGGCGCGGCTCGGCGGCGACGAGTTCGCGATCATCAAGGCCGGGACCTGCGACCAGGCCGAGCTGGCGACGCTGGCCGAACAGATTCTGACGTCGCTGCGCCTGCCGGTGGACTGCAAGGGCCAGGAGATCCCGACCGATGCCAGCATCGGCATCGCGATCGCGCCCGACCATGGCGACAATCTCGACGACCTGCTCAAGCGCGCCGATCTGGCGATGTACGCCGCGAAATCGGAGGGACGCGGCACTTTCCGCATCTTCGTGAGCGAATACGACGCCAAGGCCAGGCTGCGCCGCCAGCTCGAGCTCGATTTGCGCCAGGCGCTCGCCCGCGGCGAATTCGAGGTGCACTATCAGCCGCTGGTCGATCTGTCCGCCAATGTCGTCACCGGCTGCGAGGCGCTGCTCCGCTGGCGCCATCCCGAGCGCGGCATGGTCTCGCCCGCGGACTTCATTCCGGTCGCGGAAGACACCGGCCTGATCGGCGAGATCGGCGAATGGGTGCTGAAGCAGGCCTGCACCGAGGCCGCCACCTGGCCCGGCGACATCCACATCGCGGTCAACGTCTCGCCGGTGCAGTTCCGATCCAAGACGCTGGCGCTGAAGGTCGCAGCCGCGCTGGCCGAGTCAGGCCTGGCGCCCGGACGGCTCGAGCTCGAGATCACCGAAACCGTGCTGATCCGCGACGACGCGGAGGCGCTGACCATCCTGCAGCAGCTGCGCGAGCTCGGCGTGCGCATCGCGCTCGACGATTTCGGCACCGGCTATTCATCGCTGAGCTATCTGCACCGCTTCCCCTTCGACAAGATCAAGATCGACCGCAGCTTCATCAGCGACATCGGCCAGTCCGACGATTCCTCGCCGATCGTCCAGGCCGTGGTGCACATGGCCGCCGCCCGCCACATGGCGACGACGGCGGAAGGCGTCGAGACCGAGGCCCAGCGCGACGTGCTGCGAGCGCTCGGATGCAGCCAGATGCAGGGCTGGCTGTTCAGCCCGGCGGTGCCGGCGGCGAAGCTGAAGCAATTGCTGTCGAAGCAGGCGGCCGCGGCGTAAGCCGCGCGCATAGGCGGATCAGGACATCCAGCCAAACGCGCTCATTCCGGGAGGCTCGTTCAGCGTCCGCTCAGACAGGTGCTGTTACGTTCGTCTCGAACTTCTGCACCTTGTATTCGCGCGGCGTTTCCATATCTCATCGGCATGATGAAGCTCTCACTCATTCAGGACCAGGCGATCCAGGCGCTGATGGCAGGTGCCGTCGGCGCCGAGACGTTCGATCGCCTCTTTGCGGGCATCCGTTTCGACAAGCTCGACGGCACCATGCTCTACGCCTTCGCCAAGGACGAGGAGATCGCCTCCGACATCGAGGACGGCTATTCGATCTATATCGCCGCCGTCGCATCGCGTGTGCTGAAGCGACAGGTCGATGTCGTCGTCGTCATGCCAAAGGTTCTGCAATAGGTGCGACGATCTCCTGGGCTCAGTCGATGAAGGCGGCAAGCTCTTCGGGTGTTCCGGAGGGAAACGCCTCCTTGAGACAGTCGAGGAAGGCGGATACGCGCGCACTCAGCAGCCGGCGGGATGGATAGAGCGTCCAGAGAGCGATCTCGGGTCCATCGACATCACCCCAGTGCACGAGCTTGCCGGCCGCCAGGTCGTGAATCACGAGCGACACCGGAAGCCGAGCGGCGCCGACGCCGGCTCGGACCGCATCGCGGACCATGATCAGCGATGATAGGCAAAGCACTGGTTCGGCCGTGATCCGCAGGTTTCCACCCGGCGCGACCACATCCCAGCTGGTCGTCGGATCACCCGTCTCGCGCACCACGGCTGAAACGGCACGATCGCCGGTAGGACGACCCAGGCTCGGGCTCGCCACGACCACCAGCCGATCGCGCAGAAAGATTCGTCCGACCAGACTTTCGTCCGGATCCGGATTGACGCGGATCACCAGGTCATAGCCTTCCTCGATCATGTCGACGGCACGATCTTCCGTCGTGACCTCGAGCCGGACCTCCGGATATTTCAGCGCGAATTTTGCGGCCAGCTTTCCCATCGCGGTTTGCGAGAACAGGAGCGGAGCGCTGATCCGCAGCCTGCCGCGCGGCCTGTCGCCGCCAGAAGTGATTGCGGCTGCGGCCTCCTCGAGCTCGGCGAGCAACGTCCCCGTCCGCTCATACAGCGCCCTCCCTTCCTGGGTGAGCTTCAGCATGCGCGTCCCCCGCTCGAACAGGCGCAGTTCGAGGCTGCTCTCCAGGTCAGCGACCCGGCGGGACAGCGTCGCTTTGGGGCGGCCGGTGGCCCGGGCGGCCCGTCCAAAACCGCCGTGACGGGCAACCAGATTGAAATCGGCGAGAGCAAGCAGGTCCATTCGTTCCACCAGCAAGACAGTATGTCTAGATATACCGCCTATCGGCTCGAATATGGATCACTATTTTGCGGGGTGTCTCTTAACCCCCAAACAGGAGTGACCCCATGACTATCCTCGTTACCGGCGCCACCGGCCGTGTCGGCCGCCACGTCGTCCAGCAGCTCGTCAAGCGCGGCGCCGACGTACGCGTGCTGTCCCGCGATCCCGCAAAGGCGGATTTCCAAAGCGGTGTGAAGGTCGCGAAAGGCGACCTGCTCGATATCGACTCGCTGCGCGCCGCGTTCAGCGGCGTCAACACGCTGTTCCTGCTCAATGCGGTGACGGGCGAGGAATTCACCCAGGCGCTCATTACCTTGAACATCGCGCGCGAGTCGGGCGTCGATCGGGTCGTCTATCTCTCGGTGATCAACGCCGATCGCTTCGTGAACGTGCCGCACTTCGCGGTGAAGTTCGGCGCCGAGCGGATGATCGAACAGATGGGCTTCAACGCCACGATCCTGCGTCCGTCCTACTTCATCGACAATGATCTCACGATCAAGGAGGTCATCCTCAACCACGGCGTCTACCCGATGCCTATCGGCAGCAAGGGTGTCGCCATGGTCGATACCCTCGACATCGCCGAGATCGCGGCGATCGAGTTGATCCGGCGGGAGCAGGCTCCGGGCAAGCTGCCGATCGAAACCATCAATCTGGTCGGCCCCGACACGCTGACCGGTCCGGACGTGGCCGCGATCTGGTCGGACGTCCTGGGTCGCCCGATCGCCTATGGCGGCGATGATCCCACCGGCTTCGAGCAGAATCTCGCGGGTTTCATGCCGAAGTGGATGGCCTACGAAATGCGGCTCATGGTCGAGCGTTTTGTCAGCGACGGAATGATCCCTGAGGATGGCGACGTTGCGCGTCTGACCAAGATGCTGGGACGTCCGCTGCACTCCTACCGTAGCTTCGCGACCCGGATCGCGGCGAGTGCCGCGAAGCCGGTCTGACAGTAACGGCAGTCCGAACCCACGCCGCTTTGAATCGCTCCCGGACGTCGCCGCGACGCGACGTCCGGATCGAACGGCGGCGGCTTGGCATGTCCACATCAAAGCCCGCGATGCTGCAGTGGTTTCGTCAGCTTCGTAGGGTGGGTTAGCACCGTGGCGCGCGCAGCGCAGTCCACGGGGCGTAACCCACCACTTCTGTTTCTGCGGATAGAGCCAGCGGTGGGTTACGCCTAGCGAATCGCGCTTCGCGCAATTCGCGGGGCTAACCCAACCTACCGACTTCAATCACGCCGCCCTGAGATCGCCCACGAAGCGGTCGACGTCGCGCTTGAGATCGTCCGACAGGCGCGCCAGCATCTTGGCGGAATCCAGCACTTCACCGGCGGCTGCACCGGTCTGACCTGCAGCCTGCGACACGCCCGAAATGTGCCGCGAGACTTCGTTGGTGCCTTGCGAGGCCTGCTGCACGTTGCGCGCGATCTCGCGCGTTGCGGCGCCCTGCTCCTCGACGGCGGCCGCGATCGCCGCCGCGATCTCGTTGACGCGCTGGATGGTGGTGCCGATCGACTGGATTGCGGTCACCGACGACTTGGTCGCGCCCTGGATCGCGGCGACCTGACCGGTGATTTCTTCGGTCGCCTTCGCGGTCTGCGTGGCGAGGTTCTTCACTTCGGAAGCGACCACCGCAAAGCCACGGCCGGCTTCGCCCGCGCGCGCCGCCTCGATGGTGGCGTTGAGCGCGAGCAGATTGGTCTGCTCGGCAATGCCGGTGATGAGCGCGACGACGTCGCCGATGCGCTGGGCGGCATCAGCCAGCGCCTGCACCTCGGCGTTGGTGCGGTCGGCTTCGCCGGCGGCGGCACCCGCAATGCTGGAGGATTCCGCGACCTGACGGCTGATCTCGCTGATCGAGGCCGAGAGCTCTTCCGTGGCCGCCGCAACCGTCTGCACATTGGAGGAGGCATCGCCGGACAAGCTCGCGACCGAAGCCGCCTTGGACGAGCCCTGCTCGGCGGTCGACGACATCGACTGCGCGGTAGCGTTGAGCTCGCCGGAAGCCGAGGCCAACGTGTGCAGCGATTCCGTGACGGTCTTCTCGAACTGTTCGATAAGGCCATCGACGGCAAGCTGGCGCCGCTCTTTCCGGCCCTGCTCCGCCGACTGCTCCTCGGCGAGGCGATCGCCCGTGATCATGTTCTCCCTGAACACGGACACCGCACGCGACATTTCCCCGATCTCGTCGCCGCGCTCGATGCCCGCGAGCTCGATCGCATAGTTGCGCTCGGCAAGCGATCGCATCGCCTGCGTCAGCTTGCGGATCGGCGCGCTGACGCGGCGGTTCACCAGGATGAAGCCGAACAATGTAATGGCGAGCGCGACCAGCATCATCCCGCCGTGGAGCGCGAGGCTCCATGTCGCCGCCGTCATCTGCCGACCGGCACGGGAGACCATTTCGGCCAGCGCGACCTGGCCGGCCTCGACGCTGTAGTTGAGGATCGCGGTGTTGAGCTTGGAGAGATCCTCGACCTTGATGTCGATGGTCTGGTTGTTGCTCAGCGCCTTGATGAAGCCCTGCTGGCGCTCGGTCATGGCGGCGGCCTCGCCCTGCTTCGAGCGCGCGATCACGTCGGTGAGACTTGCCGGCGCATCAGGACGGCCGGCGACATCCAGCACCTGGCTCCAGGCCTGCTTGGAACGGCCGGTATCTTCGGCAGCGCCGACCATGTCGGCGGCGCTCCAGGGCTTGCCCGCTGCAGCCGCGGCTTCGAGACGGATGGCGACCAGACCACCGAAATTGCGCGCGGACCAGGCCGATTGCTTCACGCCGAGGACATGATCGACCACGGGGTCGGTGAGCTTGAGCGCGTTCTCGAGCTCACCGGTCAGCGCCAGGATGGCGTCGAGATAATCCTGCGCGGCCTTGCGGAATTCGTCGCCGACCTTGGGGTCACGCTGCGCCTTGGCTTGATGGATGGCACTTTCCGCCTTGGACCGCATCGGCACGAGCGCATCGTGGATCGCGACCAACTTGCTGGTGGCGGCGGCCAGACGGGTGTCGCTCACGCCCGCGAGACGTTCGAGCACGTTCTTGTAAGCGGCTTCCGACAATCCCCTGTTGGTGGCGATGCGGTCGTCGGCATTGGCGTTGGCCGGGGCGTCCGCGACCAGCGCCGAGAGGAAGGTGCCGCGCTCGAGCCGGAAGCCGAGCAAGGTCGCAAACAGCTGCTGGTCGGTGCTGGCGAAGCGCTCGACCTTCTGCGCGGCGCTGTTGCGCTCGATGGCGCCAAACAGCCCGGTCGAGAGCTGCCCGACCAGGAACAGGCCGAGGACGCCGATGATGGCGCCGAGAACCGAACGAATGGAGGGATTGCCGAACAATGCCATAGGGAGCGCCGGATCTCTGAATCAGAAAAAGATGCAGAAAACTACCGGCCCGCCCCTAAGATTTGGTTCACCACATGCGCCCACGCCCGCGGGCACACGCGAACCAGGCCCAATTTGGAGCTGGGGAGGTTTAGCTACCTCAGGTCGCGCGGCTCATTTCGCCCGTCTAGCGGCCTGGATCTCGACGAACTCGGCGTCCGGATGGGTGACGATGGTGGTGAACATGATGCCGCTGATGATGAGCGACCAGGCGGTGTCCCAATAAATCCAAAACACTTTCCAGCCTCCGTTTTGCCAGCCTCCGTTCTGCCAGCCTCGGTTTTCGGCGTCCTCCGCCCGCGAGACCGAGGTAACGGCGGGCCGCGGCTGCCGTTCCCACGCGATCATGCGGCCCGGGTGCCTGCGGCTTGAGCAGGCAAAGTGCAAACGTCTCCTGAGTTTGTCAGCGAGACCTTGCGATCGGTTTAACCAGTGTGGCGCTTTGCCACGACATTGCCATACCGAAGGTCCCTGTGAACGAGTTCATAGGGTCGTCGCCGTTTGCAGTGCACGATGGCCGAACCTTCGGCGGACGGATCTGGCCTGATGCGCAAACAACTGGTCGCCTGGACCATCCTGACCTCGGCTTTGCTGGCCGTCGCCGTGTGGACCGTGCTTGGTCCGCCCGACCATCCGGCCGGCCCGCATCTGCCCTCGCGCGACCTGACGGCGTCGGTGAGGTAGATTCTTGTTTTGACGCGTTTTCTTGACGCGAACCGGCATCCCCTTCGCTCGAAAACGCTTTGGTCCAATCGATACAATTTCGGTATCAATCAATCCCCATTGGAATTTGGTGCAACGGAACACGAGCGGCTATCCTCTGGCGCAAAACGACAACGCCATACCGGCAGGAGGACGCCCATGATCAGACCGACACGCACCGCATCCCGCGCTGCGATTGCCGCCACCCTCTTCACCTGTCTTGCCCTCGTTTCCGGAGTCCGTGCCGGCATGGCCGAAACCTTCGCCTATGTCGGCAATGCCGACTCCAACGACATCAGCGTGTTCAAGATCGCCGAAAGCGGCGAGATGATGCCGGTGCAGACCGCCGCGTTCACCGGCGTCGAAAAGGCCGGCGCCTCGACGCCACTCGCGATCACGCCCGATCATCGCGTGCTGATCGCAGGCGTCCGCTCGCAGCCGTTCCTCGCGGTGAGCTTTGCGATCGACCCCAAGACCGGCCTCCTCAGCCATATCGGCAACGGACCGCTCGCCGACAGCATGGCCAACATCGCTATCGACCGCGGCGGCAAGGTGCTGTTCAGCGCCTCCTATGGCGGCAACAAGGTCGCGCTGAATCCGCTTCAAGCCAACGGCGTCGTCGCCGAGCCGAAGCAGGTGATCCCGACCGGGCTGAACGCACACGCCTTCCTGCCCTCACCCGACAACCGTTTTGTCTTCGCGACCAATCTCGGCTCCGACCAGGTGCTGAGCTTTGCGTTCGACGCCGCCGCCGCCACGCTGACGCCGAGCGATCCGCCTTCGATCAAGACGCCGGAGAAATCCGGGCCGCGGCACTTCGTGTTCCATCCCAACGGCAAGTTCGTCTATCTCATCCACGAGCTGAACGGCGACGTCGCGGCGTACAGCTATGAAGCCAAGAGCGGGGCCTGGGGCGAGATCCAGCGCACCACCGCGCTGCCGGAAGGCTTCAACGGCAAACCTTGGGCCGCCGACATCCACATTACCCCGGATGGCCGCTTCCTCTACGCCTCCGAGCGCACCACCAACACGCTCACCGCCTACAAGGTCGATGCGACCAGCGGCAAGCTGACCACAGTCGGCAGCGTGCCGACCGAGAAGCAGCCGCGCGGCTTCAACATCGATCCGACCGGCCGCTACCTCGCCGCGGTCGGCGAGCTGTCCGACGGCATGACGGTCTACGCCATCGACCAGACCAGCGGTGCGCTCAGCAAGCTGAAATCCTACGCCACCGGCAAGAAGCCGAACTGGGTGGAGTTTTTGAAGCTGCAGTGAAGGCTTCCTCTTACCCTCCCCTGGAGGCCCCCCAGGGGAGGGTGAAAGACGGCGAACCTTAGCTCCGGTCCGAAAGACTAAATCAACAGGCGGCATCGCGCCGCCTGCGCTGCGGCATTTCTCATGCGGTCAGCCCATGGCCCGCTGTTGCCGCTTCTGCTATCCATCGAAGCCTTATCGATGAAGCCTTGCGACCAACCGGAATGACCGATGCGTTCATTGCCTGCGCGTTCCTTTTCCAAGTCTCTCATCGCCCTGAGCGGACTGCTGTTGCTGTCCCAGCCCGTGCTCGCGGCCGATGACGACGCGCCCAAGGGGCCGGCGGTCACGGTGCTGAAGGCGGCAAAATCCTGCTTCTCCGACATCGTCGAGGCCACCGGCTCGATCGTCGCGCGCGAGGAGACCTCGGTGCGACCCGAACGTCCGGGGCTGAAGGTGACCGAGGTGCTGGCCGAAGCCGGCGACACCACGACAGCCGGCCAGGTCATGGCGCGGCTGGCGCTGCCCGAAGGCGGCACGCTGCAGGTCACCGCCCCCGTCGCCGGCGTCATTGCCACCTCGACCGCGCAGATCGGTGCGCCCGCCTCGGCCAAGGGCGAGGCGCTGTTCACCATCGTGGCGCGCAGCGAATACGACCTCGTCGGCCTGGTCGCGACCAACGATGTCAGGAAGCTTGCGGTCAATCAGCCGGCCACCGTGCGGATTGCCGGTGCCGGCGATCTCGATGGCAAGGTGCGTCGCATCGGTCCGACCGTCGAGCCGAACATCCAGCAGGGCATGGTCTATATCGGCATCTCCTCGCAGAAGCGGCTGCTGCTGAATGCGAGCGGGCGCGCGCTGATCAAGACCGGGCAGAGCTGCAACGTCGCGGTGCCGCTGACGTCGGTGCAATATTCATCCGCAGGCACCGTGGTGCAGGTGATCCGCCGCAATCGCGTCGAGACCAAGCGCGTCGAGACCGGCTTGATGTCGGGCGGCAATATCGAGGTCCGCGACGGCCTCAGCGAAGGCGATATCGTCGTCGCCCGCGCCGGTGCGCTCTTGCGCGAAGGCGATCCCGTGCGTCCGGTGATGGCGAGCGAAGCGGCGAAGTAGCAGACGGTGTCGTAGGGTGGGTTAGCCGAAGGCGTAACCCACCTTTTTTAGTTTCCGCGGATGCAGACGTGGTGGGTTACGCTGCGCTAACCCACCCTACGAAGCTGTCGCGTGAAACTAGCCGCCGGCTTCGTTGAGGCGGACGTCCTCGAGCAGCGAGGAGGAGACGGTCGGGACCTGGTCGCCTTCGGAGGCGCGGGAGATGGCGACGCGGGTCTTGTTGAAGACGCTTTCGGCGCTGCTACCCTGCTGCGCATTGAGATTGTTGAGGAGCTCGCTGACCAGCGTAGAGTGCTCGCCCTTGCCGTCGTCGACGACCTTGCCGGGCGAGGCCGAGGACAGGATCAGCGCGTTGTCAGGCGTGCCGATCGGCGCGAGACCGTGCGAGTAGGAGCGGAAGCGGCGCTCATAGGGATTGCGGCGGGACGCATCGACGACGACGAGCTTGGCCTTGGCGCCCTGCTCCTTCATCATGTTGAGCACGCCCTCGATCGAGACGCCCTGGCGGCGGACGTCGCTTTCCTTCCAGATCACGGCATCGACCGGCAGCATGTAGCTCTCGCGGCCGGCTTGCACGCCGTAGCCGCCGAAGAACAGCATGACGACGGTGTCGTGCTTGATGCGGGACTTGAGGCGGTTGACGGCGCGGACCATGTCGTCCTTGCTCGCGTCTTCCACCATGTCGACGTCAAAACCGTTCTTGCGCAGCGTCGAGGATAGCGCGCGCGCGTCGTTGATCGACTGCGTCAGCGGGGCGCTGGCGTCGGGATAATGACCATTCCCGATGACGAGCGCGAGACGTGAGGTCTGGCCCACCGAGCCCGTGACCTGGTCGGTCGTGACGGCCTTGGCGGCGTCGAGCGCGCGCATGTTGAGGGCAGCATGGGCGCCGATCACCAGCGACACCGTGCCGATGAGGGCTGCGGCGAGCGCAATCGAGCGTCGGGAAATGTCGAGCTGCCGTACATTCATCTCGGTTCATTCCTGTCAGTGCCAAAGACCGGCCAAGCGCGCGCACACTGTTTGAGTAGCGCGATGGCGTCTTTAGGTTTGAGGGATTGGCCGGGGGAGTGCCCCCGAATTGCGCGCAATTTGCGGCACCGCACCAAACAAACCCTTAACCGGATATCTCCGGCTCGGCAATAGATCGCTCTAAATTCGATCTAAGCCACTGAATATATTGGTTAATTATACAGCCCTCATTCCTCCATTCTTTGGCTCCCCCGTAGCCTTCCGGGGGTCGATCATGCAGCCCTTGTGCCGGATTTTTCCGTGACGTCAGTCACATTTGTATTTGCCGCGAATCCGGGTAGCTTTTTCAAAGACTTGCGGGGGCCAGGTCGCCGCCTGGCCCCCGCGAAAGTCCCCCGCCACCAGGTATTTCATGAGCTTTCATTATTTTGCAGGTGCCGCGTGCCGGGCGCTGACGGCGCGGAAAGACGGCCCGTCCCTTTATGACGTCTGCGATCCCGTATTGTCAGGTCCTTCCAGCGGCGATCCGCATCTGGCCAAATTCTACAAGACCGCGCTCGGCAATCCGGCGTTGCGGGTGCTGCTGCGCCGGGCCGGCTTGAGCGAGCTGCGTGACGAGGCCAGGCTCGCCCGGCTGCGCGAGGCTTTGGTCCGCGCCCGCGACGATGCCGAGCCCGACTGGGCGGCGGTCGGCCAACCCATCGCCGAACTGGTCGACACCATCAAGCTCGACCATCCCAGGCCACCGCCGGCCATGTTCGCCGGCGCCATGCCGGAGCAAACACAAATCGACGGCGCGATCCGCGATTGCGCGCAGCATCTGCTCGGCTCGTATCGCAAGAACGGTTTCCTGCCAACCTATGCCGCGTTCAACCTGATCGGCGATCCAGACTTGCGCGGGCGCGAGCTGATCATGGCGCTCACCGGGCTGAATGCGCGCGGCTACAAGAATTCGTCGCTGCTGTTCAACCTCGCCCGCGTCTTCATCGCGCGCTCGGAGGCCCGCGCCGTGGTCAATCCGCCCTGGCGCGGGATTGCCGAGCCGATGTGGGAGCCGGTGCAGATCCGACACCGCTCGGCCTATTACGACGCGTTCTTCATCGAAGCATTGCTCAGCTATGTCGAGACCGGGCTCGCCTCGCCGGCAGACAAGACCGCAGCCGAGCGCGCGATCGCCGACATGGTCGATTTCTGTGTCAACATCAGCCGCGAGGAGGCCGAGGGCATCGGCGGTCAGCGCTTCAACGTCATCACCGCGCTCGCACCCCCGCCGCATCCGCGCTTCTCCCACTATTTTGCGCAGATCAAGCAGGACCTCGGCTTCGGCGTCTATGTGCCGGATTGCGACACCACGGCGTGCTCGATTTCCGCGGCGACGCAGGCCGGCTGCACCGATCCGATCATCGACCAGCCGCTGCTGGATTTCTACGCGGGCTACCAGGTGCATGCCGGCGTCAACGAGCCGCGCGTGACGGTCCCGATCAACGACAATATCGATTACGAGGGCGGCGTTGCGACCTGGATCGACAACCTCAAAGGCGAACGGCCCTACGGCAACGATCTCGATCCGACGCTCAATCTCGACATTCTCGAGGTGAGCTTTCGCAACCTGGCGCGTTGGAAGATTCTGGAGACGCCGGCGCGGCTTGCGACCGTGCACCGGATCATCGGCTTCCAGAAGCGCTTGGCGGCAAGCGGCGCCTTCGCCAATCCGCGCTCGCACATCTATTATCTGCCGGAGCTCTACAGCGCCTATTTCGGCCGCTGCTACGCGGCCTTCCTGGCGTTGCCGCTGGCAGCCCAGGCCGCGGTCGATCCCGACGGCGATTTCGACTTCATCCGTCATCGCGTGCTCGCCTACGTCAAGGGCGAGCTGATGGCCGCCGAGATGAACGTGTTCGACGCCGCGCTGGCGCTGATTGCGCTCGGTCATCTCGGCGCCGACCCGCGCGCCTTTGCACCCGCGCTCAACGTGATCGTCGATGCCATCGGTGAGGGCGGCCGCCGCGGCCCATTCCGCGCCTATGAATGGAACAAGATGAAGACCCCGACGCGGATTCTGGTCGGCGGCCCGGAGGTGACGTCGGCGTTTGTGTTGATGGGGCTGGCGGTGGCGCGCAGGCGAATTGTGAATGGCGAATAGTGCAGTGCGCGCACTATTCGCCGCTCCCCACTCGCCGCTCGCCCGGTAATGACGGGAAGTTGAAAGCCTATCCGTTAGGCATAAGCTGGCCGCGCGGCCCAAAGCCGACCACAATTGCGCGGCTTATCAAGGTGTTCCCAAGTCAATGCAGATAAGGCAATGCGGACGACAATGCGGACCGGCATGTTGCGAAAACTCCTGATTGTGCTGTCTTTGCTCGGCTTACCCTTGCTCGGCTTGCCATCGCTGGCGCAGGCGGCCGACGTCACCGGCATCGCCAAGGTCCGCGATGGCGATTCCGTCCTGATCGGCAGCACGCGGATCCGGCTTGGCGGCATCGACGCGCCCTCCGCCGACCAGCTCTGCCTCAACACCAAGGCCGAGCGCTGGACCTGCGGCGCTGCGGCGCGTGACGAGCTCGCCAAATACACCGAGGGCAAGAGCTGGGTGTGCCATGCCCGCGCGATCGACCGGCGCGGCCGCACCGTGGCGCACTGCGAGGTCGGCGGCGAGGACATCCAGAAATGGCTGGTGCGCAACGGCTGGGCGCTGGCCTACACCCGCATGTCCCACGATTACGATGCCGACGAGGCTGCCGCGCGTGAGGCAAAAGCCGGGATGTGGCAGGGCGCCTTCATCGCCCCCTGGGACTGGCGCGTGCGCAACAAGAAGACGGCGATCCTGGGCGCGACCAAGCCGCCCGAAGGGGCGCATTCGGTGCTGCTCGCCTCGGCCTCGGGGCCGGTCGCGCCGTCGCCGGACTGTACCATCAAGGGCAACGTCAACACCGCCGGCGAATGCATTTACCACACCCCGACCAGCCGCTGGTACACCCAGATCAAGATGAAGATCAGCAAGGGCACCCGCTGGTTCTGTTCGGTCGAGGAGGCCGAGGCCGCCGGCTGCCGCGAGACCAAGCGATAGGCGCATCTGGCGTGCGTTTTACGTGCTTTTCTCGGGCCGCCCCGCCGCGTAAGACTATGAATCAGCGACCCACCAGACAATCTTCACGACACAAGGAAGATAGCAATGACCGTTCGCGCGGGCCGGGAATTTCTGGCCATCCCCGGGCCCACCACGATACCCGACGCTGTGCTGCAGGCAATGCATCGTCCGGCGATCGACATCTACTCCAAGGAGATGCTCGACCTGACTGAAAGCCTGCTCCGCGACATCTCGAATCTGTTTGCGACCAAGGGCAAGTCCTACATCTACATCGCCAACGGCCACGGTGCCTGGGAAGCCGCGCTGAGCAACGTGCTGTCGCGCGGCGACAAGGTGCTGGTGCTGGAGAGCGGACGGTTTGCGATCGGCTGGGGCAATGCGGCGGCGCTGATGGGCGCCGAGGTCGAGGTGCTCAAAGGCGACTGGCGCCGCGCGGTGCGGCCGCACGAGGTCGAGGAGCGGCTGCGCCGCGACACCGAGCACAAGATCAAGGCCGTGGTCGTCGTCCAGATCGATACGGCCTCGGGCGTGCAGAACGACATCGAGGCGATCGGCAAGGCCATCAAGGCGGCCGACCATCCCGCGCTGTACATGGTCGATACCGTCGCCTCGCTCGGCTGCATGCCGTTCGAGATGGACAAATGGGGTGTCGACGTCGCGATGTCGGGCTCGCAGAAGGGCCTGATGACACCGCCCGGTCTTGGCTTCGTGTCGGCCAGCGCACGCGCGCAGGACGCGCACAGGCGCGCCAACATGGCGACGCCCTATTGGAGCTGGAGCGAGCGCGAGGGCACCGAGAACTATCGCAAATATGCCGGCACCGCCCCGGTGCATCTGTTGTTCGCGCTGCGCCAGGCGATCGACCTTATTCACGAGGAAGGCCTGGAGAACGCGTTCCGCCGCCACGCGCTGCTCGCCGAAGCCGCCCGGCGTGCGGTCGGCGCTTGGACGGAGGGCCAGGTGCTCGGCTTCAACGTTGCCGAACCCCACGAGCGCTCCAACACCGTGACCACGGTGACCATGACCACCGGCCATGATCCCGCGGTGCTGCAGCGCTATTGCAAGGAAAAGTGCGGCGTCGTGCTCGGCACCGGCATCGGCGACCTCTCGGGCCAAGCCTTCCGCATCGCCCATATGGGCCATGTCAATGCGCCGATGCTGCTCGGCACGCTCGGGGTCATCGAGGTCGGATTGAACGCGCTGAAGATCCCACATGGCAAGGGCGGGCTGGAGGCGGCGGTCGCATATCTGGGTGAGCAGGTGGCGGTGTAAGCTTCGCCTCTCCCCGCGTGCGGGGAGAGGGAGCCAACCGCCGGCGCAAGCGGCCTTCTTTAAATCCCCCACATTCGATCTGATATAGGGACGAGACACATCTCTTCCCCGAGGATCGATTTGCCCAAATCCGCCAGCACGACCCCGACCGCTCCCGTCGCTCCGCGCCGGCCGCATTCCTTTGGCCATCACGGCATCACCGTGACCGACGACTATGCCTGGCTGAAGGACGCGAAATGGCAGGAGGTGCTGCGCGATCCAAAGGTGCTCGATCCCGACATCCGCAAATATCTGGATGAAGAGAACGGCTACACCGAGAGCCTGCTCGGCCACACCGCGAGCCTGCAGAAAATGCTGGTGCGCGAGATGCGCGGCCGCATCAAGGAGGACGATTCCAGCGTGCCGTCGCCGGACGGACCGTTCGCGTACTTCCGCAAATTCCGCGAGGGCGGCCAGCACGAGCTGTTCGGCCGCATGCCCCGCGACGGCGGCGAGGGCCATATCGTGCTCGACGGCGATGCGCTCGCCAAGGACCACAAATATTTCAAGTTCGGCGGCAGCCGGCACTCGGACGATCACAAGCTGCAGGCCTGGAGCGCCGACACCAAGGGGTCGGAATATTTTACGATCCGCGTGCGCGACTGGGCGAGTGGCAAAGACGTCGACGACGTCGTCGAGGAGACCGACGGCGGCGTGGTCTGGAGCAAGGATGCGAAGTCGTTCTTCTATGTGAAGCTCGACGACAATCACCGGCCGATGCAGGTGTGGCGGCACAAGCTCGGCACCAAACAGGCCGACGACACGCTGGTCTACGAGGAGCAGGATTCCGGCTGGTTCACCCATCTGCATGAGAGCACCAGCGGCCGTTTCTGCGTGATCGCCGGCGGCGACCACGAAACCTCCGAGCAGCGGCTGATCGATCTGACCCATCCGGAAGCGCCGCCGCGTCTCGTCGCGGCGCGCGAGGAGGGCGTGCAATATTCGCTCGCCGATCGCGGCGACGAGCTCTTCATCCTTACCAATGCCGATGATGCCATCGACTTCAAGATCGTCACCGCGCCGCTGAGCCAGCCCGAGCGCAAGAACTGGCGCGACCTGATCCCCTATCGTCCCGGCATCTACATCATCGACCTCGATCTCTATGCCGGCCATCTGGTGCGGCTGGAGCGTGCCAACGCGCTGCCGGCGATCGTGATCCGCGACCTCACGACCAGGGAGGAGCACGCGATCGCCTTCGACGAGGCCGCGTATTCGCTGGACACGATGGGCTCCTACGAATTCGACACGACGAATTTGCGCTTTGCCTATTCGTCGATGACGACGCCGTCGGAAGTCTACGACTACGACATGACCAAGCGCACGCGCACCTTGCGCAAGCGCCAGGAGATTCCGTCTGGCCACAATGCGGCCGATTACGTCACCACCCGCATCATGGCGAAAGCCCATGACGGCGCCGAGGTACCGGTGTCGATCCTCTATCGCCGCGGACTGAAGCTGGACGGCGCGGCGCCGCTGTTGCTCTACGGTTATGGCTCCTACGGCATGGCGATGCCGGCCTCGTTCAACGCCAACCGCCTGTCGCTGGTCGACCGCGGCTTCGTCTACGCCATCGCCCATATCCGCGGCGGCTCCGACAAGGGCTGGGGCTGGTATCTCGACGGCAAGCGCGAGAAGAAGACCAATTCGTTCGACGATTTTGCGGCCAGCGCCCGCGCGCTGATCGATGCGAAATACACGAGCCGCAAGCGTATCGTCGGCCATGGCGGCTCGGCCGGCGGCATGCTGATGGGCGCGGTCGCAAACCGTGCCGGCGAATTGTTCGCCGGCATCGTCGCCGAAGTGCCGTTCGTCGACGTGCTCAACACCATGCTCGACGACACGCTGCCGCTGACGCCACCGGAATGGCCGGAATGGGGCAACCCAATCGAGAGCGAAAAGGATTTTCGCACCATCCTGTCGTACTCGCCCTACGACAATGTCGCGGCCAAGGACTATCCGGCAATCCTGGCGATGGGCGGCTTGACCGATCCGCGCGTGACTTATTGGGAGCCCGCCAAATGGATCGCCCGCCTGCGCGCGACCATGACGGGCGGCGGTCCGGTCCTGCTCCGCACCAACATGGGCGCCGGCCACGGCGGCGCCTCGGGACGCTTTGACCGGCTCGATGAAATCGCGATCGTCTATGCGTTTGCGCTATGGGCGGCCGGGATGGCGGAGGCGTAATCTTCTCCCTCTCCCCGCAAGCGGCCGCAAGCGGGGAGAGGCGAAGACTCACACCGCGCCGTGCGCCTCCACATAGAGCGCGTAGATGGAATGGCAGCTCGCCATATAAAGGCGGTTGTTCTTTGGCCCGCCGAAGCAGAGATTTTCGCAGCGTTCGGGCAGCTTGATGAACGCGAGCGGCTTGCCTTCGGGGTTGAACACCATGACGCCGTCGAGATCTTCCGACTTGCCCTTGAGCTGATAGACCTTGCGGCCGCCGACGTCGGTTGGCTCGGACTGCAATGCGCCGTTCGAGCCCCAGCCGCACCAGAGATTGCCGTCGCGATCGACGCGAAAGCCGTCGAGCGAGCCTTGGTCGGCGGCATCGATCAGCTTGGTCTTGCCGCTGAGGCTACCGTCGTCGCCGACATTGTAGCTCCAGATGCTGCGATTGGGCGTGCCCTTCCACTCGACGACATAGAGCTTCTTCTCGTCCGGCGAGAAGGCGATGCCGTTCGGATTGACGAGGTCGGTGAGCACGGCGGTGAGCTTGCCGTCCTTGGCGATGCGATAGACGTTGGTGGTGGCCTGTTCGGGCTTCTCCTTCTTGCCTTCCCATTCGCCGTTGATGCCGAACACGGGATCGGTAAACCAGATGCTGTCGTCGGACTTGACCACGATGTCGTTCGGCGCGTTCAACCGCTTGCCCTCGAACTTGTCGGCGAGCACGGTGATCTTGCCGTCCTTCTCGGTGCGCGTGATGCGGCGCGTGACCGAGTGCTCGCAGGTGACGAGGCGGCCCTGACGGTCGCGCGCATTGCCGTTGGCGTAGTTGGCGTTGGCGCGGAACACGCTGGTTTGCCCGGTCTTCTCGTCGAACTTCATGATCCGGTTGTTGGGAATGTCGGAGAACAGCAGATAGCCGCCTTCCGGGAAATAGACCGGACCTTCGGCCCAGCGCAGGCCGGTCGCGACCTGTTCGAGCGTCGAGGAATAGAGGCGGTATTTTGCAAAGCTCGGATCCAGGATCTGGACGGCCGGGTCCGGATAGCGCTGGGCCGGCGTGAACGGAAACGACTGTGCGCCGGACGCGCGGGCCAGCAGCGTCGAAGCCGCCGCCGCGCCGGCGCCGGACAAGAGATTGCGTCGGGTGAAAGTCATAAGAGTCCTCTCTGCTTGATCAAAGGCCGGCACTTGATGTGGCCGGCCTGTTTCTTGAAGTGGTCGTGATGCGTAACCTTACCGGCCGTTCTTCTTCCGCCATTCCGCAAAATCGGTGAGCGTGTGCGGATCGGTCGCCGGATAGAGGCCAAAGATACCGCGGCCTTTGCCGACTTCCTCGGTGACGAAATCCTCGAAGGCGGTCATCTCGAAGGTCTCGTTCGCGATCTCATCCGCGAGGTGTGCGGGGATGACGATGACGCCGTCGGCATCACCCAGAATGACGTCGCCGGGAAACACCGGCGCATCGCCGCAACCGATGGGAACGTTGATCTCGATGGCCTGATGCAGCGTCAAATTGGTCGGCGCTGAGGGACGATGGTGATAAGCGGGAATGCCGAGCTTTGCGATCTCGGCAGAATCGCGAAAACCGCCGTCAGTGACGACGCCGGCGACGCCGCGCTTCATCAACCGCGTCACCAGGATCGCGCCGGCCGAGGCCGCGCGCGCGTCCTTGCGGCTGTCCATCACCAGCACGCTGCCAGCCGGGCAATCCTCGACCGCCTTGCGCTGCGGATGCGAGCGATCCCTGAACACGTCGATGGTGTTGAGGTCCTCGCGCGCCGGCATGTAGCGCAGCGTGAAGGCCTCGCCGACCATGGTCGGCTGGTCGGCGCCGAGGGGATGCACATCCTGGATCATCTGGATGCGCAGGCCGCGCTTGAACAGCGCGGTCGCGACGGTGGCCGTGGAGACGGACTTGAGCTTGTTGCGGGTGGCTTCGCTGAGTTTTGACATGGGGCTATCACTCTCTCTTTCGTCATTCCGGGGCGCGCGCAGCGCGAACTACGGTGCGCAATTGCGCACCTGAGAATCTCGAGGTTCCGGGTTCGCCTCTTCGAGGCGCCCAGGAACGACGGGGGTGGGGTCAGTAAATCGACGGCTCGCCGATCGGCGCACCAAAGTCGGTCTCGAGGAAGTCGAAGTCGCAGCCGTCATTGGCCTGCTTGATGTGCTTGGTGAACATCCACCCATAGCCACGCTCGAAGCGGCGCTCGGGCTGCTTCCAGGCGGCGCGGCGCTTTGCGAGCTCGGCCTCGGGGACATCGAGATTGATGGTACGCGCGGCGACGTCGAGCGTGATGCGATCGCCGTTCTGCACCAGCGCCAGCGGACCGCCGATGTAGGACTCCGGTGAAACGTGCAGGATGCAGGCGCCGTAGCTGGTGCCGCTCATGCGCGCATCCGAGATGCGCACCATGTCGCGCACGCCCTGCTTCACGAGCTTGGTCGGGATCGGCAGCATGCCCCATTCTGGCATGCCCGGTCCGCCCTGCGGCCCCGCATTGCGCAGGATCAGAATGTGATCCTCAGTGACATCGAGATTGGGATCGTCGACCGCCTTCTTCATCGAGGGATAGTCGTCGAACACCAGCGCAGGCCCGGTGTGCTTGAGGAAGCGCGGCGCGCAGGCCGAGGGTTTGATGACGGAGCCGTCGGGCGCGAGATTGCCCTTGAGCACGGCGAGCGCGCCCTCCTTGTAGATGGGATTGTCCACGCCGCGGATGACATCGGCATTGTGAACCTCGGCGCCGTCGATGTTCTCGCCGAGGGTCTTGCCGCTCACCGTGATGCAGTCGAGGTGCAGATGCTGCCTGATCTGGCCCATCAGCGCCGGCAGGCCGCCGGCATAGAAGAAATCTTCCATCAGATAGGTATCGCCGCTCGGACGGACATTCGCGATCACGGGCACCTTGCGGCTCGCGATCTCGAAATCGTCGAGGCCGATATCCTGGCCGGCGCGGCGGGCCTGCGCGATCAGATGGATGATCGCGTTGGTCGAGCAGCCCATCGCCATCGCCACCGCAATCGCGTTCTCGAACGCTCTGCGGGTCTGGACGATCTTCGGCGTCAGATCCTCCCACACCATCTCGACGATGCGGCGGCCGCATTCACTGGCCATGCGGATGTGGTTGGCGTCGGCTGCGGGAATCGAGGAGGCGCCCGGCAGCGTCATGCCGATCGCTTCCGCGATCGCGGTCATGGTCGAGGCCGTCCCCATGGTCATGCAGGTGCCGTAGCTGCGCGCGATGCCGGCTTCGATGTCGAGCCAGTCCTTGTCGGAGATTTTGCCGGCGCGGCGCTCGTCCCAATATTTCCAGCCGTCGGAGCCGGAGCCGAGCGTCTTGCCCTTCCAGTTGCCGCGCAGCATCGGGCCGGCCGGCAGATAGATCGCCGGAATGTTCATCGAGGTCGCACCCAAGAGCAGCGCCGGCGTGGTCTTGTCGCAACCGCCCATCAGCACCGCGCCATCAACGGGATGGCTGCGCAACAGCTCTTCGGCCTCCATCGCCAGCAGATTGCGATAGAGCATCGTGGTCGGCTTCAGCAGCGATTCCGACAGCGACAGCGCCGGCAATTCCACCGGCAGGCCGCCGGCCATCAGGATGCCGCGCTTGACGTCGTCGACGCGCGACTTGAAGTGCATGTGGCACGGCTGCGCATCCGACCAGGTGTTGATGATCGCGATGCACGGACGGTCCTTCCACTCCTCCGGAGCGTAGCCCATCTGCATGGCGCGGGAGCGGTGGCCGAACGAGCGGAGATCGTCGGGCGCGAACCAGCGCGCACTGCGGAGCTGGTCGGGTGTTTTCTTCTTGGTCATGATTGGGTGCCCCATTTCTGGACCGTGTTCCGCTCGATGGCGCGGAAGATCAGGTTCTCGACAAAGAGCCCGATGATAATCACCGTCAAGAGGCCCGCGAACACTGCGGGTATGTCGAGCAGGTTGCGGTTCTCGAAGATGAACCAACCGAGCCCGCCCTGGCCCGAGGACACGCCGAACACCAGCTCGGCCGCGATCAGCGTACGCCAGGCAAAGGCCCAGCCGATCTTGAGGCCGGTCAGGATCGAGCCGAAGGCCGCCGGGATCAGGATCTTTGCCACATAGGGCAGTCCGCGCAGGCCGTAATTGCGGCCGACCATGCGCAGCGTGTTGGACACGCTCTTGAAGCCGGAATGGGTGTTGAGCGCGACCGGCCACAGCACCGAATGGATCAGCACGAAGACGAGGCTGCCATTGCCGAGGCCGAACCAGATCAGCGCCAACGGCAGCAGAGCGATCGCCGGCAACGGGTTGAACATCGCCGTCACCGTCTCCAGGAAATCCGTGCCGATGCGGGTGGAAATCGCGAGCACGGTGAAGATCGCGGCCAGCACGATGCCGGCCGAATAGCCCATGAACAGCACCTTTAGCGAGGTCCACGCCCGCATCGGAATGGTGCCGTCCTTGACGCGATCGTACATCGTGAGGAGCGTGTCGTGCAGCGTGGGAAACAGGAGGGGATTGTCGAGTGAGAGGCCGTAGGCTTCCCAAACTGCCGCCAAAAACAGGATGATGACGGTCTTGCGAACAAAGCCGTCGTTCCATAACAGCTCAAGCACGCTCAGCTTGCGCTCGACCTCGTCCGCACCGCCGGTGGCGGCGACCGGCGCGTCGCGCAACAGGATTCTCGCTTCGCCCATGAGCGGCTCCTTCAATGCGCCGTGGCTTCGCGGGCGAACAGGAGATCGTGGATCTCATTCTCCAGCCGGCCGGCGCTGCCGTCGTCATTGCTGACCTTGTCGACGTCGACCACCTCGGCCTTGACCCGGCCGGGATGCGGCGACAGCAACAGAATGCGGTTGCCGATGCGGATGGCTTCCGCGATCGAATGCGTCACGAACAGCACGGTGAACTTGGTTTCGCTCCAGAGCTGCAGCAGCTCGTCCTGACAGGTCCGGCGCGTCAGCGCGTCGAGTGCTGCGAACGGCTCGTCCATCAGCAGGATGTCGGGCTCCATCGCCATGCCGCGCGCGATCGCGACGCGCTGCTTCATGCCGCCGGAGAGCGTGTGCGGATAGGCGTCGACGACGCGGGTGAGGCCGACCTTCTCGATATAGGCCCGCGCGCGTGCCTCGGCGTCCTTGCGCGACAGCTTTCGCGCGGTCAGCAGCGGGAACATTACATTGGCGAGCACGCTTTTCCAGGGCAGGAGCTGGTCGAATTCCTGGAAGATCATCATGCGGCCGGCGCCGGGGCCGCGGATCTCGCGATCGCCGATGGTCATGCGGCCTTCGCTCGGTGACATGTAGCCGCCGACGGCCTTGAGCAGGGTCGACTTGCCGCAGCCGGACGGTCCGAGCAACACGAAGCGATCGGACTTGTCGACCGCAAAACTCACCCTCTCGGTGGCGGTGACGACGGCGCTGGAGGTCTTGTAGCGCAGCGTCACCCCACTGACGTCGAGCAGCGCCATCAGTTGCCCTTCAGATCGTGCGCGACGGGGAGATAGTAATCGGTCCACGCCTTGGGCTGGGTCTTCAGCGTGCCGGTCCTGTAGAGGTGGGCGGCGAACTTCATTGTGCCCTGCGGCTCGAGATTCCATTCCATCATGCCGGGCTGCTTGAGCAGATCGAGCAGCTCTTCCACCGAGGTCTTGTCGCCGGTGATCTCCTTGTAGATCTCGACCGCCTGCTTGGTGTCGCTGCGGATCAGATCCTGCGCTTCCTTGGTGGCATCGCGCACCGCCTGGATGATCTTTGGATTGGCGTCGGCAAATTTGGTCGTGGTGAAGAACTGCGCCTGGCTGAGCGGGCCACCCATGACGTCGGGCGAGTTCAGCACGACGTGCGCGCCCGGCACGTTCTTCAGCTCCAGGAACGTGAACGGTGGGATCGAGAAATGGGTGTGCACCTCGTGCTTGGGATTGGACAGCGCCGCATAGGCGTCGGGATGACCAAGCTGCACGGTGTTGGCGTCGAGCTTCGACCATTGGTCGGCGCCGAAGGCTTCCGCCGCCGCAATCTGGAGTACGATCGCTTGCGTCGAGACTTTCACCGTCGGCACCGCGATCTTGTCGCTCGGGCCAAAATCCTTGATCGACTTGATGTTGGCGTCGCGGCTGATCAGCGTCATCGGCTGCGCCGAGGTCGCGACGATGCCCTTCACGCCGCCGCGGGTCCGGTCCCACAGCAACAGAAGATTGCCGGTGCCGGTGTTGAGAATGTCGACACCACCCGCGAGCAGCGCATCAGTCTGCGCGCCACCGCCGGAGAAGGTCACCCATTTGGTGGTGACGCCGGGCGCGCCGAGCGCGGCCGCATGCTTCTCGATCAGCTTCTGCTTCTCCATGATGTGGCTCGGCATGTAGAAAATGCCGGGCTGCCGCGACAGGGAGATCTCGGATTTCTGCTGCGCCTGCGCGGGCGAGGCCGACAGGACGGCCGCGGCGATCAGGGCGAGGACTGCACAGCCACGCTGGAATTGCTTGATCATTGTTGTTCGTTTCCTCCGGTCGGCATTGACGCGCGGCCGCGCTGATGCACTAATGCATTAGTGCATCAAAGGCAAGCCGGCCGGAGCAGCCGCCATGGAATCAGCCCATCCCGCGCCGCGCGCGGCCGCCCGGCTCGACCGAGCCCGGCAGGCCGCGCCGCAGGTGTTCGAGCGGCTGCGCAACGCGATCATTGCGTTGGAATTGCCGCCGGGCGCGCCGCTGTCGCGGGCAGAGCTGGCCGGCCAGTTCGGCGTCAGCTCGACGCCGGTGCGCGACGCGCTGATGCGGCTCGAGGAAGAAGGCCTGGTCGACGTATTTCCGCAGCATGCGACCGTGGTCAGCCAGATCGACGTCGACCGGGCGCAACAGGCGCATTTCCTGCGGCAGGCGCTGGAGCTGGAGATCGTCCGGCTCCTCGCAGAGGATCCCGATCCGGCCCTGATCATTCGGCTGGATCACGCCATCGCGCTGCAACAGCAATTCACGAAGGCCGGCGACTTCGAGGCCTTCATCGCCGCTGACAACGACTTCCATGCCGAGCTCTATACCGCCGCCGGAAAGCAGGACCTCTGGATGCTGGTGCGCAGCCGCAGCGGACATATCGACCGGCTGCGCCGGCTGCATCTGCCCTCGCCCGGCAAGGCCCAGAACATCGTGCGCCACCACAAGCTGATCACGCGCGCGATCGAGGCGAAAGACGCCGAAGCTGCGCAGCAGCATCTGCGCAAACATCTGTCAGGCACGCTGAGCGAGCTGGATCGGATCCGGCAGCACTATCCCGAATATCTCTCCGATTAGGCGCGGCCACCGCGGTCATCTGCACGCAAACATGCATATGGCCTGCACTCAACTAATGGCCCGGCGACCCACTTCGCCGCAGCCGCGAAGCCTTGCAGACAGGGCACAATCCGCGCAACAATTTCGCATTTGTTGCTTTGATTTGGGTCGCAGGGAACCCACCTGCCCGATCCGGAGGTCTTTGACGTGGCCAACATCCTGATCGTGGATGACGACCCGGCCGTCCAGCTAACGATCCGGCTGCTCCTGGAGCGGGCCGGTCATCACGTGACGGTCGCAGGCGACGGCCGCAAGGGGCTCGCCCTGTTCGGGGGCAGCCGGTTCGACATGCTATTCCTCGACATCTTCATGCCCGGCATGGACGGGCTGGAAACAATGCGCCACGTCCGGGCGCTGCAGCCGAAGATCCCGATCGTCGTGATTTCGGGCCGGTCGACCACGCCGGACGCCCATGCCGACCCGGACTTCCTGAAGATGGCGACCAGGCTTGGCGCGGTCGCGAGCCTGCAGAAGCCGTTCCGGGCCGACGCGCTGCTGGCGGCGGTCGACGGCTGCCTGAAGACGGGCGAGTCGGAGGAGCCCGATGTCAGCACCGGCCGCCGATGACAAGGATCTTCGTTCCGTTCCGGGCCAGACCAGGCGCGGCCGTTCGGGACGCGGTGCGAATGTTCCCATGACGCTCGCAACTCGGCTCACGATCGCGATGATCCTGCTGGTGGCGGTGACCGTGGCCGCAGTCGGTTGGTTGGGCTATCGCAACACCACCCAAGCCGTCATTCCGCGGGTCCTGGAACGCGTCGAAGCCCAGTCACGCCTGCTGGCGACCAATCTTGAATCCTACGTTGCCGGAGCCCGCGGCGATCTGCTCGGCTATCGCTCCGCCGCAGCCATCAATGGCCTGATCCGCGCCCACATCGGAGGCGGCGTCGACGCTCTCGACGGCGTTTCGGAGCAGACCTGGCGCGAGCGCATCGCAGCGCGGCTCGCGGCCGAGATCGACGCCAAACCCGGCTACGGGCAGTTTCGAATCATCGGCGTTGACGACGGCCAGCGCGAGCTGGTCCGCGTCGAGCGTTCCGGCCCGACTGGAGCAGCACGGATCGTCCCCAATAGCGAACTGGAGCGCAGGAGCGAGCGAACCTACTTTCAGGACACGATTCGACTGGCGCCGGGCGAGATCTATGTTTCTCCGATCGATCTCGCCAGCCGCCAAGGGGGGACCACGGACCTTCACATTCCGACGTTGCGGGTCGCGACGCCGCTGTTCACGCCGGACGGCAAGCCGTTCGGCATCATCATCGCCAATATCGACATGCGCGCGGCACTGGACGGCGTCCGCTCGACCGCGGGCGCCGGGAGCGAAATCTACGTCGTAAATGCGCGCGGCGACTATCTCGTCCATCCCGATCGCGCGCAGGAATTCGGCTCATTGCACGGCCACGCCACCGACTGGCGCCAGGACTTTCCATTTTTTGCAGCCCTGGCCGGCAAGCTCGAAGGGTCCACGCATCTGACGGCCGACAAGTCGGGCCGGCCGAGCGGCGCGGCGATCGCGCCGGCGCTGCTTGCGGGCAAGGAGTGGTTCGCGATCATCGAAACGATCCCCCCGCCCGTGTTCGGCCGCGTGCCGGCGGCCATTCAAAGGACCTCCTTGCTCGTCGGCTTACTTGCCGTGTTCGCCGCGGCTGCGCTCGCGGTGCTGCTGGCGCGCTCTTTGACGCGCCCGATCGGGCGCCTGACCAAAGCCGTGGAGGCTATCGGCAGCGGACGGCCGGCGGACATACCCGTCGATGCCAGTGGCGAGACCGGCGCGCTGGCGCGGGCCTTTGCCCGGATGGTCGAAGAAACGCGATCGAAAGCCGCCGCGCTCGAACGCGAGGTGCAGGAGCATCGTCGCACCGAAGCCGCGCGAAGCCATCATGCGGCGCGCGAGCTCTTGTTCAGCGCCGCCGTCGAATCATCCGACGATGCGATCGTGATGCAGTCCCTCGACGCCATCATCACGGGCTGGAATCCGGCCGCCGAGCGCCTTTATGGCTATTCGGCGAATGAAGCGATCGGGAAATCCACCTCGATCATTGTCCCGCCCGAGCGCCGCGAGCAGGGCAAGGACTATTTGAAGAGGATCGCCCGGAGCGAGCCGATCGAACGCTTCGAGACGGTGCGGCTGCGCAAGGACGGCACGCCGGTCGAAATCTCGCTCAGCCTGTCGCCGATCAGGGGGCCTTCGGGCGAGATCATCGGCGCCTCCGGTTCCGCGCGCAGTCTGACCGAAGCGCGACGCGCGGAGCGGGCGCTACAGCAGCAATTGGAGGAGCGGCGGCAGCTTTTCGACACCTCGCAGGATCTGATCATGATCATGAGCTCGCACGGCGAGATCGCGCAGATCAGTCCGAGCAGCGAGACCATTCTCGGCTACAAGCCGGACGAAATGATCGGCCGCAGCGGCGTCGATTTCATCCATCCCGCTCACCTCGATCAATCCCGCGAGGAGATGCGCGCGCTCCGGCGCGGCGGACATCCGAAGCTCGCCGATACCCGCTGCTTACACAAGGACGGCCGCGAAGTCTGGCTGTCCTGGCTCGGCAACTGGTCGGATCAGGCCAAGCGCTTCTTCTTCGTCGGGCGCGACATGACCGAGGCGAGGCACGCCGCCGAATCCTTGCGTGACAGCGAGCAGCTTGCGCGCAACATCGTCGAGACCGCGCTCGACGCCTTCGTCCAGACCGACGATCGCAGCACCATCCAGAACTGGAGCTCGCGGGCCGAGGAGCTGTTCGGCTGGCGGCGCGACGAGGCGTTGGGCAAGAACGCGGTCGACCTGATCGTTGCGGAAAGCGAGCGCGACAGGGTCAAGGCCGGCCTCGCCCGCTTCCTCGAATCCGCGGACGGCCGGACCCTCAACCGCCGCCGCGAACTCATGGTTCGCCGCCGCGACGGCAAGGAGTTCAAGGCTGAACTCAGCGTCACGGCGCTGAGGCGCCGCGAGGGCATCCTGTTCAACGTGTTCTACCGCGACCTCACCGACAAGATCGCCTCCGAGGAGCGCATCCGCCACGCCGAGAAGATGGAGGCGGTGGGCCAGCTCACCGGCGGCGTGGCGCACGATTTCAACAACATCCTCACCGTCATCACCGGAACGATCGAGATCCTCGCAGAGGCCGTGGCCAAGGATCCGGGGCTTGCCGCGATCACGAAGATGATCGACGAGGCCGCCGGCCGCGGCGCCGAGCTGACCCAGCATCTGCTCGCCTTCGCACGCAAGCAGCCGCTCCAGCCGCGCGAGATCGACATCAATTCGCTGATCGTCGACACGGCAAAGCTGTTGCGGCCGACGCTGGGCGAGCAGATCCAGATCGAATCCGTGTTCGAGGACGAAAGCTGCGTCGCGGTCGTCGATCCAAACCAGCTCACCACGGCGATCCTCAACCTCGCGCTCAACGCGCGCGACGCGATGCCGGGCGGCGGCAAGCTGATCGTGGAGACGGGCGGCGCCTATCTCGACGAGGTCTATGCCAGCGTCAACGACGTCCGGCCGGGGCACTACATGCTGATCGCGGTGAGCGACACCGGCACCGGCATTCCAGCCAACATGCTGGCGCGGGTGTTTGACCCCTTCTTCACCTCGAAGGGCCCGGGCAAGGGCACCGGCCTCGGTCTCTCGATGGTCTACGGCTTCATCAAGCAGTCCGCGGGCCACATCAAGATCTACAGCGAGGAAGGCCACGGCACCACGATCAAGATGTATCTGCCGCCTGGCAAGACACCGACGGCCGTCGCCGATGGCGTGATGCCGGCCTCGATCGAGGGCGGACACGAGACCATCCTCGTGGTCGAGGACGACCGGCTGGTGCGCGACTACGTGCTGGCCCAGCTGCATTCACTCGGCTACGTCACCCTGCAGGCCGCCAATGCCGCGGAGGCGCTCACCATCGTCGCGAGCGACAAGCCGTTCGACCTGCTGTTCACCGACGTGATCATGCCCGGCAAGATGAACGGACGGCAGCTTGCCGACGAGGTGTTGAAGTCACGCCCCGATCTCAGGGTGGTCTACACCTCAGGCTATACCGAGAACGCGATCATCCACCACGGCCGGCTGGATACAGGCGTGCTGCTGCTGGCGAAGCCCTATCGCAAGTCCGATCTGGCGCGGATCATCCGCAAGGCGCTGAACGGGTGACATTTGGGAGTCATTCCGGACGCACCTAGTGCGATCCGGAATCTCGAGATTCTCAGGTGCGCAATCGCGCACCATAGTTCGATGCTCCGCATCGCCCAGGAATGACGAAAGAAATGTCCGCGATGCAACCGAGCCTTACGACGCGCGCTGGGCCGCGGTCATCACGATCCGGATCAGGTCGGCGGCATTGCGGGCGCCGAGCTTCTTCATGATGTTGGCGCGGTGATCCTCGATGGTGCGCGGGCTGATGCCGAGGGTACGACCGGCCTCCTTGTTGGAGGCACCGGCAGCGAACTGCTCGAGCACCTCGCGCTCCCTGCGGGTCAGCGGCTCACGTCCGGGGAAATGCAGCGAGCCGAATTTCGGCGACGCATTCTCCGACTGCCGGCGTGCATAAGCGCCGATCGCCTCGTCCAGCCGGCCGACGATCTCGCTGCCGCGGAACGGCTTCTCGATGAAATCGAGCGCGCCGCTCTTGATGGCGCCCACCGCCATCGCAATGTCGCCCTGGCCGGAGATCATGAAGATCGGCGCAGGATAGTCTTCGCCGTGCAGCTCCTTGAGAATATCGAGGCCCGACTTTCCCGGAATGTGCACGTCGAGCAGAACGGCGGCCGGCGTGCGGCTTCGCGCAACGGAGAGCAGTGCTGCGCCGTCCGCAAAACAGATCACCTCATAACCCGCCGCCTTCAACACCATCGACAGGGTGTCGCGAACAGCCGGGTCGTCATCGACCACGAAGATCTCACCACGGGAGGTTTGTTCGACCATGTGCCATGTCCATTCGCCAAGTCGATTGCCAAGTACGTCCGGCATTCAAGGACTCGCGTCCGCGCCTAACGTTATGGCTTTCGGCCCACCGCATTTGTACGGGACATGAACTTAACGCACAAGTAGCGCTGAGGTGCCTTATTGCGGGGGAGGGAAAATATCCATGCTAAATTATGCCGGCACACCCCCACTCGCCGCGATGGCTGAAACCGACAGCCGTCAGCTGATCGCAGCCGAACTTCGTTCCCTGATCGCGCGCATCGAGATCAGTGTACGTCTGATCGACGCTGCCATGACCTCGAAAGATATGGAGCCGGACGACGATAGCGCTATCTTGAGTGCTATCTCGGGTTCCACCGAGATCGTCGTGCTCGACGACGTCACGCCCCGTTATGCCATGGCGAGTGCTGCCCTCAACACCTGCCGGGCGGAGCTCGGCCACGCCCTTCAAAAGCTGTCGGAATCTGGCGACGCCGCGTAGGCCGCAATCGGCGCGGCCGATTTGCCTCAGCCGATTGCATGGCAGCTCCGCGCCTCAGGCGCGGTGCCGCTCCACGATCGCGTCAGTCGCGACGCCGCCCCAGGTATGGATCGTCGGCAGGCCCATCGCCGTCTTGCCGAGATTGGCGAGGCTGATGCGCAGCGCAGCAAGATCCAGCGGCTTCGGCAGGCTCTGAAGTTCGATCCCGACGGAGCGGGCGAAGCTGCGGGCGGCACTGCGGCGCTTGCCGTCCATGCCGCTGATCACGATCACGGAGCCGGTGAATTTCGCCGCCGCCATCTCGCGCAGCACGTCGACGCCGTCGCCATCCTCCAGCACGAGATCGAGCGTCACGCAGTCGAAACGCGCCGCGCGCAGCTTTTCGATGGCTTCCGCAACCGATGGTGCGACGGCGACTTCGTGGCCGGCCTGCTTGGCGGCAACCGTGATCAGGCTGCGCTGCGTGGCGTCGTCATCGACCACCAGGAGCTGAAGCGCGCGCCGCTCGGCGACGTCGGGCAGGTTTGACGGGATGGGGGAGAGAGAGCTTCTTGGCATGGCCGGACCCTGAAATTGCGACCGGCCATTGATACACGGTACGCGCTTAGGCCACGTAAAGCGGCTGAAGCAAATTCACCCGGTTGTTTCAGCAAATATAAAGCAACGCGTCCGGAGCGGCGATCGCAGCTGCGCGCGGATCAGGCCGCGGCATCATGGCCGCCGGCCGCGCCGCGCTTCTTGCGGTTCTTGCCGCGCAGGAACTGGATGTCCATCTCGGCGCCGTTGACGCGCACCAGCTCGCAGCGGCGATAGGCAAGGCCGGTGGACGACAGCAGCAGGAAGAACTCCTTGAGGTTCAACCCCTGGATCGAGCCTTCCACCGTGAGGATGGCATCGGTGTCGGAAATCGCATTGAGGGTGCAGTCGCGCCGCCACGTGCCGTCGATGGCCATGATGCAGACATCATAACCCCGACTGAATGTGACGCGCTCTGCGCCCTTGCCATCCTCGGCCATTCTTATCGTCCTGCCATCGCCGCCAACCGCGGCGCCGGGGCGACGGCCGCCGCCGCACGTGGATCGTTCGGCTTGTAGAGGCCACGGCGATCCACAATCGGCTTGAACGTATCTGTCAGTCCGACCACGGTTTCGGCCGCGCCGAGCACCAGGAAGCCGTCGGGCTCGATCTGGCGGGCCAAGCGGTTGAAGATGTTGATCTTGGTTTCCTGGTCGAAATAGATCAACACGTTGCGGCAGAAGATGACGTCGAACGTGCCGAGGTGGGAGAAATCCTGCAGCAGATTGAGCTGCCGGTGCTGGATCATCGCCCTCAGCTCGGGGTTGATCTGCCAGGTTTCGCCATTCGGCTTGAAGTACTTCACCAGATGCTGAATCGGCAGGCCGCGCTGCACCTCGAACTGGCTGTAGACGCCGGCCTTTGCCTTCTCCAGCACTTCCTGTGAGAGATCGGTCGCGATGATCTCGACGCGCCAGCCGGTCAGCGCCGCGCCCATCTCCTTCAGGGTCATCGCAAGCGAATAGGGCTCCTGCCCGGTCGAGCCTGCGGCGCACCAGATCCGCACGCTGCGGCGGCCGGCACGGGCCTTGAGGACTTCCGGCATGATGGTGTCGCGGAAATGGTCGAACGGGACCTTGTCGCGGAAGAAGAAGGTCTCGTTCGTGGTCATGGCTTCGACCACGCTGGTGATCAGCGCGATCGAGCCGCCTTGCAGCTTCTGCACGAGCTCGGGGATACCGGACAGCCCGGCCTTGCGCGCCAGCGGCAGCAGGCGGCTTTCGATCAGATATTGCTTGTCGGAGGACAGGTCGAGACCGGAGCGCTCTTTCAACAACTTACGCAGATACTCGTAGTCGGGCGAATTCACAGGGTACCTCTTGACGCTACTGGCAGGTGTATTTTCAGACAGCTGTCTCTTCTTCGCGTTCGATCAGCCCGACTTCCTGGAATTTCGCCATCACGATGTCCTTGTCGAATGGCTTCATGATGTACTCGTTGGCACCGCCGCCCATCGCCTTGGTGATGTGGTCGATGCCGGTCTCGGTGGTGCAGAACACGACCTTGGGCTCTTCGCCGCCGGGCATGCGGCGCAGCGTGCCCAGGAACTGGAAGCCGTCCATGACAGGCATGTTCCAGTCGAGCAGGATGGCTTCCGGCATTGCCTTCTTGCAATGGACCAGCGCCTCGACGCCGTCTTCCGCTTCAATGACTTGAAAGCCCAGCGACTCGACGATGCGACGGGCGACCTTGCGAACGATGCTGGAATCGTCAACCACCAAACAGGTCTTCATCTTGGTTCTCCGGCTTTAAATCTCTTTCGTGGAAGTTCAGGCCGCCATCATCTCGGGCGCGAGCTCGAGGACGCGATCGACATCGAGGACGACCATGAGCTGACCGTCGAGACGGTGGACGCCGCCGGCGAGCTTGGCCATGCGGGGGTCGAGGTTGACCGGGTTGTCTTCCTTGCCGTCTTCGGACAGGCGCAGCACTTCGCCGATCTGGTCGATCAGGAGGCCATAGGATTCACCGCGCATGTCGACGCCGACCGCCATCGCCGTCTTGCCGTCTTCCGGCTTGGGCAGGCCGAGCCGGGCGCGCATGTCGACCACGGTGACGATGCGGCCGCGCAGGTTCAACACGCCCGCGATCTCGCGCGAGGACAGGGGGACGCGGGTGACGCGCTCGGGCATGAACACGTCCTGGACGCGGGAGATCGGCAGGCCGAACAGCTGGCCGCCGATCATCGCGGTGACGTACTCGACCATGGCGCCTTCGCCGGTTTGCATCTTCTTGCTCATATCGTGTCTCCTCAGGTCCGGCTCAGGCCGCTGCCCGGCTCAGATCGGAGGCGCCGGCGGCGCCCGCGGTCTGTTCCTTCAGCGCCGCGATCAGACCGGGACGGTCGAACTTGGCGACATAGTCGTGGAAGCCGGCCTGACGGCCGCGCTCGATCGCGGCCGGCGACACCAGCGCCGAGAGGCCGATGATCGGCATCGCGCCCAGATTGCTGTCGGAGCGGATCACTTCCGCAAACTCGAACCCGTTCATGTCGGGCATCTCGATGTCGGTCAGGACCACGTCGAAGCTCTGGGCGCGGAGCGCTGCCAGGCCCTCCTGCGCGGTCGGCGCGGTGCGGACGCGGTAGCCGGCGGCCTTGAGCACCGGCGCCAGCATGTTGCGGAAGAAGGCTGAGTCGTCGACCAGCAGCACCGCCTGCGAGTGCATCGACGGCTTCATCTCCTTGCGGGTGAACCAGTCGGCGAACGCCATCGGCAGGAAGTGGCCGACGTCGATCACCTCGGTGGCCTGGCCCTTGATCACGGCCGAGCCCAGGATGCCGCTAGCCGAGCCGCCGACCTCGATGTTGAGCCGCTCCTCGACGATGTCGATGATCTCGTCGACGACGAGACCCATGGAGCGGCCGTCATCGGCGAACACCAGGATCGGTTGCGCGCCCTGGGACGCGATGGTGACGCTCTCCATCGCCACCAGCGGCATCAGCTGCTCGCGGTACTGCACCATGTAGCGGCCGTTGGAGAACTCGATCTTGTCGGCCGGAAGCTCTTCCAGACGGGTGACGAGCCCGAGCGGAACCGCCTTGGGCTGGGACGAGCCGGCGCGGAACACCAGCAGCGAGGTGGTCTGCTCGCCACTTCCGATGTGGTGCGCACCATTGTCGTCGGCCATGTCATGGGCCGAGGAGCCGGCGGCGCCGAGCGCCTTGGCAATGCCGTTGGGGTCGATGATCATGATGACCGCGCCATCGCCCAAAATGGTATTGCCCGAGAACATGTCGATGTGACGGAGCTTCGTCGACATCGGCTTGACCACGATCTCTTCGGTGTGGAACACGCCGTCGACGACGATGCCAAAAGTCTGGCTGCCGACCTGCGTGACCACGATGAAGCCGTTCTCGGGATCGGAGGCGGCACCGTCGTCGATCTTGAGGAGCTTCTTCAGATGGATCAGCGGCAAGAGCTTGTTGCGCAACCTGAGGACGGCCGTGTCCTTGATCCGCTCGATGCGGTGCTCCGAGTTGGCGCGGGCGCGCACCAGCTCGACCACCGAGAGCTGCGGGATCGCAAAACGGTCGCCGGCGGCCTCCACGATCAGCGCCGAGACGATCGCCAAGGTCAGCGGGATCTTGATGGTGACGGAGGAGCCCTCGCCGGCGACCGACTTGATGTCGATGGTGCCGCCGATCTGGTCGATATTGGTGCGGACCACGTCCATGCCGACGCCGCGCCCCGACACCGAGGTGATGGCGGCCGCGGTCGAGAAGCCCGGGGCGAAGATGAACTTGTGGATCTGGGCTTCCGACATCTTCTCCAGCTCAGCCTCGGTGACGAGACCTGAGGAGATCGCCTTGGCCTTGATCCTCTCGGTGTTGAGGCCGCGGCCGTTGTCGGCGATGCAGATGATGATGTGGCCGCCCTCGTGATAGGCGGAGAGACGGATGGTGCCCTGCTCGCCCTTGCCGGAGGCCAGACGCTCGGCGGGGGTCTCCAGGCCATGATCGGCGGAGTTGCGCACCATGTGGGTGAGCGGGTCCTTGATCAGATCGAGCACCTGGCGGTCGAGCTCGGTGTCGGCGCCGTGCATCTCCAGATCGATCTGCTTGCCGAGCTCGCTCGAGAGGTCGCGGACGATGCGGGGCAGCTTCTGCCAGGCATTGCCGATCGGCTGCATGCGCGTCTTCATGACGCCTTCCTGCAGCTCGGCGGTGACGTTGGAGAGACGCTGCAACGGCACCTTGAACTCGGTGTCCTCGTTGCGCCGTGAGATCTCCAGCAGCTGGTTGCGGGTCAGCACCAGCTCGGAGACCATGGTCATCAGATGCTCCAGCGTATCCACGTTGACGCGGATCGACTGGTTGGCGACGCGGTCGCCTTCGGCGGCCCCCTCGTCGGCCATCGACTTCTTCGGCGCGGCCTTCTCCTTGGGCGCCTTCGCAGCTTCCTTGGCAGTTTCCTTCACAGCTTCCTTGGCAGCGGGGGCCGGCGCTTCAGCAGCCGGCGCGGGCTGAGCCTTCACTTCAACCTTGGCGACCGGCGCGGGCACCGGCGCTTCGATCGCGGTCTCGCGGAAGGCGCGCTCGAGATCGTCGAGCGAGACCTCGCCCGGACGCAGCGGACGCTCCAGGGTCTGGTCGATCAGCGTGCCCGTGCTCATCGCTTTGGCGGGCGCGGGCGCCGCGGCGGCGGGCGCTTCCGGCACCAGCGGCGGCGCTTCCGCAACGGGCGCGGCGGCACCGGCTGAGGCGATCGGCTGCGCCGAGCCTGAGGCGATCGGCTGCGCCGACGCTGACGGCATCGGCTGCGCCGAGCCTGACGGCATCGGCTGCGCCGAGCCTGAGGCGATCGGCTGCGCCGACGCTGACATAGCCGCCATGCCCTGCTCGACCATCGCTTCGAGCTTGTCGATGAGATCGCGGTCGTTGCCTTCGGGCTCGGCTTCGGTCGCCTCGAGCCCTGCGAGAATTTCCTTGATGCGGTCGATCGAGGACAGGATCAGCGTCACCGCCGGTCCCGTCACCGGCATGCCGTCGCGGAACTTGCCCATCAGCGTCTCGCCGGCATGCGCCAGCGCTTCAAGCCGCGGCAGCCCGAGGAAGCCGCACGTACCCTTGATGGTGTGGACCAGGCGGAAGATGTTATCCAGGATCTTGGCGTTGTTCGGCTCCTGCTCGAACTTCACCAGCTGATTGTCGACGGTGTCCAGGCTCTCGCTGGTCTCCGTCAGAAACTCCCGCAACAGATCATCCATGAACTACGCCTTGACTGAGCTGGACCTCGACGCCTGCGCCGCGCTTGGAGTCGGCGGAAGTCCGCTCCCTAGATCGTTAGACAACCCATTTCACGGTCCCGTTAATTTCATCCTCCGTGCTAATACGGATATTGAAGCGAAGTTTGCTGTTCGACCGCGCGAGGCTGCGGTTGTCGGCAAATCCCGCGCGCGGCATCGGGCCGGATTCGCAACAGGTAAACGCGCCGATAACAGCGGCATGACATGCGCAAAAAAATCCCGCCAAAATGGGGAGATATGCACGGTTCGCGCGAATTGACTCAAATCACGCGCGATCGGAATCGCGTGTGCGACCGTCTCTCGATGTTGTGCTGAGGCTCACAAGGACTGCGCTCGCGGTAAACGGACTCTTACCTCACGAGCGTCGCGGACAATAACGCCGTGTTCGTACGAATTTCTCGTTTCCGCGATTCCGCGCGCACAGTCGGCCGTGCGAACGGGACGAACGCAAGATCTGCGGCCAGGCTACGCAATGGCGCGAAGCGATTGCTGATGGCTGAAAAGGATCGACGAAGAAGCAAAATGATGCGGATCGGCGGACGACCGACGGACATGCGGATGCAATGTCTGCGATCGATTGCGCGCTTCCAGCTCATGAAGTCCCCCTTGCCGCTCATTCCCGGCCAATGACACAGGACTGGCACGCCGGTCGCACGCACGAATCAGCACGCAGTTCCTTTTTCTATTTCCGCCGCAAATGCGGCAAGCTGTCTGCCCCTCAACGGGTATATGGACAACAACACAACCATTAAGATAGATTTATTTTGGCGGGCAAACCAGATGTCGGCGCCGACGTCCCGTCGAACGCTGGATGATCCTGCATGATCGCAAGCGGACCACCGCCCAACCGATTGCTGCAAATGCTCGACGCTGCCGACTTCGACATGTTGCGTCCTCATCTCATCACGATTGAATTGGTCAGAGAGGCTGTCTTGGGTGAAGCAGGCGCAGCGCTGCGACACGTCTACTTTCCGCACGATGTTACTTTCCGCACGATGTGCCGACTGCATGCCGGTGTGCACACCAATCGGCATCAAGCGATGGGGGGACCGCAGCCGTGACCAATGAACCAATTGCCAAAATATCCCGCCGCGAACATGATGGAACTTACCCGTGCAGGAAATAGCGGATTCGGTGGCGGGCGTTCCACCGGCGGGATGAGACGGGAGGCAGATTTGGAAACGATGGTACGCCCATCCAACGGTTTCCTGTCGGCACTGTCGGCAGACGA